>JAIXZE010000153.1 GCA_027489875.1 Verrucomicrobiales bacterium
GATCCGGAGTTTGAAGTTTGAAGTTTGAAGGCCGGGTGCCCTCACCCAGCGCTGGGCAGGATGACCGCCGCGTGGGGGCACGCGGCCTACAGCTGGAGTTGCCAGTCTCCAGTTCCCAGAACCGAAAATGAAGGCCGGGTGCCCTCACCCGGCGGGGTTGGCGTTTGAGGCTTCCCTGGTGGTTTCAGGGCTTGTCGGGCGGCGAGGGACGGAATACCCATGATTGATCCGTAGCGCATTCCTTCCCTGCCGGAGGTCTCCGATGAAATACCCACGCCTTGCTGCCACGCTGCTCTGCCTGATGTTGTCCGCGCTGTTCCTGCGCGCCCAGGAAGACCCCACGCCACCACTGGGCATCCAGTACGACGCCAAGACCGGGAGCGTGCGGATCCAATGGAAGCCCGACGCGGTGCCGCGCGAGCTCACGGTCTCGGGCGATCTGGAGAAGTGGCTCCCCTGGCCCGGTGTACCGACGGGCACGTCGGAGCTGACCGCAGAAATTGCGGCGAAGGAGGGACGGGAGTTCTTCCGGCTGGATCCCGCGGTGGTGCCCGGAAAGGTGCTGGGATTGGTGGCGATCCCGTTGAACACGGCGCTGAGCCTGCACTGGGAGCGGGATCCCCTGGTGACGCAATACACGCTCTACATCGGGGACGATCCGGACGTTGGTCCCAAGAACTTCCTGCAGGTGGTGCGCGGCCTGCGCACGACGGACGTGATCCTCCAAGGGCTGACGGAAGGCGCGACGTATTTCCTGATGGTCCAGGGCGAGAATGCGAAAGGTACAGGGCCGGAATCGGGAACGGTGAACCCGGTGTTTGGACGGACGGGTCGGGTAACGGGGGTTTTGGGTCTGGCTTTCGTCGACGCCGAAGGCCTCCCGTTCTCGACAACGCAGCCCGGCGTGGGCATCCGGTTGCTGAGGCATCCGGGCGGCGAAGAAGTGGTGCGGAAGGAGACGGGAGCGGATGGACGATTTGAATTCCCGGACGTGTCCCCGGGAGACTACCGGGTGGTTTGGGAAGCCGGTGCACAGCATCTGGACGGCGGGATGAAGGACGCGTTCCGGGTGGCCCAGGGAACCTTCCATCTCGGGGATCTGGTCGCCGATGCACGCGATGGTGTCCTCGCGGGTCGCGTGCACTTCCTGGGTGGGTTGCCGGCGGTGTTCAGCGATCGGGTCTTCCAGCGTGAGATCCGGGCGACGGTCACGGTGTTGGGGAACAACGGGAAGATCGTGGCGTCCGTGGCGGTGGATGCGGATGGTGCCTTCCAGATTCCGCCGCTGGATCCAGACGCGTATCCAATCGTTGTCGAGGCGCGCTTCGGAAACGTCCAGACGACGGCCAAGGTGCCGAGTCCGGCTCCGGGGGTGGGCGTGGATCTGGTGTTCCCGCTGGAGCCACCTCGGGTGGTGAGCACCGTGCCGACGCAGGACGGGATCCGTGTCCCGATCATCGATTGCGGGCGTCCGGTCACGATCCAGGCGCAGGTGGAATCGAATGCACAGGAGTCGATCGCCATCACGTGGGCGGCGATGACGCCGGCAGGCCGGATCGTGGCCACGGCCACCGGGGAGAATCCGGTGTTCAACCTCGCGGTGGATCGCGACACGGTGATCCAGTTCCACGGATTGGTGGAACCCTCGTCGGGGATCCCGACGACGATCGATTTCCGAGCGGCATTGAGCTGCGGATTGATGGGGCGGTTCACGGGCCGGGTGGCGGTCTGGAATCAGTCCGCCCGAGAGTCGCTCGCCCCGATCGCCGGCGCGACCGTACGGGCGAAGATCGGGGGGTTGCTGCGGAGCGCGGTGACGGATGCAGCCGGGAACTTTGAACTGGTGGCCGTGCCGCATGTGGGACCGATGGTGCTGACCATCGAGAAGCCGGGATACGTTTCGTGGGCGTGGCGCTTCGAGGGGCGTCCGACGGAGAAGGAATACGCGATGATTCCAGTCAGCACGGAGGCGTCGAGGATACCGGCGGTGGGTGAATCAACGGTCAACGCGGGACTTTTCAGGTTTGGGGTCATCCTTCCGCCGGGATCGTTCACGGCAGACGGAGCGGCGTACGCGGGTCCGGTGGTCCTGGAGCATGCGGTCATCCCCCTCGGGAACGGGTTCTCGCATCCCCTCCCACCCAACCCGCGGATGGATGTCGCCGGAAACCTGGAGGCGATCAGCCCTTCGGAATACTTCTGGCTGGATGTCCGGACGCCGGATGGACGACGGCTGACACCGGTGGGCGGGGCGGCAGGGCCGAAGATCGAGTACCGAAGTCCAAGTATGGTCGGCCGGCGATTGCTGCGCATGGACGAGGCGCGCGGCGTGTTCGTGGGGATGGAAGCCAGTGAAGGCGTGCCGGTGGCACCGTTCCAGGTCTTCACCTTCCCGATGGCGCACAACGGCGTGCTGTTCGGGATGCAGCGGCAAAGCCTGACGGCTGGGAGCGTGATCGAGATCTCGGCCGATCGTTCGTTGAACTACCCGTTCGACGTGCTGGTGAACAACAGCCTGTTTCCGGTGACGGTGCACGGCCCGGGTCAGCACGACCTGGGACCCTTTGAACTGAACCTGTTCCAGACGGAGACCACGACGACCCGCTTCCAGGTGCTGGATGCGCGCCAGGCACCGGGTGCCTACTACGCGAGCCTGTCGGATCCGGTGCCGCGGGCGGCATTCCGGAAGACGGTGGTGGTGGACTTCGAGATCCCGACGGGCGGTGTCGTCTCGGTGTTGCCGGTGACGCCGGTGCGGCTGGGACTGGGACGGACGCTTCCGGAATTGACGCCACCGGCGGCGACAAGCGGATACGGAACGACGCCCACGACATCGGCGCCACCGTGGCGGGTGACCTCGCTGGAGGCACCGAATGCATTCCTGGCTCCGAACGCGAGCTATGCCGAGACGGCCTCGCCGCATCATGCCCACATCGCAGAGACGTATTACGCGGCGATCCGTGCGCCCGCGACACTGTCGGCCTGGAAGGCACGGAATGACTTTCCGGCCAGCCTCACCGCAGTGCCCGCGAGCGGTGCCTATGTCACGACCTACTACTATAACCTCGGCGACCTCGGGTTCTCGCGTCGGCTCACGATGCGGAAGACCGTCGGTTATGACGGGGAACCCAACATCGCGATGGCAGTGACAAACTTCCGCACCATCGAGGAAGCACGCGATGACATCGCGCCGATCGCGACCGTGTGCATGGAGTATTCACGACGGAGTCCGAGGGAGTCGCAGCGGTTCGTCAAGTTCACGGCCTTCGACGAAAACGGATTGTTGGCGAACGAGCTTTCCCTGGATGGCGGACCAGCGCGGCCGATGCCGAACCTGTGCGTGATGTGCCACGGAGGACGGCCGTTTGAACCGGTGGGACGGAATCCGAATCTGGGGGCATCGTTCCTGCCCTTCGACCTGGAATCGTTCACGTACCACGCGAAGGTGGGACCGCAGTTGGAGGCGTTCGCGGCGTTGAACCAAGGGGTGTTGGACACGGATCCGGCACCGGCAATCCGCGAACTGATCGAAGGCTGGTACAGTACGGCGATGCCGTTCAACGCGGGGTTCGTGCCGGAGACATGGAAAAGCCCGGCACCGGCGGCGGACATCTATCACGAGAGCTTCCGGACGAGTTGCCGCGTGTGCCACATCTCGCGACCGGAGAGCATCCAGTTCGATACCTACGCGAAGTTCCAACTGATGGGCGGAGGCATCCGGCGGCAGGTGTGCCTGGTAAGCGGCGGCATGCCGGCGACGCAGCGGACATGGAACATCTTCTGGGGAGGACGCGCCGGCAGGAAACTGCAGCAGGCGGCCGGAGTACCCCAGACCTCGACGGACTATCCGGCGCAACTGCTGGATCGCGCGCCGTTGTCGAACCTCACGGACCTGCTGAGGAGGAGGTGAGGGGGGAGGAGTTTGAAGTTTGAAGATTCAAGTTTGAAGGCCGGGTGCCCTCACCCGGCGCTGGGCAGGAGGACCGCCGCGTGGGGGCACGCGGCCTGCAAAGGGGAGTTGCCAGTTGCCAGATGCGGAAAGGTCGGGATGGACGTGGGGAGGCCTGTGGGTATAAGAGCATGCATCCCCTGAGAACGGACCGATACGGCTGGGCGTGTGCCTTGCTGGCGTCATCGCGTGTCTGCGTGGGGTGTGAACGAATCATCCAATCCACGACATGAACCTCCTGATGTCGCGCCTTCCCTATCGGCGGGGCGCACTCCTTGCGGGCGTGCTGCTGGCGGCCGCCGAACTGGCTGCAGCCCCGATCCCCAAACTGTATTCCACGGGCGTGAAGGACGACGGCACGCTTCTCGGGAATGCGGAAAGGGACACGCATTACCTCCTGGTCGAAAGCGCGGACGCGGCCTTTCCGGGGCCGAACCTGTTCACGCTGGTGCCCGGGTTCCCGGTGGGACCGTGGATGGCAGAGGGACCGTCGTCGCGCTGGATTGCCCCGCGACCGCAACAGGGCACGGGCAACAATGAGGGTCAGTACATCATGCGGACGACCTTCGACCTGACCGGGTTTGATCCGGGCAAGGCGAAGATCTCGGGCAAGTGGGCGGTGGACAATTCGGGCACGGACATCGTGCTGAACGGCGTGAGCCTCGGATTGGTGAACACAACCGGGTTCGGCGGGTTCACGGATTTCGCGATCGAGTCGGGGTTTGTCGAAGGCACGAACACGATCGATTTCGTGATGGCAAACGCACCGTCGGGCGTGAACCCGATGGGATTGCGGGTGGAGTTGCGTGGCACGGTGGAGCTGCCGGATGAGCCGCCGACCGTGCTGGATCATCCGCGGGGTGTGACGGTGGTCGAAGGCGAGCCGATCACGCTGACGACCTCCGGTGACGGAACCCCGCCGCTGACCTACCAATGGAAGCGCAACGGAACACCCATCAATGGCGCGACGGAGGCCACCTATACGATCGAGGCGGCGGCGGCGGCCAACGAAGGAACCTACACGGTGGAGATCAAGAATGGGGTGGGTTCGAAGACGAGCAATCCGGCTGAGGTGTTGGTCTTCGCACGCATTCCTGGGTTGTTTGCAACGGGTGTGGATGAGAACGGAGCGCTGCTGTTCGACGGTTCGTCCGACATGCATTTCCGGTTGGTGACAAACCCGGATGGCGAACCGATGGATCCCGTCCTTCAGGACACGACGGTGTTCCCGATCGTGACCGGGCCGTGGCTGCTGCCGAATGATCAGTCGGCCTGGATCGGGCCGCGGGTGGAGACATCGGCTGCCGCGGGTGGCGACTACGTGTACCGCGTGACCATCGACCTGACGGGCCTGGATGCATCGACAGCCTTCATTGCGGGGCAGTGGGCGTCGGACAACGAAGGCACGCTGCTGTTGAACGGGGCGACGACGGGCATCCGGAACACGGCTGGGTTCGGAACGTTCAGCGCGTTCCGCGTCGAGAGTGGATTCCTTTCGGGAACGAACACGCTCGATTTCCGGATCAACAACGCTGGTGCCGGCTACACGGGCCTGCGGGTGCAAGGCCTGCGGGGTGGAGCGCGGAAGCAGAGTGGTCCGGCGGTCCAGGTGCCGCGCATCGTGACGGCCCCGACCGGCGGCACGTGGTTGGTCGGAGAGACCCTGACGCTGCGGGTGGTGGCGGACAGCACGGTGCCGATGACCTATCAGTGGTCGAAGGATGGGCAGGCGTTGACCGGAAAGACGGAATCCACGCTGAGCATCGCACCGGTGGCTCTGGGTGATTCGGGATCGTACGTGGTGAACGTGCGGAACAGCGCCGGGAACACCAACGTTCCGGCGGCCGTGGTGCGTGTGTTGGAGCGGGTGCCGGGTGTGTTCAACACGGGCGTGGGTCCGGATGGCGTGGTGCTGGAGGATGGTGTCGGGGATGCGTACTACGCGTTCACCACGAACGCGAACGACCTGACGGTGTCAGTACCGGTGGTGCACAACTCGACGATCTTCCCGATCGTCACGGGTCCGTGGCTGGCGAACTCGGCGACGTCCAAGTGGATTGGGCCGGAACTGAACACGGTGGCGTCGCTGGCTGGAAACTACGCCTACGTGACGGCCTTCGACCTCGCCGGATTTGATCCGACGACGGCCGTGTTGCTGGGCGGTTGGGCGACGGACAACGACGGGTTGGACATCCGGTTGAACGGCGCAAGCACGGGGCTGATGAACACGGCGCAGTTCGCGGTGCTGACACCTTTCACCGTGACCTCCGGGTTTGTGCCGGGGCTGAACAAGCTGGAGTTCATCGTGAGCAACGCGGCAGCCGGGTACACCGCGCTCCGGGTTGATGGCCTGCGGGTGGGTGCCATGCGCGCAACCGCGGCTCCCGCGCTGAAGATCGAAGCCACGGCGAGCGGCGTCCGTGTTTCGTGGCCGGCGGCGTCCACGGGATTCGGGTTGCGGTCAGCACCCACGATTGGCGGCAGCTGGACCGAGGTGAACGCACCCGTGATCGAGGTGAACGGCCAGAACACCGTGAACCTGGGAGCCACAGCGGAGACGCTGTTCTTCCGGTTGCAGAAGTAAGCTGCTGCAAAGGAAGACTGCACACCGCGCCCGGGGTAACCCCGGGCGCGGTTTTTTTGTGCCTTGGGGCGAGGATCAGTCCGATCAGTCCGATCAGTCTGATCCGACGGATCCGACGGATCTTTAGATGGGGAGGGAGGACTTGCAGGTGGGGTAGGCAGCGCAGCCCCAGAATTGGGAGCCGGCGTTGGTGCCGGAGCGGGCGGTGCGGATGAGCATGGGTGTCTGGCACTTTGGACAGGTGGGGGCTTGCGGGAGAGGATCCGACGGATCAGACCGATCAGTCCGATCGGACTGATCCTTTTTGGAGCGGTGGTGGAGGCGGGCGGCGGCGAGGGATTCCGTGTAGCCGCCGCCCTCGATGAAGGCCTGTTCCAGCGCGCTGATCTGCTGGTCGAGGAGGTAGTTGGCCTGGTGGATGAGGCAGATCAGGGCGTTGGCGGAGAGGGTGGGATCGGGTTGATCCAGCCAGGGGCGATAGACTTCCCATCGGGCGCGATTGCCGTCGTCGCCGGGATCGGACAGGTGCGGGTGGGAGGATTCGGAGGTTCTGTTCCAGAGGGCGTTCCGCACCGCCTGGGACTCCGGAGATTCCGCCTTCCACAGGGGAAGCTGGTGGTGACGCAGGTAGTCCTCGTAATCGAGGAGCAGTTCCTCCAGGGAGGCACGAGCGACGTTGGTCAGGTGCAGTTCCGACTTGGAGCTGGTGGAACCCATCCGGTTTCCCTCGGCGATGTTCTGTCGGCCGGAGCGTGCGGCCTGGACCATCTGGTCGTGGGTACGGGAACGACGATCAAGATGGACGTCACAGAAGCGGACGGTGCCGTCGTAGATGAGGGTGGCGACCTGGAAGGAGCGAAGGACACGGTACCCCCCGCCCGGCCGCAACTTGCGGGGATGCATGCCTGGGTTTTTGGGCTGCGGAGGCTTTGGGAGATCAGTCCGATCAGTCTGATCCGACGGATCGGACTGATCCTTCCAAAGCTGCCGCGATGGCGGCGACCGTAGGCGGGGGACCCGCGCCTGGCAAATGGGCGGCCGGCTGGCCGCCCAGCCCGCTCAGGAGCGCGGGGTCTTCCGGCGCTTGTTGTCGGGAGCGGCGGGGGGCGGCTCCGGGGGGAGGATCGGGTCGACGATCGCGCGCTGGAGTTCGTCGCGCTTGATCTCCTTGTGGAAGCGGGAGGAGCGGATGATCTCCTGGGTGATGCGCTGGGGATCCTCGAGGGGAACCTTCTCCTGGTTGTTGGCGAGGACGAGCGGGGTCAGGAAGATGAGCAGTTCCTTGCGCTCGCGGGTGGACTTGGTGGAGCGGAAGAGCGCGCCGACATAAGGGATGTCGCCGAGGACGGGCATCTTCTTCACGCGCTTGTCGTCGGTGGTGGAGATCAGGCCACCGATGATGATGGTCTGGCCGGACTGGACCGACACGGTGGTGTTCGCGCGGCGCTGGTTGATGATGGGAACCGTCGCGGAGGAGTTGATCTCGACCGTGGACGAGGAGAGGGCCGAGTTCGTGGTGCCGAGTTCCATCTTCACGAAGCCGTCGGGCGAGATCTTGGGGGTGACCGTGAGGTTCACGCCGACGTCCTCGTAACGGAATGAGTTGATGGTGTCGCCCTGGGGCGTGACACGGGAATCGGTGATGAGCGGGATGCGTGAGCCGATGTTGATCGTGGCGGGCTTGTTGTCGGCGGTGACGATTTGCGGACGGGAGAGGACCTCAAGGCGTCCGTCGGTGCGGAGGGCACGGAGCAGGAAGTTGAAGTCGGTGCCGGAGACGGCCGTGGAATACCCGCCGAGGGTCTTGAGTTGGTTGGCGACGCCGAAGTCGGTGCCGATGCCGTAGTTCACATCGCCCTTGGAGCCGCCGTGGTTCCACTCGATGCCGAGTTCACCGAGGGAATCGAGGGTGATTTCGGCGAGGAGGACCTGGATGAGGACCTGGGGCTGGGCGGTGTCGAGTTCCTCGATGATGGACCGGACCTGCTCGAAGTAGCGGCGGTTGGCGGAGACGAGGAGGGTGTTGGAGGTTTGCTCGGCGACGACGGCCACCTCGCGTTCGAGCATGCGCTGGGCGGTGCCGATGGCGTCGGCACCGAGGACCTGCACGAGGCGTTGGCGTTCCTGGTCGAGGAAGTTGCGGATGGCGGTGGCGACCTCGGGCGCCTGGGAGTTCCGGAGGCGGATGACCTCGGAGGTCCGTTCGGCGGCGGGGCTGGAGTCGAGCGACTCGATGATCTGGGAGACGAGGGCGACGTAGTGATCGGTGCCGCCGATGAGGAGCGAGTTGGTGCGCGGATCAACGGTGACGGTGAGGGCGTTCTGTTCGGCGGTGCCGAGGGTGACGGAGGCGACGGATTCCTCGCCGGCCCCGTTGGGACCATCGGTGGCGCGGACGAGGGTGTATTGGACCGAGCGTTGCGTGCCGTTGCCCGGAGCGGTGGTCATGCGGAAGAGCTGCGTGAGCAGGTCGGCCATCTGCCGGGCGTCGGCGTTCTGGAGGGAGAACACGCGGATCTTGGCCTGCTGCGGGGAGGAGGCGTCGAGACGCTTGATGATCTGTTCGAGGAGACCCATGTACTCGATGGGGCCGGACACGATGAGGGAGTTCATGCGGATGTCCGGCGTGATGAGGACGGCCTCCTTGAGGGCGGCGGTGACGAGCTCCTGGCCCTCCTCGGTGCGGGTGATGAACTGGAGCAGGGACTGGGCGTTGGGGTTCTGCTCGGTGAGCGGCGTGGGCTTGGTGTTGAGCGCCGAGGTCAGGATGGTGGAGAGCGTCTCGGCACGGGCGTGTTCGAGGGGGAACACGCGGATCTCGGCGACGCGGGCGACCTGGTCCGTGTCGAGCTGCTTGACGAGTTCACCGATGCGGCGGGCGTCGACCTCACCGCAGGAGACGACGAGGGCATTGATGCGTTCGTCGGCGTTGACGGTGACGGGCAGGACCTGGTTGGGCGTGGTTTCACGGAAGAGTCCCTGGACGGTGGTGGCGACGCGGCGGGCATCGGCCTTGGAAAGGGGGAAGACATGGATGGCGAGGCCGGTCTCGGTGGGCTCGGCATCCAGTTGCTGGATCAGCGAGGCGATCATGTCGAGATCATCGACCGTGGCCCCGACGAGGAGGGCGTTGACCCAGGAATCAGCGACGATGGTGATGGGATCGATGGGCTCGCCCTTCACCTTCGGGGGGCGGTTGGCGACGATGGACTGAAGGACGGACTGGAGCTTGGTGGCGGTGGCCTTCTGGAGCGGGAAGACGCGGAAGTTCAGGCGGGAGAACGTGCCTTCGCCGTCGAGCTGGGGGAGGAGGCGATCGACGAGGTCGAAGGCTTCCTTGCCACCGGTGACCAGGATGGAATTGACGCGGTCATCGGGAATGACGGCGACGGGAAGCGAGCGTTCGTTGGCGTTGACCGCGATCGCATCGGCGGTGCGCTTCGAGCGGAAGAACTGTTCAAGGATCGTCGCGAGGGAGGAGGCGCGGGCGTGACGGAGCTGGTAGAGCTTCACGTCGGCGGTGGCCGCGAGGTCCTTGGTGTCGATCTTCTGGATGACGCCCTTGACGATGTTGAGGTTCTCGGGCGAGGCCGAGACGATGAGCGTGTTCGAGCGGGGATCGACGGAGACGGAGAGGATGTTCTCGGCGGCGTTGCGACCGCGGGGGCCGGTGGTGGGCATGCCGGGGCGGTAGAGGCCCTGGTCAACGAGGGAGCGGATGATGGTGGCGACGCGTTGGGCGTCGGCGTACTGGAGGGTGAACATCTCGAAGACGCCGCCCGGGATGGTGGGCTGGGCGTCGATCTGGGTGACGAGACCCTGGATCAGTTCGAGGTTCTCCTTCGATGCGGAGATGATGAGGGCGTTGTTGAGGGGATCCGGCTGGACCTCGATCTGCTGGGACGGCAGGGGCTGCTGACCGGGCAGGGTCATCGCACGCATGCGGGCGGCGAAGATGCCTTCGAGGAGCTGGGCAACACGGCCCGAGTCATTGTTCTTCAGGGGAATGACCGTGAGCGTGAGCGCGGGGTTCTCGAGCTTCGCGTCGAGCTTGGCGAGGAGTTCGTCGAGCGTCTTGTTGTCATCCTGCGAGGCGGCGACGAGGAGGGCGTTCGCGCGGGTATCGGGGAGGATGATCGGCTTCTGGCGCTTGATGTCGGCGGAGGTCGCCGCGGCATAGCGCTGGTCGAACAGGCCGGAAAGGGTGGTGGCCAGGACGCGGGCGTCGGCATGGACGACGGGAATGATGCGGATCCGGCCGGAGAGCGCGGGGCTGGCGGCGTCGAGTTGCTTGGCGAGGGATTCGACGAGGTCGAAGCCTTCCTTGCCGCCACCGACAAGGAGCGCGTTGGACCGCGTGTCGGCGATGATGATGACCTTGAGGGCATCGGCGGCACCGGCGTTGAGCGTGGCGCGCTGGGTGACGCGGGCATCCATCAGCCGCTGGAGAGTGACGGAGACGACGGAGGCGTCGGCGTGTTCGAGAGGAATGAGGCGGATCTCGCGCAGGTCGAACGGGAGCTTCTGGTCGAGCTTCTGGACGAGGCCTTCAAGGATGCCGAAGGCGTGGGAGTTGCCGGCGACGATGAGCGATGAGGAACGGACATCGACCGTGATGATCGGGCGATCCTCGGGACGGGTGTTCTGACCGCGTTGGCCGTTGAAGAGGTCGTTGAGGATCTTCTGGACGGCACCGGGGTCGGCGTTGACGAGGGGATAGACCCGGACGCTCTCGAGACCGGAGGCAGCGGGGATGTCGAGTTGGTTGATGACCTCCTCGATGAGCGGGAGCATGTCGGTGCGGGCCGCGACGATCAGGATGTTGGAGAGGCTGTCGGCCTGCAGGGTGAGCGCGGCGCGGGCCTTGGCGGTCTCGCTGGTCTTGGAGGGATCGCCGCCCTCGCGAAGCGTGCGGAGTCGGGTGATCTGGGTGGCGAGGCCTTCAGTGCCGGGAACGGCGGGACCCTCGGTGAACACGGACTGGAGAAGCGGGACAAGGCGCAGGGCGGAGGCGTGCTTGAGGCGGAAGAGGCGGACGTCGGTGACGAAGCGTTCGAGGGGTTGGTCGAGATCGGCGATGACCTTCATCGCGAGATCAATGGTCTCGGGCTGGCCGGCGAGCACGAGGGTGTTCGAGCGGGCGTCGGTGGCGATGTTGAGGGGGTTGACGAGGGCCTTGCCCTGATCGGACTGGGGCTCCGCACCGGTGGTGCCACCGGGACCGGCAGCGAGGCGGACGCCCTGGGTGAAGATGGTGGTGAGGGTTTGGGAAACCGTGGTGGCATCCGCGTGGACGAGGCGGACGAAACGGACGCGGACACCGTCGACGATGGCGGGGGTGTCGAGGACATCGATGATGGCGGCGAGGGCGGTGAGGTTGTCCGGGGTGGACGTCACCATGAGGCGGTTGCCACCGGCGCCGGCGGGATCGGGGCTGATGCGGATGGGCTGGGTGAGGTCGAGGGTGACGGGTTTGTCGTCGGAGGTGCGGACGTTGAGGCGGCGGATCTGTTCCTGGAGTTCGCGGGCCTCGGGGGTGGATTCGCCCTGGGGACCGGGCTTGAGGAGATTCTGGAGGGCCACGGCGAGCTGGGCGGCAGAGGCGCGCTTGAGGGGGAAGATGCGGACGTCGGCTTCGATACTCTTCGCGGGTTGGTCGATGGACTCGATCATCTTGCCGACCTGGGCGATGACGCCTTCGCGGGCGACGATGAGGAGGCCGCGATCGCGCGGAGAGACCGTCACGGTGACGGGATCGCCAGGGCGCGTGACGTTGAGCTGGGCGACCATCTGCTGGATCAGCGGGAGGGCCTTCTCCGGCTGGGCGTGCTGGAGCGGGAAGACCTTGAAGGAGACCTGGGCGGTCTCGCCGGCGGCGTCGAGCTGCTTGATGAGGGATTCCAGGAGCGCGAAATCGGTGGGGCGGGCGCGGACGACGATCGAGCGTGTGCGGGGTTCGGCGACGACGGTGATCTTGGGCTGCTGGTTGATCACGCGCGGGGGTTGGCCGGGCTGCTGGGGCGGGAGCTGGACGGGTTCCTGCTTGAGCACGTCCGAGAGGGTGCGGGCGACGAGGACGGGGTCGGCGTCCTTGAGCGGGAAGATGCGGAACTCGGCTTCGTTGCCGTAGAAGTTGAAGGAGAGATCGGAGATCAGGCGTTCGACCTGATCGAGGTCGGTGACAGGGCCAGCGAGGATGAGGGCGTTGGCCTCGCGGTCGATGGCGACGGCAACGTCGGTGGGGTTGTTCGTGGCACCGGGTTCGGGCGGGGTGATCTTCTCGACGATCTTGAGCGGGGTGCGGGCGGTCTGGGGATAGATGTTCTCGAGGAGGCGGGCCATCTGTTCGGCGGCGACGCGGTCGAGGGCGCGGAGGCGGACCTGGTAGGAGGATTCCTTGCCCTGCTCGTCGAGGCGGGAGACGAGGTCCTGGATCTGGGAGAGGTCGGACTTGCGACCGATGATGGTGAGCGAGTTGTTGGTGAGGTCGGGTTCGACCACGGGACGATCCTTGCGGGTGCGATCGAGGAAGAGGGAGTCGATCTGGTCGGCGACGTCGAAGGCGCGAGCCTTCTTGAGCCAGATGAATTCGACATCGCGGTCGGCGCGTTCGGGGGCCTTGTCGAGGGTGGGAAGGATCTTCTCGACGACGGTGAAGTGATCGGCGGTGCCGGTGATGATGAGGGAATTGGAGCGGTCATCGATGGTGACGGAGGCACCGCCGCGGTTGCCGCCGCCTTCCCCGCCACCCGTGAACTCGCCGCCCCCACCGCCACCCCCGGCGCGAAAGAAACGGCGGCGGGAGACGGTCTGGAGGAGCTGCTGGATGATGGCGGAGACTTCCTTGGCGCTGCCGTTCTCGAGCTTGTAGACGCGGACCTCGATCTCGGAGGAGGAGCCTTCGGCGTCGAGTTCGCGGACGATGCGGAGGACTTCCTGGACGGCGTTGGTGGGACCGTTGAGGAGGATGGAGTTCGCACCGAGGACCGGGGTGATGGAGACGCGGGAGGCGGGGTTGTAGTTGGGGCGGTTGGTGATGACGCGATTGACGGCAGAGGCGATTTCCTCGGCACGGCCCTTGGTGAGGCGGACGGACTGGACGAGGGAGCCCGCGGCGGCGTCGGGGATCTCGAGGTTCTCGACGATGAGGGTGATGGCGTTGAGCTGGGATTCGGTGCCGGCGACGACGAGCTGGTTGGAGGCGTTGTCCTCGAGGATGAGGGCCTCGCCGTTGCCGAGCTCGGGGTTCGAACGGGCCTGGTCCTGGAAGAGCTGCTTCACGCGGGGACCGAGTTCGGAGGCGCGGCGTTCGCGCAGCGACAGGACGCGCATGGAGCGGGTGGCGTTGTTGCCGAGGGATTGGTCGAGCTGCTCGATGATCGCGGTGGCGGCCTGGAGTTCCTTGGGATCGCCGGTGGTGATCAGGGTGCGCGTCTTGGAATCGACGGTGACGGTGACACGCTTCTGCGGGCGACCGAAGGCGTCGTAACGGACGAGGGCGGTGGAGAGGATCTCGGCGACCTTGTCGGGATCGGCGGACTTGAGTTTGACGATGCGGGTGGAAGCGGACTGGGCGGAGACCTTGTCGAGCTTGCGGATGATGTCCTCGACGATGGCGAGCTCGTTGGTGGCCGCGGTGACGATGAGGCGGTTCGCGCCGGTGTCGGGAAGGATGAGCGTGTCGGCCGCGGGAGCGCCGGGGCGGGTCTTGGCCTGTTCGGTGTAGAGGGTGCGGACGGTGGTGGCGAGTTCGGCGGCGTTGGCGGTGGAGAGGTCGATGACGCGGGTCTCGCGGGGCTGGAGGCCGGAGTCATTGCCGCGGAGCTGGGTGATGATCCGTTCGATCTCGGCAAGGTGGTTGGTGCGGGCGGTGACGATGAGCCGCGCGTTCTTCACGTCCGGAACGAAGACGGCGTCGGGGCGGTCCGTGGGGTTGTTGGTGGAACGGACCTGATAGAGCTGCTGGACGAGGGGCTGGAGGCGGGTGAGTTCCTCGGCGGAGCCGAGTTCGATGAAGCGCGTTTCGCGGGCAGCGGTGGCACCCTGGGCAGACTGGAGGTCGGAGACGATCTTCTCGACGACGGAGAGCTGTTCGTCGGAACCGGCGAGGATGAGCTGGTTGGAGTCGGGGTCGTCGAGGATCAGGATTTCAGCGGTGCCGAGTTCGGGCTGGGCCTGGACGCGATCGGCGTAGAGCTGGCGGACGCGGGGGATGAGGGTGGAGGCGCGACCCTGGGTGAGGGTCATGACCTTCATGCGGCGTTCGGACTGGGTGCCGAGACCCTGGTCGAGCTGGTCGATGATGGAGGAGACGCCCTGGAGTTCCTTGGGATCGCCGGTGACGATCAGGGTGCGGGTCTTGGCGTCGACGGAGACGGCGACACGTTTCTGGGCGCGGCCGTAGGCATCGAAGCGGACGAGGGTCGTGGAGAGGATCTCGGCGACCTTGGACGGTTCGGCGGACTTGATCTTGAAGACGCGGGTGGAAGCGGACTGGTTGCCGACCTTGTCGAGCTTGCGGACGAGGTCCTCGACAATGGCGAGTTCGTTGGTGGCGGCGGTGATGATGAGGCGGTTCGCGCCGGAGTCGGGAAGGATGAGGGTGTCGGCGGCGGGAGCGCCGGGACGGTTGCGGGCCTGCTCCTGGTAAAGGGTGCGGACGGTGGTCGCGAGTTCGGCGGCGTTGGCGGTCGTGAGATCGAGGATGACGGTCTCGCGCGGCTGGGCGGTGGCGTTGTTGCCGCGGAGCTGGGTCAGGATGGAGTCGATCTCGGCGAGGTGATTGGTGCGGCCGGTGATGATGAGGCGGGCGTTGCGCGTGTCGGGGACGAAGACGGCGTCGGCGGGATCGGAGGGATTGTTCTTCGAGCGGTCCTGGTAGAGCTGCTGGACGAGCGGCTGGAGGCGGGAGAGTTCCTCGGCGGAGGAGAACTCGAGGATGCGGGTCTCCCGGGCGGAACGGGCGGTCTGGGCGGACTGGAGGTCGTTGACGATCTGTTCGACGGCGGCGATCTGCTGTTCGGATCCGGCAAGGATGAGCTGGTTGGATTCGGAGTCCTCGATGATGAGGATTTCGTCGGTGCCGAGGTCGGGCTGGGACTTGATGCGGTCGGCGAAGATCTGGCGGACCTTGGGCGAGAGGGTGGAGGCGCGGCCCTGGGTGAGGGTAACGACCTTCATGCGTCGGTCGGAGGAAGTGCCGAGGGACTGGTCGAGCTGTTCGATGATCAGGGAGACGCCCTGGAGTTCCTTGGGGTCGCCGGTGACGATGAGGGTGCGGGTCTTGGCGTCGACGGAGACGGTGGTGCGTTTCTGGGGGCGGCCGTAAGCGTCGTAGCGGACGAGGGCGGTGGTGAGGATCTCGGCGATCTTGGCGGGTTCGGCGGACTTGATCTTGAAGACGCGGGCGGAGGCGGACTGGTTGGAGACCTTGTCGAGCTTGCGGACGAGGTCCTCGATGGAGGCGAGCTCGTTGGTTTCGCCGACGAGGATGAGGCGGTTGGCTCCGGCGTCGGGGGTGATGAGCGTGTCGGGGGTTGCGGTGCCGAATCGGGACTTGGCCTGTTCGAGGTACAGGGTGCGGACGGTGCCAGCGAGTTCGACGGCAGAGGCCGTGGTGAGGTCGAGGATGCGGGTCTCGCGGGAGGAAGAAGAGGAAGTCGACTTGGAGGTGCCGACCTGCTGAAGGATGGCCTCGATCTGTTTCAGGTGATCGGGCTTGCCGGTGATGATGAGGCGGCCGGAGCGGGGATCAGGGAGGACCTGGGCATCGGCGGGATCGGATTCGGAGCGTTCCTTCCACTGGTCCTGGTAGAGCTGCTGGACGAGGGGCGCGAGGCGTTGGGCATCCGAGACGGAGCCGACATCGACGGTGCGGGTTTCGCGGGTGGGAGCAGCGGTGCCGACGTTGCCCTGGAGACGTTCGATGACCGCGGCGATGTTGGTCATCTGGTCCGTGCGGGCAGAGACGATGATGCGGCCGGTGCGGGAGTCGGTGATGAACTGCGCGTCGGCGGTGCCGAGTTCGGGGTTGCCGTTGAGCTGGTCGCGGTAGAGTTGCTGGGCGAGCGGGAGGATGCGGTTGGCCTCGGAGACGCGACCGAGATCGAACACGCGGGTTTCGCGGGAGGGGCGTGCGGGAGCAGCGAGGGTGTCGACGATCTGCTTGATGGAGGCGGCCTGCTCGGGAGTGCCCTGCACGAGGAGGCGTGCGCCACCAGGGTCGGGATAGAGGGTGGCGGGCTTGAGGGTCTTGCCGGCGGCCTGCTCTGAATAGATGGACTGGACGCGCGGGAGGATCTCGGCGGCGGTGACGTTCTTGAGATCGATGGGATGGAGTTCGCGGGTGCCCTGCTCCGGCTTGGTGTCGAGGGAAGTGATGACCTGCTCGATCTGGGCCATGAGGTTGGCCGGGGCGGTGGCGATGATGCGCTTGGAAGCGGGCTCGGGAGTGAGTGAGACCGGGTTGACGGTGGCGCGGGGGTTCTGGGAGGTGAAGACCTTGTTGGCGAGCGTGGCGATGGTGTCGGGGTCGCCCTTGATGTCGAAGATGCGGAGGATGCGTTCGCGGGAACCGGGGGTGGAGGCGGAGCCGCCGGAATCGTTGTCGAGTTTCTCGATGACGGATTCGGCGTCCTGGAGGTCGGCGCGGGTGCCGGAGACGACGAGGGAGTTGGATTTTTCGTCGGCGGTGACGGTGACGCGGCGGATGGGGTTGCCGCGGGTGTCGTAGCGCATCATCGCGGAGGTGACGATGGGCGCCATCATGGTGGCGTCGGATTGGTTGAGCTTGAAGACGCGGGCGCCCGGAGCCTGCTGTGGGGCGTTGTCGAGGCGGGTGAGGAGGGAGGCGACCTGCTCGATTTCCTCACGGGGGCCGGTGACGAGGATGCGGTTGCCGGCGGGGTCGGCGGTGATCTTGGTGGTGGAGACGAACTCGGGGCCGTGCTGGTCGCGGAGGAGTTCGGTGAAGAGCGAGGTGAGTGTGGGAGTGATGGAGGAGGCGTCGGAGGACTTGAGGTCGAGGATGCGGAATTCGCGGGGGCCGGCGTCGTTGCGAGTGTCGAGCTGCTGGATGATCTGGCTGGCCTGATCGACGGCGGCCTTGTCGCCGGAGACGACGAGCGAGTTGGAGCGCGTGTCGAGGATGACGCGGACGAGCTGGCCCTGGGCGTTGACGGATTTCTCGATGAGCGAGGCGAGCTCGGGTGCGGAGGCGGTGCGGAGGCGGAAGACGCGGGTTTCCTCCTTGGTGCCCTTGCGGTCGTTGGGGTCGAGCTGGCGGATGATGGTCTCGACGCGGGCGATTTCCTTCTCGGAACCGGAGACCATGAGGCGGTTGAGCTTGGTCTCGGCGAAGACGGTGGCGGGTCCGCCGGCGGGTTCGGGAAGGCCCTTGATCTGTTCGGCGTAGAGTTGCTGGACGAGCGGGGCGAGTTCGGCGGCCTGGCGGGAAGCGAGTTCAACGGCCTTGAAGGAGCGGGGAGCAGCGGCGGCCGGGGAGGTGTCGAACTGGCGGACGAGGGAACGGATCCGTTCGATGTCGTTGGTGCCGGCGAGGGCGAGGATCTGCTTGCCGGTGGGATCGGGGATGAGGGTGGGCGCCTCGGTGTTCGGGGTGCGGAGCTGGCCGAGGAGCTGGTTGACGAGGGGGATGACTTCCGAGGCGGGCTTCGTGGAAAGCGGGATGATCGTCAGGTCGCGGCGGTTGGCCTCGGGAGCGGTGTCGACGATGGCGACGATCTGTTCGATCTCGCGGAGTTGATCGTCGGTGGCGGTGATGAGGAGTCGGTTGTTGGGGGCGTCGGCGACGAGCGAGGGTTTCGGGATCGAGGAGAACCGGCGATCGCTGAGGCGTTCGTTCAGGAGCGACTGGATGGACGGAAGGGCGACGTCGGGCCGGGTGTTGGCGAGGGTGACGACCTTGAGCTTGCGCGGTTGGGGGTCGGACTTCTCGGCGCGGAGCTGGCGGACGAGTCCTTCGATGCGGGTGAGGTGATCTTCGGAGGCGGTGACGATGAGACGGCCGGAATCGGGATCGGTGAGGATGCGGGCGTGGGCCGCGGTCGAGGAGGTGCCCGTGGTGGTCTGGGCGCGGTAGAGTTGTTCGACGAGCGGGAGAAGGCGTTTGGCTTCCTCGGGAGAACCGACCTCGATGAAACGGGTCTGGAGGGCGACGGGCTGGGTGGATCCGGTTTCGAGCTGGGAGACGATGTCGGCGGCGATCTGGACATCGTTCATGGTGCCGGAGACCACGACCGACTGGGAGGCTCCGTCGACAGAGATGGAGGCGGTGGTGGAAGGAGAACCGTTCGGGGCGCGTCGGGTGAGGGCCTGGGTGAGGATGGAGGCAACGTTGGTGACCTCACCGGAGCGCGGGCGGAAGATGCGTGTGAGCTGGACGGAGCCGGACTTGTTGGGAGTCCCGCCGTTGGCGAAGGCGTTGCTGGGGGAAGGGCCTCCCTGGATGGCTCCCTTGTCGACGCGGGCGATGAGCTGTTCGATCTGTTCGAGCTGACCGGGGATGGGCGCAGCGACGATCAGGCGGTTCTGCTGGGCATCGGGGATGACGCGGGCCTTGGTGGCGGCGTTGGCAGCGGTTTCGTTGGGACCGGCAACGGCGGGAATGGCCTGACGGATGATGTTGGCGAGTTCCTCGGGTTTGACGGTCTGCGGGTAGTAGATGCGGACATCGCCGGCGGCTCCGTCCTTCTGCTCGAACTTGTTGATCAGCTGTTCGGCGAGGGCGAGGCGTTCGTCGGGGCCGAAGAGGACGAGGGTGCGGGAGGCTTCGTCATAGACAGCGGTGATGTAGTCCTTGGGATCGGCCGGTAGGACCTCCATCGCCTTCGTGTTCGGATTGAAGGAGGTCCGCTTGGGAGCGGTGGCGACGCCGAAGGTGCGGTTCAGGAGATCGGAGATGATGGCACCGGACGCGTTGAGGAGCGTGTAGGTGCGCATCTGGCGTTCGGCGGATTCCTGGGTGTCGAGGGTGGCCAGGAGGGAGCGGACGCGCTGGATATTGGCGAGGCGGTCCGTGATGACGAGGCGGCGGCCGCGGCCGAGCGGCGCGACGGCACCGGCGTTCGACAGCATGGGGGTCACGGACTCGGCGACCTCGCGGGCATCGAGGCCCTCGAGATCGAGGACGACGGAGACAACATCGCCGGGGCGGACGTCGCCGGTAGGGTCGGTGCCGCGAAGGATGGGGATGGGAAGGGAGCGAAGGTCCTTGAAGGGGACGAGTCGGAGCTGGGTGCCAGTGTCGAGGAGCATGACCCCCTTCATCGAGAGGATCAGGTTCAGGGTCTCGATGGCCTCGGGGAACGTGTAGGAAGTGGGGTCGTTGTAGGAGAGGCTGCCGACGATGTTGGTGTCGGAAAGGAGGGGCTTGCCGGACATCTGGGCGAAGCGTTCGAGGACATCGGAGTACGGGATGCCGTCGAACTGGAACCGGATGTTGCGGGCAGGATTGTTGGTGAGGGGCGGAGGCGTGGCCTGGCCGGAGACGATGATCTCGCGGTTGGGCGTGGGCGCAGTGGGTGCGTTGGGAGCGGGTTGGGCGGGGGTTGCTGGCGCCTTGGCGGGTTCAGCGGGGGTCTGGGCCTGGGCGGACGTGAGGGCGCGGGAGGCAAGGCCGAGGGCGGCGAGCGCGGCGAGGAATGAGGTCGACTTCATGATGCGGGGACGGAAAGGGGTGGAGTGGGTCACGGGTTGCGTGCGAGGGAGGTCGGCAGTTCGGCCGGACCCAGTTTGCGTTTGTCGGCGAAGCTGCGTCCGCGCTCGATGGCCCAGTATTCGGAACCGATGCGGAGGATGACGCGGCTGTGGGAAAGGAGCCCGGGCTGCGAGGGCGACGGAAGCGGGCGGTAATCGACCATGACGATGGATCCGCCGGCCATTTCGTCGCCGACCTTGAAGCGGAGCGTGCGTTGGGCTGCGGTGTCGCGGACGTGGATCTCGGGCTGGCCCTGCCACTCCGAGAGGGAAACGATGCGGAAGGACTCGGGTCCCGGGGGACGCGGCGGGCCAGCGACGGCCGGGTTGGCAGGATTGCCCGGCTTGGCTCCCGGAGGCGCCGGCGGACGCTTGAGGTAGGGACGGAAGAAATCGCGGGAAACGATGCCGTTGAGGAGGGCGCGGTCCGGCGAATCGAGGGTGAGCTTCCCGGCGAGGTCCTTGCGGGTGACGTCGGGCGCGGGGTCGAGGACGAGGGTGAGGTAGGCGAAGGAGACGCGGACGTCGCCGGGACGGTTGCCCGCGGAAACGGAGAGGCTTTCGAGGCGGTGGACCCAGGGGGAGTCGTTGAGGAGATACAGGAGGTGGACGATGTTGGTCAGGGGACCGTCGCCCTGGACGTTCCAGCCGATTTCCTGGGCTCCGCGGAGCTTGCGGGGTCCGAAGAAGGAACGGGTGAACTCGGATTCGGCGAGGCGTGCGTCGGCAATGGTGCGGGTGAGGATCTCGCCGGACTTGGCGGCGGCCTGGTCGACGGTGTCGGCGAAGGTACGGGTACCAATGACCTTGAGGTTGTCCTCGGCGGCGAAGAACGCGCGTTGGTCCGCCTTGATCTTGGCGATCTTCTCGCGGGTCAGGTTGAGGTTCTTCCGGACCTCAAGGACGGGCTTGAGAACGAAGGAACGGATCCCGAAGAAGCCACCGAAGAGGAGGAAGATTCCGCCGACGGCGGCGGCGAGGACCTTTTCGCGCGGGTTCACGAGCCACCTCCGCGCTTCATGAGTTCGGGGTCGAGCGAACCGTCGTCGGCAGGACGTGTGGGGACCTTCAGCTTGGTGAGGTCGATCTTGAGCTTGGCCGGAATGAGGAGTTCGACGACGGAAGCAAAGTCGTATCCGTAGCGGTCGGAGCCGGGCGTGATGGCGGACGGTTTGACGTCGTAGCCGGCGGCGCGGAGCTGCTTGTCGAGGCGGGCGATGATCTCGCCGGAACGGGCCTGGACGGCAATGCGCAGGGAACCCTGGCCGCTGACGGTGAACTTCTTGATGTAGAGATCCTCGGCAGGCGGCAGGACGGCGGAAAGGTGGGCGAAGTGATCGGTCCAGTCGCGGCCGGACTTGATCCAGGTGTCGACGGTGGTGCCCTGAAGGATGCCGCGCCGGTAGATGGGGCGCTTCTTCTCGGCATCCATCAGTTCCGCGTAGGCCTCGTTGTAGAGATCGGTTTCGCGACGCACCAGGGTGGTGCGGATGCCAAAGGTGGCGACAAGCACGAGGATGGCCGCGGTGGCACCGAGGAGGATCTTGAGGCGACGGGTGTCGCGTTGGACGGGCGGACGCTTGGGATTGAGGAAATCGAACGGGAGGCCGGAGCGATCGGCAAGGCCGAGGGCGAGACCGAGGGCGGCCAGGGCACCGGGAGCTTCGGCGGCGGATTCGCCGGTGATGCGCAGGGGACCCGCGGGATCGAGATGGGTCGTGGGAAGGCCGAGGCGATCGGCGAGGGCGGTGGAAAGGGAGGATTCCAGCCCGGTGGCTCCGGCGACGACGAGCTTGGTGATGGTGGTGTCAGGCTCCGAACCAGAGAAGGCGTGGAGGGAACGCAGGGTTTCGCGGGTGGCGTGCTGGACGAGGGACAGCGGATCCGGCCGGGGTGC
>JAIXZE010000445.1 GCA_027489875.1 Verrucomicrobiales bacterium
CCGCCGATTCGACCGTCACCCCGGCCGGACGTTGCCGACGCCGCGACACGCCCTCGGCCTTGGGCCGATCCTTGATCGGCAAGGCTCCGAACAACGCCTGATGCCCGGCCGGTGGCCATTGCTCGAAGATCGGCCCCTCCACTTCCAACCATTGGAAGGCCACGCCCGGCATGCCATCGGCCTCCGTGAGCGGATTCCGGTGATCGGGCGGACGCGACCGATGCAGCCGGGCGGCGTCGGGTCGGATGGTTTCGCCGGCCAGCAGGTCCACCTCGAGTTCGCAGACGGTGGGTTCCACCCCGAAATCAAAGCTGCCCAGCCGACGCAGGATCCGCGGATCCGAGTCCGCGTAGAGGGTCACGGGCTCGCTGCGCCGGCCTTTCGACACGTTCGTAAACTTCAGCCCCATCCAGAAGCTGTAGCCGCTGGCGCGCAGCCGGTACCGGCCGGTCATGGGCGCGCGAAATCCTCCAAACCGGATCTCGGTGGGTTCGTACGTGCTGACGACCACGCCCATGGCCTCGCGTTGGCGACGGTCTGCATCGGGTTCGGCATCCCGTTTCAGCGTGGCCATGACGTTCGTCATCAACTGCAGGCCCACGAGCGGGAACGTTCGCCGCTCCTTCGGCCCATCGAGGGGAATCAGTCCAAAGAACTCCCCCTGATCCCACGCATGGAACCGTTGGACGGTCCGCTTCGAGGCCTCGACCTGCGGAGCCATCGCTGAACGGACGGCAAATTCCGCCGCCGACAGGTACCGCCCGAGATGCACGTGGGAGACATCCAGACCGGCACCCACCTTGTTGAAACCGCCCACCACCCCGTCCTCAGGCAGGAATCCCTTCACCTCCAGCCCGGGCAGGAAGAGCAGGTCCCGCACGGTTTGTTCGTATTCATGCCGGTTCATCCGCCGTTGGGTGGCACGTCCCTCGCGTGCGATCCGCTGTCGTTCGGTGTTGAGCAACACCTTTGCCAGCGCATTGGTGAAACCCCGCGACTCACCGGCGGTCGGACGCGACTTCTTCTTCGGAGGCGGCATTTCGCCGGAGGCGACCCGGTCATGGATTCCCACCCAGCGGTCGATGCCCGCCGTGGTCTCCGGTCCCGCCACCGCGGCGGTCAGATCCAGTCCGCCCTTCCGGGTGTCCGCATCGTGACACTCCACGCAATGGCGCGTGAGGAAGGGTTGAAGTGCGGGCGACGCGCTCGCCCGGGCGGAAACGCCGAGGCCGAGGAACACCAGGACCCCGAGGATGCAGACCGGGTGAAGTCCCCTGCCCGACCGGCGCCTGCGGTGAAACTGCGTCATCCAAAGCACGCGTCGAGGCTAGGGAGTGGATCTGACGAGGCAAGCCCGCCCAACTCCACGTTCCCGGACGGGGCGCATCTTGACACTGCCCCCGCAGGGAACGGGGTGGCGACGTCCTCGTCGCCGTTCCAAAGCCGTTCGCAGGGCGATGAGGACATCGCCACCCCGTTCCCCTTCTCAAACGGGGGCAGCGTCAAGATACGCCCTCCCGGACGGGTCCCTCGCAGGACCGCCGCTCTTGGAAGGGGTTTCGGGGCGGAGCTTTCGTCATCGCCTTCGGAGAGGCGCTGGAACCGCGAGGGGGACGTCACCACCCCGTTCCCCGTGGGGCCGACGGCAAGATGCGCCTTCCCCAGACCCAAGCTTGCTTCCCTGACCTGATTTCCTCCATACCGCCCACCGGTGCGCGCATCCGGAGCCGGCCAACGTCGTTCATCGATCGTGTCGGATCCCCGGGTACCTGTTCCTGCCATCCATCTGATGACCCGCTCGAATCCACTCAAGGTGTGCCTGTTTGATCCCGCCCTGCAGGAGAACTCAGGACGGGAAAGCTCCAACCTCGGCGACCTGATCATCCACGAGGCCGTCGATCGGGAACTCCGCACCGCGCTGGGAGACTTCCGCCTGACCCGGGTTTCCAGCCACGAGACCCCAACGCCGGAACTCCGACGGGAACTGCGGTCGTGCGACATCACCGTGGTCGGCGGCAGCAACATCCTGACGAGCGAGATGAACAAGTACCGGCAGTGGGTGATCTCCATCCGCCACGCGCCGAGTGTCCGGAACGCCGTGCTGCTCGGCGTGGGATGGTGGAAGTATCAGCCGCCGCCGAACCTCTACACCCGGATCTTCTTCCGGTTCGTGCTCAGCCGTCGCGGCGTGCATTCGACCCGTGATGCGTACACCCGGCAGCACCTCGCCACCGCCGGTTGGCACAACGTGGTCAACACCGGGTGCCCCACCATCTGGCCGCTCGACGGCAAGAACGAGTCCAGTTTCCCCCAGCGCAAGGGCGACGCGGTGCTGCTGACCCTGACGGACTTCGAGCGCAACCCGGAGGCGGACAAGGCGCTGGCCGATCTCCTCTGCCGCGAGTACCGACAGGTCTATGTCTTCCCGCAGGGGAAGTACGACCTGGAATACCTCGCCGGCTTCCAGAACCGCTGGACCCTCCTCGACCGGGATTTCGCCTCCTTCCGGCGGTTCCTGACGGAAACGCCTTCGGTGGATTACATCGGCACGCGCCTTCACGGCGGGATCTTCGCGCTCAACCACGGTCGCCGCGGACTCATCCTCGAGGTCGACAATCGCGCCAAGGAGATGGGCAAGGACTTCGGGCTTCCCACGGTCGTCCGGACGGATCTCGAACGGATCCGCGCGTGGATCGACAGGACGCATCCGTTCCAGATCCGACTCGACCAGGCTGCGATCGGGCGTTGGAGGGACCAGTTCAAACCTTTGCTGCGCGCCGCGGGGTGACCCCCGATCGGTGCCGGCCCTGATGGGCGCTGCGGAGCAGACAGCCCGCTCCAGAGGCGTGCGATCGTCCCGATTCTGCAGCGATCGGGAACCTGCCGGAACCCGTCTCACGGGCCGAACCAGGCCACGAAGTTGATCAAATTGGAAAAAGGGCTTGCTCCAACGGAGCCCGATTCCTAACGTCCGCCCGCTCAGTGCATCCGTAGCTCAATTGGATAGAGCATCTGACTACGGATCAGAAGGTTCATGGTTCAACTCCATGCGGATGCACCAGCTTCTCCCCCC
>JAIXZE010000044.1 GCA_027489875.1 Verrucomicrobiales bacterium
GGGCTCGGCTTCGGAAGCTCTTCCCTGGTGGACTCGGCAGAGGCCATTGCCTCCAGTGCCTCCTAGTGGGATGTCCGGGAACCCTGCGGTTGACCGTTGCGAGGGTCGTGCCGGACGGGTTGGGCGGTGAACTTCATCGATCGTGCAGGGACGTAGGCCAACCAGAGGTCGAGCGAGGTGGCGTTGGTCGAGACGTTGAAGGTGAACTGGCCGTTGTTCTCGAACCCAGCCTCCATCCATTCGTTGGCCGTCACGTCGCGGCCGGTGGAGTCGATCGCCTTTGCGATCGTGAGATGCCAGCGACGATCGTCCGGAGGGGATCCAGATCCCGCGTCGAGGTTCACGCCGCGCCGGCCGTTGTCACCGATCTCGTCTGGGTTGGCATGCATGAGAGCGGTGATCCAGACCTCGGTGCCATTCATTCGATTGGTCATCGGGGTGAGGGCGGTTGTGGCCGTTGCAATGGGAACGTTCCGGATTTCCCACAGTTCGTTCGTGGTGAAGCCGTGCCTTTGGCAGAAATCGACTTCCATTTGCCAGGGTTCGGTCAATGGAAGCGGCCAATAGGTGAACATCAGAAACGCCCGTCCATTCACCCAGTCATGCGGGCCGATGCCTGCGCCTTCGTTGCCCGTTGCGTCGGAGAGGTCGTGGATGCGTTGCGCGACCCAATTGGTGGTGGGATGCCCGCCTTGGCGGAGGGTGAACTCGAGGTGGGTTTGGTGCCACGCGGGGTCGCCAAGCTTCATGCCGACGAGGGTGGGCCAGACCTGCAAGGACACCAGCGTGGCCTCGAGGTCGCCCGAAGTCCGCGATTGCGGCAGGGGTTGGGCCGCGAACGGCGGGACGTCATTCGTGGAGATGAAGGCGGGATTGGGGATCCGGAATTCGTGCAGCAGGTGACCGTTTCCCCAGGGATTGTCATAGATCCGGATCCGGAGTTCCCGCGAGCGGCGTGGGAAGATGGGGAAGCCATGGGCCTCGTAGTGGGGGATCTCAGGAGTCCAGCCGACGTTGTAACTCACCTCATGAGCCCGTCCGGCGAAGTTGTTGTCGTCGTCTCCGACGAGCACCCCATAGGCGGGTTGGCTGGGGGTGGGCGGCGCTTTCGATGCCGTCAGCCATACGCTAAGGATCGGGTGGTTGCCTTTCGCCTGTATTTTTGGGGGCAGGTGGAGACCGACCTGCCGGGTCCAACTCTCCGGAAAGCCGGAAGCCCACTGCTTCCAGGAGGGGAGGAAGGGGTCGATGTCCCGCAGGCCGAGTTGGACCGAAACGAGTCGAAGGGTGGTGCCATTGGTGAGGACCGTCTGCTGGATCGGGAACCGCGGCACACTGGCCCGGTAGATCCAGGCGGCGAGGCCGACGATGGCAAGCAGGGTCAGGAGCGCGAACGCCCATCGGAAGCGTCGGAACATTTCGACACCTTGCCGGGAAGTGAACCGCCTGTCGATCCGGGCGGCGTCAGGTCGCGGGCGCATCTGGAGACTGCCCCGCGTGCAACGGGGTGGCGACGTCCTCGTCGCCGTTCCAAAGCCATTCCCAAGGCGATGAGGACATCGCCGCCCCGAATCCTTTCCAAAAGGGGATAGTCTCAAGATGTGCCCTCAGGGCGCGGCATCCGGGCGATCCCTGAAGGGGATGTGTTCCCTGCGCTGGGGTGCACGAAGCGAACGCGGTGCCCATTTGACCGGGTGACGTGTTCATGATAGTACATCTATCATAATGAAAACCGCGACCGTCGCCGACCTGCGGAATGACTTTGCAACGATCTCGAAGTGGATCCATGCGGGCGAGGCGATCACGATCACCAAGCGGGGACGCCCCTTCGCGACACTTTCGCCCGCGCGGGAGCGGTCTCCACTGCCACCCATCGATCGATTGGCTCGGCTTCGGAAGCTTTTCCCCAGCGGACCCGTATCTGGGAGCGCAAGCGCCGTCGTGGACTATGACCGTGGCGACCGATGACCACGTACATTGACACGGCGGTTTTCGTGAAGGCCTTCATCCTCGAGGCGGACTCGGCAGAGGCCATCGCCCTGTTGGAACGGATCGGGGAGCCGTTTGCGTACTCACATCTGCACGAGGTCGAGATTCCGAATGCGATTCGCCTGAAGTGCTTTCGCGGAGAAGTCACCAAATCGCAGGAGTCGGCCGCCATTCGTCTGTTCAAGGCGGATGTGGACGCAGGGCGTTTCGAGCGGATCTCTTATGACTTGGCTGCCGTCTTCATCCGTGCCGAGCAGCTCTCGGCCAGGCTCTCAGCCACCTTGGGAACGCGAAGCCTGGATCTGTGGCATGTTGCCGCGGCGTTGGAGGCCGGCTGTCAGGCATTCGCATCGTACGATTCCCGGCAGCGCAAGGCGGCCGAGCTCTGTGGACTCGAGCTGATACCCAGTTCAGTCGGGAGATGAGCGGGCAGCGGGGTGCGGCATCCGGGCGATCCCTGGAGGGGATGCGTCACCTGCGCAGGGCCGCACGAAGCGAGCGCAGTTCCTCGTCGACGCCGGCAGGGTCGACGAGGGTTTGTGCGATCTCGTCGTGGAGCAGGGTCCGATAGCGTTTCCGGAGGCGGTGGACGGCCACGCGGAGGCCGGCTTCATCGGTGTTGAGCTGTCGTGCGGCTTCCTCGTAGGGAACGCTCTCGCTGTCGATCGCGAGGAAGTTGCGGGCGACCTCGAAGAACGCGCCTTTTCCATCGGCCTTCATCTCGGCTTCGAGACGCGCCAGGACCCGCTCGAGCAGGGCGACCGCCCAGGCCCGATCGAAGGACGCCTCCACGGATGGGTTGGCATCGACGAGATCGCGGTGGAAGCGCTGATCCGCTGCATGCCAGTCGAGGGACAGCACTTCCTGGCCACCGCCGCGCTTCTGTCGTCGCGCGTCCCGCCATTCGTTGGCGAGGAAGTGTTTCATCGAGGCGAGCAGGAACGCTCGGAATCGACCGCGCTCCGCGGAGAGGTTCCCGAGATCCCGGCCCCGCAGCAGGCGTTCGAGGAAGGACTGCACCCGATCCTCGGCGTCCTCCTTGTTGAGTCCCTGGCGACGCACGAAGAGGTAGAGCGGATACCAATAGATTCCGCACAGCTCCTCCAGCGCCTGGTCCGCGAGCGGCGAGGAGGGTTGGCCGGCGGAGACCACCAGCGTCCATCGGGTCGTGGCGAAGCAATCGGATGGGCCGCTCATGGGAAGGGCAATGCCGGGATTGCCCATGGACTCAGTGATCCCGGGGATGCGGGCAGGGCGGCCAGACGTTGCCGATGCTCCTCCACTTCCTCGCGGAGTCGACGGGCATTCTGGAAGAACCACTTCCGGGCGGAGAGTTCGTTTGTAAATCCACTGACGGACGACAGGTCGAGCTGCGCCCCCAGCCGGACGCAAAGCGTCAAGCGCCAGACCCCTTCCTGTCGCGTCATTACGTTCACCCGGACCTTTGGGGGTGACTTTGAACGATCCTCCCACACCACGCCGGCGAGATCATCCTGGTAACGGATCACCGAAAACACCGGTTGGGAGAGAACTCGGTCGGTTTCCTCAGGCGGTATGGAATACCGGACAGATCCCGTCGGAAGGTCCCATCCCAGGAAGCCGCGTTTGAAGACCGTGGCTGGATCAATTCCTTTGGCGAGCGAAACGGCCATCCAGGGAGCGATCGATTCGGGGGATGTGGGGAGGCTGACTGAACCGAGTTCCTCGAACGTCCGGTTGATGGCGGTCGTTTCGAAGGCCCCGGGTTCATTGTTGGCGCTTTCGATGGCCTGCGCCTCGCGTTGCCGGGCTGCCAGTGCCTGCCGTTGGGCCCACCATGACTCGAACATCGGCGGGAGGATGCTTACGCCCAGCAACACAAGCCCCAGAGCCAGGACTGCGGCCCAGATCCATCGGGTACGGATGGTTACTGGAGGCGTGGCAGGGGTCGCCTCTGTTCTGCCCGTGCCGGAGATGGGTGCGTTCTGGGGCGACTGCGGATCCGGGGGGTGGGCGGGCGGGTGTTGCGGGCTCTGGATGGATTCCACCCGCTCGCGGATCTCGCTGGCCCGTTGGTAGCGGCGGTCGGGATCATTCTCGAGGGCCCGGAGGACGACATCGTCGAACCGGCCATCCACCGGGGCCCGTCGGGACGGTGGATCAAATTTCCCGAGCGGCAGGTCCCCGGTGAGCATCTCGTAGAAGACGACACCGAGCGAATAGAGGTCGGCCCGGTGATCGACCCAGAGGGGACGCGACACCTGTTCCGGGGCCATGTAGTGAGGTGTTCCCATCACCTGACCGTCCTGCGTGAGGCGGGCGGAATCGGGATCGCGGCCAAGGATCCGGGCGAGGCCGAAGTCGGCGATCTTCACGCGGCCCTTGCGATCGAGCAGCACGTTCTCCGGCTTGATGTCGCGATGGACGATTCCCTCGTCATGGGCGTACTGGAGCGCGTCGCAGATCTGCGGGATGATGCGCAAGGCGTCGCGGGGTGTGAGCGTGCCCGACCGTTCCAATTGCCGGAGGTTCGTGCCGTCGACGAACTCCATCCGGATGAAATGCCATCGACCGGGGGGCACGTTCGCGGGACGGCGCGGATTGGCAGCGGCGAGGTCGACGTAGCCGAACTCGTGGACCGTTACGATGTTCGGGTGGTTCAAGCGGGCCAGTGCGCGGGCCTCGCGGGTGAAGCGTTCGGTGAATCCGGAGGTTTCGTCGGGGGCGGGCGGCAGGAGTTTCAGGGCGACGCGACGGTCGAGGTCTGGCTGGTGGGCCTTGTAAACGGCACCCATGCCGCCCGAGCCGAGCAGTCCCTCGATGTTCAGCGATGGGAACATTCCCGCGACGAGATCGACCGGGGGTGGCGTCACCCGCCTCGGCGTTGCCGATGGACGTCCGGGATCCGACTCGGTGGCGTGGTCGAGGAGGCACGCCGGGCAGAGTCCGGACAGCGTACCGGACGGGAGCGGTGCCTGACACTGAGGGCATGTCTTCCCGGGATTCAATGTGGGGCTCATGGTAGGTGTGTTGTCACCATGATCCCCAGAACCATTTTGTGGCCCGCGTTACAACGGGACCTACGGAAAATGCCCACAGACGCAACAGGACGCATGGCGACAGCCCAGAACGGTGGAGTGGA
>JAIXZE010000069.1 GCA_027489875.1 Verrucomicrobiales bacterium
CGGCGGACCTCCGCGGGGGTCGCTGACCGATGCCGGAGCACCGTTCGATCCACCGGCGGCGGCGGCGGCACCGGCTTGAGCCTCTCCCGGCATGGCACCGCGATCCTCGCCTTCGCCCGCGTTGCCATCGTCGGCTGCGTTCTCCGGTTCGGCGACTTCCACTTCCGCCGCGGCCCCGGCAACAACCGCCTCGATGACGGCAGGCACTTCGACGGGCGGCTCCGCCGGTTCCTGCGGATCCTGGGCCAGCGCTCCCTGGAACGAACCCATCGCCAGCAGGCAGCTCAGCAACGCGCTCGAATACCCGTGGCGGAACGTCCCCCGGAATGATCGGGCCCATCTGGACACTGCCCCCTTCGGGAAAGGCTTCGGGGCGGCGATATCTTCATCGCCACGGAAAAGATTTTGGACCGGCGACGAGGACGTCGCCACCCCGTTGCCTGCGGCGGCAGATTCAGGTTTTGCGTTCATCGTTGGGCCTTCGCGTTGAGGAGCAGCCCGCTGACATGAAGCCCCAGCGTGATCTGGGAGGCGTCGGTGTCGCGTGCGGCCAGTTCCACCGTTTCCACACGGAGCGCGAGCGGATCCCGCTCCACCTCGTGGAGGAACCGCGTGACCGTGCCCAGGCTGCCCGAGGCATCCACGTGGCATTCAAAGGTCATGTAACCGTCCTCGAGCTGCTTCCACTGCGGCTTCACCGACGTGATGTTCACGCTCGCCGTCCGCGACCAGCGATCGAATGCGTCCAGCACGCGACCCTCCGCGGCCGAAACCTCCACGGGAAGGGCGTTCGTCTGCATCTCCTTCCAGCGCGCACGCACCGTGTCGCGGCGCTCCAGCAACTGGCGGCCCTTGGCGATGTCCTTTTGCAGGAGCTCGATCCTCTCGGACCGCGCCGCCCAGCTTTTCAGCAGCGGGTTCAGGACCAGTCGGTCTCCTGCCAGCAATCCCACGCCCGTCAGGGCGAGGATCACGAGCAGCTTCTGACGATTCTCCGGATCAAGATTCATGGCTGACGCCCCCCGACATCCCAACGGAAATTGAAGGTGAACTGGAGCGGCGACTTCCCGCGCAGCTGGTCGACCTGCACATCGGTGACCTCCCGTGCGGCGCGCAACTTGTCCAGCGTCCGCAACAGCGCCGTGCTGTCCTTCGCGGTGCCCTGGCACACGACCACGCCCACATCCCGGATCTCGACGTTCTTCGCCGTCACGGCGCCATCCTCCGGGAACGATTCCGTCAGCGTCTTCATCACCAGCAGGCTGCGGACGGATTCATCGAACCACGGCCGGAACTTCTTCAGCTGGGCCTGCGTGGCCTCGATCTCGCGCACGTCCTTGGCCATGCCGTCCCATTCCGACTGCAACCGCATCAACCGGAACTGCTGGAAGAGGAACGCGCCCAGCACCACGGCGGCAATCGCACCCGCGGCGATGCCGACGTGCATCAATCGGCCGCTCGAATAGCGCGCCGCGAACTGTTGCAGCGCGGAAACCTTCGGCGGGAGGAACTCGAACGACGCCGCGTCCCCGGACACGAACCGCGCGGCCACCGCCAGCGCCGGACTCAACGGCATCCCCGCTGCCATCCGCGGCACCGCAGGATACCCGGTCACCAGGCGGTCGACCCGTTCCACGCGGACGCGCAGCGTCGAAGCCCGAGCCTGGACCGCCGCCGCGAGTTCATCCGCCAACGGCCCGGTTCCAAGCACACGGACGACCTTCAACAATTCCCGCACGCCCGCCGGAAGCTGACCCAACGAAACCCGCAACTCCCGCGCGAGAACCTCTGGAATGATGCGTGGCGCACCGGCGTCCAGCGAAACCACGCCTTCCAGGAACCGATGCACGATCAGTCCCGGACCATTCGCCACCAGCAACCCGACCTCACCGCCCGAAGCGAGCAGGTCCAAACGCACGCCGTCGACCGGCGCGGTGCAGTGGGGAAGTTCGGTCAGGGCCGGCGCGAAGGACACCGGCTGAAGGCGCGCCAGGCGAAGGATCTGTTCCAGCCGCAGGATGTTTTCGCGCGGAACAGCCACCAGCGAGGCATTCGCTCCGCCCTCGGCGGCCTGCCATTCCGCACGCGCGATCGCCAACTGATCCGGGCCGTAGGGGAAACCGCGTTCGGCCTCCAGCTCCAGAAAGCTCTCCAGATCTTCCGGAGCCAGCTCCGGCAATGGCACCGACAACGCAAAGATCCAGTTCGGCGGCAGGGCCACCGCGCAGCGCCGCTCCCGGATGCCCGCCGCATCGAGCCCGTCCCGCAGGCGTTTCGCGAGGATCACGATGTCGCTGTCCATCAGGTCGCCACCGAGGTCGATGACCACGGGCGGTGCCGCCTCCGCGGACCCGTTGGTCCGGCGCACGGACACGACCTCGATCCTCGACCCTTCCGGGGCGAGTCCAAGGACCGATGGCTTCCGCGAGCTCTTGAGCCGTTCGATCATCGCATGTTCCTGCTGATCAGCTGTTCCTGTTGCTGCCAAACCTGCCGCCCGAGGGCCCATCCGAGATGCGTCAGGTCGTGCCGATGCACGATCCGGACACCTCCCTGCGACCCATCGAGCACATAACGGACCCGCCGGTAACCCCGGCCCGTGTGCCCCACGGCGGCGATATCGGCGGTGTAGACCGTCGAGCGACCGGTTAGGTAACGCGCAGCTTGCAGGACTTGCTGTCTTTCGAGCACCTCAGCCACCCACGCCACGGTGTTCAGCCGGTTGGGATTGGACTGGCGGTAGGCCACGAGCGTCGGCGCGAGGTCGATTCCAATGCCCGGGATGCACGAAAGCACCATTTCCGACGCGGTGTTGACGTTCACGAGACCCACCGGAGCCGTCTGCCCGTCCCCCGCGATCAGGTCGGCTTCGATCTGCACGAACTCATCCACCGTCATCCCACTCCGCACGAAAAACTCCAACAGACTCGCCGGTGCCTGGTTTGCGTTCCCCAATGCCCCCAGGATCTGGTTCCCCCGCGACGCGCTGAACTTCTCCGACAGCAACGTTCCCAACGCCTGCCGGCCCTGCGCTCCGATCGAGATCTTCGCGGTGCCATCGGCACGGAGCAGCGATTCCTTCGAGTAGACCGTGACGTATTCCCACAGGCCCGGGTCGAGCCGACCGTCCCGGTTGTCCCACGGCGCGCTGGTGTCGAGGTCGTCCTCGTTGGGATCGAGCAGGCCGTTCTGGTTCATGTCCTCGCCCTGAAGGATCAGGAGGGTCATGCCAGCGACCATCCGCAGTTCCTCGATGGACTCGAACGCCGCATTCTTGCAGCGGTAGGGCGGATTGAACCGGGCGTAGGTTTCCTCCTCCGCACCGCCTTCGCTGATCTCCTCGTTCTCGTCCCGCCAATCAACGATCGCCGCCGCCAACTCCGGCGTCATGCGCGGGAGCAGTTGCAGCATTTCCACGGTCGCGGTGTTGAGGTTCAGCTTGGAGGCCTCGTCCACCAGTTTGAACTGCGTCCGCTCGGCCGTGCCCAACCCGGTCGACAACCGGTTCGCATCGCGCCCGATGAACCAGAACTTGGCGTCGCCCACGGGAACCGCTTCCGCCTGGTACCGGTACGTGGGCGCGACTTCGAGATCGGACATCACGCCGGGGTTGTCGAGATTCGTCATGACCCAGCCCGCATAGCGCGCCGCGCCCTGGATGGCCTGGTCCGCCTCGATCGATGCCGCGCGATGAGCCGCCGAACGGAGTTCCAACGCGTTCGCATGGCCGAAGTACAACGCGAGGCTGACGAGGCCGAACGCGATCCACATCACGATCACCAGCGTCGAACCCTGCTGCGAATGGCGCGTCGGGATCCTCACGGCTGACCTCCATCGGTCGCCGTGTCGGTCGTGTTGGTCGCGGCCGTCACCATCACGGGAACGATCAACTGGAAGGGCAGCAGGTTGCGCTTGCCCATCATCCCGCGACTGCGCTCCGAAGGTTCGGCCTCCGCCACCACCAGGTCGATCCGCACGGCGCGCGGCAACGGCACCGTTTCATTCGTGCCACCCCAGGACGTTCGCCACGTGAAACCGTCAAAGAAGGTCATCTCGAAGCGGTCGACATCCGACAGCAGCAGCTGTTCGTCGAAGGTCTCGTTGAGGGGCGGCAGGAGATTGCGGGTGACGATGCGCCACAGGTCGCGGCCGATGGCCTGCGAGGCGTTGTTCGTCGGTTCGCGCAGGATGTAGGCGACCTTCTGCAGCTCTCCCCAGTAGGCGTAATCCGTGACGATGCCCGACGTCGTGAACAGCTGCATGCCCGTGCCTGCGGCATCGGTCACGCCGTTCATCCCGCCATACAACAGCGCCCCGGCCATGTTCGTCTCGCCTCCCGGAGCCACGATGCCCGCGAGGTCCCGCTTCAGGATCGAGAGCGCCTGCTGGCGGGCGACGGAATCCTCCAGCATGCGCGCGGTGCGGTTGCGGAGGCGAAGGGCACCGAACAGGACCGCGTTCACCGCGGCGAGGATCACGGCCGAGATCGTGATCGCCAGCAACAGCTCGATCAGCGTGAACCCGCGGGCACCGGCGTGTGGGCGAAGCATCCTCATGGCTGGATCTGGGCCGAATCGAGGATCGTGGTGGTTCGGATCTCGTACTCCTTGCCCTGTACCTTGTACGTCACGATGACGCTCGCCTGGCGCAACGTCGCGCGTTCCCACGAGACGCTCTCCGACCGCCATTCAAAGCTGTACCGGCCTTCCTGCTCCGTGCCGCGACCGCTCGTGTTCCAACGACCGGTCACCACCAGTTCATTCAGGACCCGGTCCGCCACCTGCGCCGCGATGACCTTCCGCTCCGCCACCACACCCGCCAGGTTCGCCACCTGCACCGCGTACACCGCCACCGGGATCACCACCGCCAGAAACGCCAGCGCGGCCAGCGACTCCGCCAGGGTGAACCCCGAGCAGCCGTTAGCGGCGCGTTGCGACGATCTGGTTGGTCTGAACTTCATACCGAAGACGGGTCAGATTCTGCCCCACATACACTTCATCCCGCGGATCCACTGCTCCGCTCCGCCGCGCATTGCCACCCTGCTGCGGCTGGAACCGGAGGAACACGCCGAGCGGACTGGTCTCGTCGATCGTCCCGTCCGGCGTGAACCGCAACACCCGCTCGGTCCGACTGCGCGTCGCACCCGCCACCGGCTGGCCGGCCGCCCAGCCGTCCTGCAGCGCCATCCGGTTTCCGGTCAACGTCGCCCAGGAACGTTCATCCACCTCGATCTCGATGTCCGGCGCGAGATCGTACTCCCGCTCCCGATCGTCCTTGCCCGACACGCCGAAGGAATACTCGCTGCGCAACCCATACCGGCGTTGCTCGGAATCCACCCACAGCCGCATCGCGATGCCCTCATGCGTGGCCCGGGCCTGCGCATAATGCGTCAGCGAGATGAACCGCCGCACCTCCGACTCCAGCGAACGCCCGCGGATGAACCCACCCAGCGACGGCGAGATCACCGCCATCACCACCACCAGCAACGCCATCACGAGGATCAACTCGATCAACGTGAACGCCCGCCGGTGGAATGGAGCATGGACTTTCACTGCGAAACGGGATCCCCAGCCCGGAACTTCCGGACGACTGGAAACTGGCCACTGGTGGGTTTCTGGGGACTGGTATCTGGCGACTGGGAACTGGCAACTCCCGCCCTACTTCTTCTTCGAGTAGTTGGTGATGTCGTCCTCGGTGCCGGCGCGGCCGTCCGGTCCCATGGACAGGAGGTCATACGAGCTGGGGTTGTTCTTGCCCGGGCACTCATAGACGTAGTCGTTCTGCCACGGATCCTTCGGGATCTCGTTCTTGATGTAGGGCCCGCGCCAGTTCTGCGCGTCGCGCGGCTGCGTAAAGAGGTCACCCAGGCCGTTGCGCCCCTTCGGGTAGTAGCCCACGTCCACCTCGAAGGAATCGAGGGCCGTGCCAAAGGTCGCGATCTGCGTCCGCGCTGCCGTCTCGCGGGCCTGTTCCGTGCGGCCGGAGAATTTCGGCACGACGATCGCCGCAAGGATGCCAAGGATTACCAGCACCAGCAGCAGTTCGATCAGGGTGAAACCGGAGCGCGTCGCGCGCGCCCTGCCATTCCGTAGGTTCGTTTTCATGGTCGGATTTGGTTCAGTAAAAGGATCTGTCGGTCACTTGATGTGATCCTGCAACGAGAAGATCGGAATCACCATGCCGATGAAGATGATGCCGATGAACCCGGCGATCAGGAACAGCATCAACGGCTCGGCCAGCGCCACCGCCGTCTTCAACTGCCGGTCGAGGTCACCCTCGGTGACATTCGCGATGCGCACCAGTTCCTGATCCAGCCGGCCGCTCTCCTCGGCGACCGCGATCATCTCCAGCGTCGCGCCCGAGAACAGCATCCGGCAATCGCCCAGGCTCGGTCCCAGCGGCTTGCCCTCCTTCACCCGTTCGATGGAGTTCGTGACGGCATCGACGAGGATCTGGTTGCCGATCGATCGCCGCGCGACGTTCAGGCAGTTCACCAGCGGGACGCCCGCGCCCAGCAGCGTCCCCAGCATCCGGCAGAACCGCGACATCGAGAACTGCGCCACCAGCGGTCCGATGACCGGTGCCTTCAGGATCAGGCCTTCCCACACGCGACGTCCCTTCTCGGACAGGAACCACGTCCGCAGGAAGAACGCCCCGATCCCCAAACCGAGCGCGAGCACGATGCCCCACGAACGCAGCAGTTCGCTCGTCGAGACGATGATCTGCGTCAGCAGCGGCAGTTCCGCGCCGAACCCGGTGAAGATCGTCTGGAAGCGCGGGATGAAGAACACCAGCAGGAAGATCAACACGCCCAGCGCCAGGACCAACAGGACCACCGGGTACAGCAGCGCCACCATCACCTTGCCGCGCATCTCCTTCTCCCGCGCCTGGAAGTCCGCGATCTGCCCCAGCACCACGTCCAGGAACCCGCCCGTCTCCCCCGCTTCCACCATCGCCACGTACACCCGCGGAAAGGTCTTCGGCGACCGCGCCATCGCGTCCGCCAGCGCGAGGCCGTCGACCACGAGGTCGTGGACCTGCTTCCACTGCGCTCCCGCCGCCGGCGAGGCCGCCTCCTTCATCAGGATCACCAGCGCCCGGCTCAGCGGAACGCCCGCCGCCAGCAGGCTGGACAGCAGCCGCGTGAAATTCTCCAGCATCCGCGGCGTGATCTTGTTGCCGCCCAGGTTGAGCTTGAGTCCACCTGCCGCCG
>JAIXZE010000395.1 GCA_027489875.1 Verrucomicrobiales bacterium
GGACTCCGAGCCTTGCGCCACTCGCTGGAGGCCTTCCACGAGCGCGGCAAGGGCGGCGAAGAAGCGGTGAACAAGGCCTGGCCACACCTCGCGAACCCGGATCGCAACATCCGTTACGCCGCCCGCATCGCCATCGAGAACCAGGACGTCGCGCTCTGGCGCGAACGGGTGTTCACGGAGAAGGACCCGCGCGCCTCGATCCATGCCGCCATCGCCCTGACTCGTCACGGCGACAAGTCCATCGCCGGACGTTTGCTCGGCAAGCTGGGTGGATTGTCGTTCGGCACCCTGCCCAAGGACGATCAACTGGCGCTGCTCCGCGCCTACGCGCTCTGCTTCCTGCGCATGGGACGGCCCGGGGCCGATCAAGCCGCCGCCATCATCACCCAACTGGATCCCCACTTCCCGGCGCAGGACGACACGGTGAACGCCGAACTCTGCCGACTGCTTTCGTTCCTGGATGCACCGACGGTCGTTCGGAAGACCATCGATCGGATGAAGTCCACACGTGCGGAGGCGGTGGATTACGACAAGGCGATGCTCGGGCGTCACGAGTACGGCGGGGCCATCCTCAAGATGATGGCCAATACGCCCAACACCCGGAACATCCACTTCGCGTATTGCCTTCGACGCGTCACCAACGGGTGGACCCTCGAGGATCGGAAGTACTTCTTTGGATGGCTGAACGAGACCCTCGCGAAGGATGGCGGCAAGAGCTACGCCGGATACATCCGGGCCATCCGGAAGGATGCCATCGCCCAACTCGAGACGAAGGACGTCGAACCGTTGATCGGGTTGCTGGACGATCTTCCGTCCACCGATCTTTCCAAGCTTCCCAAGCCCAAGGGCCCGGGCGTCGCGTGGACCGTGAACTCGGCCATGCAACTCTTCGCGACCGACCTCCGCGGAAGGGATTTCGAGAACGGCCGCAAGATGTTCTCTGCCGGCATGTGCATCGCCTGCCACCGTTTCCGGGGTGACGGGGGAATCTCCGGTCCCGATCTCGGCTCCGTGGGCGCCCGCTTCTCCATCCGGGACATCCTCGTGGCGATCTGCGATCCCAGTGCCTCGATCTCCGAGCAGTACATGGCCAGCAAGGTGAAGCTCAAGGACGGCAGCACCCTCCACGGGCGACTCATCCTCAAGAACGACACGGAAGTCGCCGTCGCCCCGAATCCCTTTGATCTCAACAAGCTCACCCGGGCCGCTGCGGACACCGTGGAAAGCATCGAGTTCTCAAGGCAGTCCCCCATGCCCATCGGAACGATCGCCGGGATGAACCGCGACGAATTGATGGACCTGATGGCCTACCTGCTTTCGGGCGGTGATCCCCAACACAAGGCGTTCCGGAAGGAATGACGCGACGCATGACCCCGACCGACAAGCCAACCCAGCAAGGCACCCGCTTCTGGCAGAGTCTCGGGATGCTCGTCGTCGGCGGACTTGTCCTCTTCTCCACCTGCGTCGGCGCCCTGCTCTTGACCGTCCCTCGATTCACCGACCCCTGCGCGAATGAACCTCTGCAAACGAGCTTCTCCCCGGATGGGAAACTCAAGGTGATCCTGTTCCGACGGGATTGCGGTGCGACCACGACCTACAGCACCCACGTCTCGATCCTCCCAGCCTCCGCCGAACTGCCCAACGAAGCGGGCAATGTCAGCATCCAGGACGGCGAACCATTGACCAACGTGCGCTGGATGGGCGACCGCCATCTCAGCATCTCGGGTACCCACACCAGCGGCGTCTTCCTTCGCATGACCAACCACCACGGAGTTGCCATCACCTACGAGTGACCATGCGTCTTCGCCCCACCCACCTTTCCGCGAACGGACCAGAAAAGGAAAAGCCGCAAAGCCTCGAAGCCGCAAAGGGGAGCTGCCTCGACGCAGTTACCAATCCACGGGGCGCTGCCCTGTCGCGTCACGTCCACACCGTTCCCCTTCGCGGCTTTGCGGCTTCGCGGCTTTGCTTCCCCTGCCTGCCGGTCTGCCCGCGAACGGACCAGAAAAGGAAAAGCCGCCAAGCCTCCAAGCCGCAAAGGGGAGGTCATCTGACATGGAAACTCACTGCCGACTCGCCTAGTTTCGGGCGTTGGCCCCATCAGACACACGAATACCGGATCCAGCGCATCGAGCCCCGAATCCACGGCTCAAGAGTGAGCGAATCCCATGAAGCAAATCCGCCCCAACGCGATGATCCTCGATGGAGGACTCGCCACCGAACTGCAAGCCCGCGGCTGCGACATCTCCGGCGCACTCTGGTCGGCCCGCGTGCTGCGCACGGCACCGGAGACCATCGAGCAACTCCATTACGACTACTACGCCGCCGGTGCGGATTGCGCGACCACCGCCAGTTACCAAGCCAGCTATGAAGGCTTCGCCGGCATCGGTCTGGACGCCGACGAAACAACCCGACTGCTGAGGTTGTCCGTCGAGCTCGCCCGTTCCGCACGGTCGCGATACCAGCGGGATCATCCGGAGGACCGCCGTGAACTGTTCGTCGCCGCCTCGGTCGGACCCTATGGCGCGATCCTGCACGACGGCTCCGAGTACCGCGGTGACTACGGCCTCTCGGCGGCGCAATTGGTCGCCTTTCACGCGCGACGCTTCGAGGTGCTGGCAACCGCTGGCGCCGACCTTCTCGCCTGCGAGACCATCCCGGTGCTGGAGGAAGCGCGGGCCTACGTCGAACTGCTCAAGCGGCATCCACTGGCGCAAGCCTGGCTCAGCTTCACCTCACCGGACGGCGTCCACACCTCGCACGGCGAACCGCTGATGGAGTGCGCGCGCCTTATCGACACGATTCCGAACGTCTTTGCCGTCGGTGTGAACTGCGTGAAGCCCGAGGTCGTCGGCGACGCGATCCGCGCACTCGCCGCCGGAACGGGCAAGCCCATCCTCGTCTATCCGAACTCCGGCGAATGCTGGGAAGCCGGACATGAACGCTGGCACGGCACGCCCGGAAACAGCCTCGCCGCGCTCGCGCCCGAATGGATCCATGCCGGGGCACACCACATCGGTGGCTGCTGCCGCGTCGGGCCGGGCGAGATCACGCGGCTGAAAACGGTGCTCCGGCCAACGGCCACCCAAGCCTCCTGACATCGACACCTCTCCCGGCTTGTAGAAGACGAGGTATCGAGGCTCGGGAGAAAGCGGGCGACACCCCTTCCCAGTCGGGCGCATCTTGACACTGCCCCCAGAGGGAACGGGGTGGCGACGTCCCCGTCGCCGTTCCAAGGCCATTCCCAATGGCGATGAGGACATCGCCGCCCCGAATCCTTTCCAAAAGGGGGCAGTGTCAAGGTGTGCCCTTCCCGGTCCAGTGCGCCGGGCGGCTTGACGTGGCAGGGCGGACTAGCCTTTTATTGCTCTAATCACTCCAAGCCATGCACCCCTTTGCTCCCCTTTTCCTTGAGGGCATCCGCCCTGCCCGTCTGCTGCGTGTCTCCGGGCTTTTCGCCTGCCTGCTTCTCCCGAGTACTGTGTTCGGCCAGCAGCCGAGCAACTCGGTGGACGTGAATCAGGACGGCGTTCCCGACCTGATGGAAACCTTCCAATACTTCGGCGGGGGGACCTCAGCCACAGTGAATGTCCACAGGGCAATCCATCCCGACAACGCCCTCCTGATCACGCCCTCCGGGGACGCCGGATTCGAGGTTGGAGCGTCCATTGATGGAAACCTGAAGGCCGCCGAGTATCCCTCGGTCTCATGGCATGGCTATTACGGCATTCGATTCCGCGCGGCAGATGGCCTTCACTACGGTTGGTTCCATGCTGGGCAACCCGTCCTCCCAGGGGGCGGATTCTGGCCCAATTTCACCGGAGTCACCGTCAGGAGCTATGGCTATAACCGGATCCCGAATGCACCCTTCACCGTCGGGACTCCCACATCCTCTGTGGCGGCACCTATTGTTTTGAAGGCCTCCGTCGTCGGCGGACAGTTGCGACTCAGTTGGAACGGGGATGCGGCTCCGTCGGGAATCCGGGTGGAAAGCCGGACGCTGAGCCCCGATGCCACCTGGACGTTGGTTCAGACGGTCTCCTCGGGTAACGAACTTGACGTCGAAATGAGCGGGGAGGTCCAACTGTACCGCGCGATCAAGAATTGATCACCGCGGGCCGACATAACCCAGGGCCGACGCTGTCGTGACGATCGCGCCGGTGTGGGTGAATGGCAGTTGTTGAATGGGCGGGACTGCGCCCAACCCAACGGACCAAATCAGTTGCCAGCCTTCGTCAATGGGCTTTCCTAGCGGCGTGTCCGCCACACCGCCCCAACCTCAGCCCCGCACTGCCCAAAGAGCCCGCCAGTGGCTACTCCGATCGACTCTTGGTCTGCTCGCGGTCCTCGTGATTGGCTCGGCGGGACTCTTCGTCGCCCTCCGTTCCAGCCTTCCGAAGCTCGATGGTACAGCGAACCTCCAGACGCTTTCGGCCGAGGCCACGATCGAACGTGACGCCGAAGGGCACGTCACCATCCGCGCGGGAAACCGGCTCGATGCCGCCCGGGCCCTCGGATACGCCCACGCCCAGGACCGGTTCTTCCAGATGGATCTCCTGCGTCGGGTCGGGTCGGGTCGACTCGCCGAGCTCGCTGGTTCCGCGCTGGTCGAACAGGACCAGTCGAACCGGATCTTCCGCGGGGCCGCACTCGCCGATGCCGCGTTCCGTCTCCTGCCGAAGCCGGAACAGGACCTCGTCCTGGCCTACACCGAAGGCGTGAACGCGGGCCTCGGATCGCTTTCTGTCCGGCCTCCCGAATACCTGCTCCTCCGCAAGACCCCGGAGCGCTGGCAAGCCCGCGACTGCCTGATCCTCAACCTCACCTAACAACCTTCCTGCCCATCGCGCGCTTCCGGCGCCAGGTCGCCAACCTCCTGCACGAGCCCCTCTGGTGGACCGTCCGTCGCCTCGATTCCCGATTCGGCGGCACCGACAACCAGTCGGAGCGCACCATGGAAATCCTGCTCCGCGAAAAACCCGTCCACTTCCTGAATCCGAATTTCACATCGTACGATGGGCTCCTCGACGAGGCCGCGCGCCGTGCATTGTCGGTCACCAACGGATTGCCAGCGCCGCCGCGGACCTGGGGATCCGCCAACAGGACTTCCGTCCGTCACCGGCTCAGCCCGGCATTGCCCGACTGGCTTGCGCGTCACCTCGACATGGAGCCCGAACCGCAGTCCGGATTCGCTTATGGATTGCCCCGCATCGCAGCCCCGGGATTCGGTGCCAGCCAGCGATTCGGCATCATCCCGGGCGACGAAGCCGCCTCCTACCTCCACACCCCCGCCGGCCAGTCCGGCCACCTTCTTTCCCCGTTCTACCGCAACAGTCATCCCGCCTGGATGCAGGGCAAAGCGACACCCCTGCTCGGTCTGCCCAACCGCCACCGCCTCATCCTCCGCGCCGCTCGATAGGCACGGAGGTCAGAAGGGACGCCGGGGGACACTGCCACCGCCTTTGAGCGGGGCGGCGATGTCCTCATCGCCATGGAGAAAGGCTCTTGGCGGGGCGACGAGGACGTCGCCACCCCGTCTTTCAGTGGGGCGGAAGAGTCCTCATCGCCGTTCCTAAGCCGTTCCCACGGCGATGAGGACATCGCCGCCCCGAATCCTTTCCAAACGGGGTGGCGACGTCCTCGTCGCCGTTCCAAAGCCTTTCGCAGGGCGATGAGGACATCGCCTCTCCGTTCCCATTCTCAAACGGGGGCAGTGTCGAGATGCGCTCCTTCGGGGGAGGCACCCCGACTTCCGTCTTCCACTCTCCGACATCCGCTTCATGCTCTGGTCTTCCATGAGACACCTCCTCCCACGGGTTGGACTGCTCCTGACCGCCCTGCCCCTCCCGGCGACATCCGAGTGGCCTCGGTTCCGTGGCCCCATGGCCAACGGTTCGGTGCCCGACGATCCGCGACTTCCCGTCCGGTGGAGCCAGACCGAGAACGTTCTCTGGAAGACCGACCTCAAAGGCCTCGGTTGGTCGTCGCCGGTCGTCACGGGCAATCGCGTGTTCCTCACAGGCGTCTACAGCGACCAGGACAACGCCAACGAACAGCCAAAGGCCGGTCTCTACCTCGGGCAAGGCCGACAGGAGATCCCCAAGGGAACGCATCACTGGCTGACCTACGGCCTCGATCTCCAGTCCGGCAAGGTGCTCTGGCAGCACGAAGCGAAACAGGGCAGCCCGCCCGTTGGCCGGCATCCGAAGAGCACCTACGCGTCCGAAACCCCGGCAACCGACGGCCAGCGACTGTTCGTGTTGTTCGGTGACGTGGGACTCTTCGCCTACGATCTCAGCGGCAAACCGCTCTGGTCCCATCCCATCGCCGCGAAGAAGACCATGTACGACTACGGCGCTGCCGGTTCACCCATCGTTCATGAGGGTCAGGTGTTCGTGGTCTACGACAACCAGGAAGCCAGCTACCTCGCCAGCTATGATGCCGGCACCGGCAAGGAGAACTGGCGCTCGCCCCGCGATGAAAAGAGCACCTGGGCAACCCCGTTCCTCTGGCAGAATCCGCAACGGACCGAGCTGATCGTCTCGGGCAAGAACCGCATCCGATCCTACGACCTTCAAGGCAAGGTCCTCTGGGAAATGGACGGTCGGATGTCGAACTTGATCATTCCCTCTCCCTTCGCCGCCCACGGCCTGCTCTATGTCACCTCGGGCTATTTCGCGGATCCCCATCGCCCGGTCTACGCCATCCGGCCGGGCGGCAAGGGCGACATCTCATTGAAGCAAAACGAGACCTCCAATGAGTTCGTCGCCTGGTATCTCCCCAAGGACGGCCCCTACAACACCTCGCCGCTGGTCCACGGCGACATCTATTATACCCTGCTGGATCGCGGCATGATGTCCGCCCATGACGCTCGCACCGGACGCGTGCTCTACGATCGCGTCCGATTTCCGGTCGGCGCGTCCTTCACGGCGTCCCCGTGGGCCTACAACGGGAAGGTATTTTGCCTGAATGAATCCGGCGAAACCTACGTGCTCACCGAGGGCGGCAAGTTCAACCTCGAGCACACGAACTCCCTCGACGGGCTTTGCCTGTCCACACCCGCCATTGCGGATGGCAAGCTCCTGATCCGCACCTCCACACGGCTGTATTGCCTGACCTCGCAGGGGCAAAAGTAGATGAATCCCATGTGGCCCCCTTCCCCACGCCTCCAACCCACGGCTGCCTGGATTGCCCTGGGTCTGCTGGTCCTCCTCATTCACACCGCGCGTGCGGCCACGCCCGCCCAGCTCGAATTCTTCGAGGGCCGGATCCGACCGACGCTCGTCAACGAATGCTACGAGTGTCATGGCGCGAAGAAGCAGAAGGGCGGACTGCGCCTGGATTCCCGCGACGGACTTCTCGTCGGTGGCGACTCCGGCCCGGCGATCGTGCCCGGTGATGCGAAGCGCAGCCTGTTGATCCGGAGCATCCGTCACGAAACGCCGGATTCCAGCATGCCGAAGGACCGGCCCCAACTCCCCGAGGCCGTCATCGCGGATTTCGCGATGTGGGTGGATCAGGGGGCCGTGGATCCGCGCGACCAGCCGCCCAGTGCATCGACCGACACGCCGCCGGACAAGACGAGCTGGCCCGCAACGCGCGAAGCCCGCAAGGACTGGTGGAGCTTCAAGCCGGTTCAGGACCCCACGGTGCCACCGGTGACCCACACCGCCTGGTCGGATCATCCGATTGATCGCTTCCTCCTCGCGAAGATGGAAGCTCGCGGACTGCAGCCTGCCCCGCCGGCCAACCGGGAAACGTTGCTGCGCCGGGTCACGTTCGCCCTGACGGGACTGCCTCCCACGGCGGACGAAATCGATGACTTCCGTCGCGACACTTCTTCCGATGCCTATGAGAAGCGGGTGGACCGGCTGCTCGCCTCGCCCCGGTTTGGCGAGCGATGGGCGCGGCACTGGATGGACCTTGTCCGCTACTGCGAATCCCATGGCAGCCAGGGCGACCCGGAACTGCCGATGGCCTGGCGTTACCGGGACTATCTGATCCGCGCCTTCAACAACGACGTTCCCTACGACCAATTCGTCCGCGAACACCTCGCCGGGGATCTCCTGCCCAACCCGCGTCTCAACCCCACCGACCGGCTGAATGAGTCGATGCTCGGGCCGGCACATCTGCGCATGGTCGAGTTCGGCTATATCCCGGTGGACGCCTTGGATGACCAGGTGAAGGTCGTCGACAACCAGATCGATGTCTTCTCGAAGGCCTTTCTTGGGCTCACGGTGTCGTGTGCGCGTTGTCACGACCACAAGTTCGATCCGATCAGCCAGAAGGACTTCTACGCACTCTACGGCGTGTTCGCGAGCAGCCGTCCGGGCCAGGTCGTGGTGGATGACCCGTCCTTGCGGCAAACGAACCGGGTCCACCTCGTGGATCTGAAGCAGAAGATCCGCACCGGTCTCGGCGCTGCCTGGACCACCGCGGCGGAGAACCTCGGGACGGACCTGCTCGAGCTGGCCGCGCGCAACGCGGAGAAGGAACGCCTGTCGGCCGCAGTCCAACGGATCCCCGGGGAGATCACCCAGGTGGAATCCCGGGCACGGTCCGCCTTGGCCCAAAGCCGCGGACAAGTGTGGTCGAGCAAGGTGCCCACGCCCATGGCCCAGTGGAGTTTCGAAGAAGACCTGCGCGATGCCCGCGGCCCCATGCATGGGAAGGCCGAAGGCGGCGCCGTGGTCCGTGGTGGCCGCTTGATCCTGAACGGCACGAACGCATGGGTCGTGACCGAGCCGCTCACGGTCGATCTTCGCGAGAAGACCTTGGAGGTCTGGGTCGCGCTCGATCGTTTGGATCAGAAAGGCGGAGGCGCCCTGACGGTGCAGACACCCGACAGCGAGAACTTCGATTCCATCGTCTTCGCTGAACGGGAGGCCGCCCGGTGGATTGCGGGGAGCGACTTCTTCCGTCGTACCCAGGACGTGGGCGGTCCCGCCGAAACCGCCAAGCCCGGAGAACTGATCCACCTCGCGGTCGTCTATGGAACCGACCATTCCATCACCCTCTATCGGAACGGGGCTCCCTACGGCAAAAGCTACCAGCACGGCACGCTGCAACCGTTCGCCGCGGGCAGCGCCCGGGTCGTGCTGGGGAAGCGCCACCTGGCGGAGGGTGTCACTTCCCTCGCCGGCGAAATCGAGGAAGCCCGACTCTACGGCCGTGCGCTCACCGCGGACGAGGTCTCCGCTTCCTTCCAGGCCGGCGCCCTCAGCATCGATGCAGAAACGCTGACCAACTCCCTGACATTCGCAGAGCGCGAGAAACGGGCCACGCTCCTCCAGGAGCTGGATCGACTCCGGGCCGAGCTGTCACGGCATCGCGATCCCACGAACCAAGGCGAAGCCTGGAACCGTGCGTTGGCGGACGCCGCCAAGGACAACGGCCATCCCCTGCATCCCTGGTCGAAACTCTCCGGCCTGACCGGCAGCGCGTTTCGGGAGGGCTGGGCTGAACTGGCGACCTACTGGAAGACCGAATTCGCGGCCCGCCGCGAGTTCAACCGGACGAACTTCACCCACGGCTGGAACCTGCGTGCCGAAGAGACGCGTGAGTGGTTCATGGCGGGCACCGGGGCTGGTGCGCCGGTTCGCGCGGGTGAGTTCTCCGTCGAGATCCAGGGCGACCGGGTGTTGCGCGGCTTGTACCCGGCCGGCGTGTTCAGCCACCTCCTCACCCGGAAGCAGAACGGCGTCTTCACATCGCCCCGCTTCCGCGTGCCCTCCGACAACCTAAGCGTGCGGGCGTTCGGCGAGCGCGCCATGGCACGGCTCGTCGTCGAGAACTACGCCATCGGCGGCGGCGGTCTCTATCCGGCCGTCAACCTGAACGGCGACGAACTGAAGTGGTTCCGCCTCGACACCGCCTACCGCAAGGGGGCGCACGCCTATCTCGAGTTCATCACCGCGGACGATTCCCCCAACTCGGGTTCTGCCGAAGGAGGTCGCGCGGCCTTTGGTGCTGCCGAAGTGGTCTTCCACCCGGGTTCCCAACCACCCCGGGAACTCCTCGTGCCCGCGGCCTGGTTGCTGGCCGGTGAACCACCCGGGTCAGCCGCCGAGTTGGCCGACCGTTACCGCAGGACTGTGTCGGCCGCCGTCCAGCACTGGCGCGCGGGTACCATCAACGACGAGGAACTGGCCTTCCTCGACGCCTTCGTACGCCGGGATCTGCTGCCCGCCTCGTTGCCGCGCCTCTCCCAACTCGCGGACTCCGTGGCCACCTACCGCCGATTGGAAGCGGAGATCCCTGCCCCACGCCGTGCCCCGGGGGTGCACGAAGCAGCCGCCTTCGACCAACCTTTGTTCGTGCGTGGCCAGATCACCCAACCAGGCGAAGCCGTGCCGCGTCGGTTCCTCGAGATGTTCGATGACCGACCGTTTCCAACCCAAGGGAGTGGTCGACTCGAACTGGCCGCCAAGGTGGCGAGTCCCGACAATCCCCTCACGGCCCGGGTCCTGGTCAACCGACTGTGGCATCACGCCTTCGGACGCGGACTGGTCGGCACGGTCGACAACTTTGGCCGACTCGGTGACAAGCCGACCCATCCGGAACTGCTCGACCATCTCGCGTCGCGCTTTGTCGGGAAGGGCTGGTCGATCAAGGAAACGATCCGGTACCTCGTGACCTCACGGGCCTTTCAGCAGGGCTCGCAGGCATCCGCGGACGCCCTCCGGATCGATCCGGACAATGAACTGCTGTCCCACGCCCGCGTGCGCCGTCTTGATGCGGAAGCCATCCGGGATGCCGTGCTCATGGCTTCCGGCCAGATGGATCTCAAGATGTATGGGCCGGGAGTGAACGTGTATTTCGTCGCCAAGACGGAAGGCGGTGGACCCAAGGGTCCCCTCGACGGCGACCGGCGGCGCAGCGTGTACCAGCGCATCCGCCGCAATGCCGCCAACCCGTTCCTGGAAGCGTTCGACGCCCCGAAGCCCATGAGCACCCGTGGCAAGCGGGACATCACCAATGTCCCGGCACAGTCGCTCACCCTGCTCAACGATCCCTTCGTCATCGATCAATCCGCCAAGTGGGCGAAGTCCGTGGTGAAGGACGGCCGCGATCGGGAGGCACGGGTGCGAGCCCTGTTCCTCCGGGCGCTGGGACGCACGGCCACCGGGGAGGAACTGGCGGCCAGTCAGGAATTCCTTCGCGAACTGGCGCAGGAACACTCGATCCCCACGGACACCCTCGAACAGAACGAACGCGTCTGGCAGGACTTCGCCCGTTCACTCTATTGCCTGAAGGAATTCATCTATGTCGACTGAACGCTCCGAACAGGCCCGGCAACGCGCCGGTGGAATCACCCGGCGCGACATGCTCGCGAAGTGCTCCAACGGCTTCGGGTTGGTCGCATTATCCGGGCTCCTTGGCGCCGGCAAGGCCCTTCCTGCCGCCGCTGCGGCCGGGATCAATCCCTTCGCACCACGTCCGCCGCACCTGCGTCCGAAGGTCCGGAGCATCATCTTCTGTTTCATGTCGGGCGGGGTCTCGCATGTGGACACGTTCGATCCGAAGCCGCGCTTGCAGCGGGACCATGGCAAGCCGATGCCGGTCCCGGTGCGGCCCACGATGTTCAATCAGAACGGGAACATCATGGCCAGTCCGTGGGAATTCCGGAACCGCGGCCAGTCGGGACTCCCGGTCAGCGACCTGTTCCCGCACATCGGCGCGTGCGCGGATGACCTCGCCGTCATCCGTTCCATGACCAGCGTGGCGAACGAGCACGCGCAGGGGAATTACTTCATGCATACCGGCTTCTCGCTGGCCGGCTTCCCCAGCGCAGGCGCGTGGACGAGTTACGGCCTGGGCAGCGAGAACCAGAACCTTCCGGGTTTCGTCGTTCTGGCCAGTGGCGGTTCGCCCTTGGGTGGGGTGAACATCTTTGGCAATGGCTTCCTCCCGGCGGTCCATCAGGCGTCCTTCATCGACCCGTCCCAGGCGGAACCCCTCGCCAACATCACCCCGCGCGAGGCCGATGCACTGCAACGCAAGCGGCTGAAGTTCGTGGATCGTATCGACCGTGGACACCTCGCCCGCCTGCACGGCGATCCGCAGGTGGAATCCGCCATCCGGAATTATGAGATCGCCTACCGCATGCAGACCGCCGTGCCGGATCTCGTCGATCTGCGGGGCGAGAGCGACGCCACCCGGAAGCTCTACGGTCTGGACTCACCGGTGAGGGAAAAGGCGGAGTACGCACGGCAATGTCTGCTCGCCCGCCGCCTCGTCGAACGCGGCGTGCGGTTCATCGAACTCACCTGTCTGCCGCGTCCCTCCGATCCGGGTCAGATTGGAAACCCCTGGGATCAGCACGGCGTGCTGAAGGCGGGCCATTCCGAAATGGCATTCCAGGTGGACCAACCGATCGCCGGCCTGATCCAGGATCTGAAGGCCCGCGGCCTGTTCGAGGAGACGCTCATCGTCTGGGCCGGGGAGTTCGGTCGGACGCCCTTCGCGCAATCGAACGATGGCCGCGATCACAATCCGTTCGGTTTCAGCGTCTGGCTGGCAGGCGGGGGCATCAAGGGCGGAACCGCCTACGGAGCCACCGATGAACTCGGCTACCACGCGGTACAGGATGTCTGCACGGTCTATGATCTGTGGGCCACCGTCCTCCACCTCCTGGGCCTGGACCACGAAAGGCTCACCTATCGTTTCGGCGGCCGGGATTTCCGCCTGACCGATGTCCACGGTCACGTGATCCGTCCGATCCTGGCCTGAGTTGGGAGCGCAAACTTGAAACCTCCAGCTCCGCTGTTATCCCTCCACCATTGATGAACGCACCGTCCTCCACCAAAGCGTACTCGCTCGTGCGTCAACTGGGTTGGATCTGGATCGTGCTCGTGGGTCTGGGAACCCACCCCTTGGTCGGGCAGGCCGCCCCCTCCCTCACGCCGGCACAGGTGGATTTCTTCGAGCAACGCATCCGACCGTTCCTCGCCAACGATTGTTACGAATGTCACGGCGCGAAGAAACAGAAGGGTGGTCTGCGCGTGGATTCACGCGACGGCTTGCTGAAGGGCGGTGATTCCGGACCCGCGGTAATACCAGGCGACGCCACCGCGAGTCTGCTCATCCAGTCGATCCGCCACGAGCACGCCGAGTTCAGGATGCCGAAGGATCGGCCGAAGCTTTCCGATTCCGCCATCGCCTCGTTTGTCCAGTGGGTGAAGGACGGCGCGCCGGACCCACGGGATCAGCCATCGGCAACTCCTTCGACCGGTGGCGCGGATTGGACCAGCGTGTTCCGGGCACGCCGCGAATGGTGGAGTTTCCAACCGTTGAAGATGTCCGCACCGCCGGCGGTTCAGGACACCCAGTGGTCCGATCAACCCATCGATCGCTTCATCCTGGCGGCTTTGGAGCGTCAGGGCATTCGTCCCGCCTCTCCGGCCAGTCCAACGACCTGGTTGCGTCGGGTCCACTTCGTGATCACGGGCCTGCCGCCCACGCCCGAACAGATCGAGGCGTTCCTGAAGGACACGTCGCCAGGGGCCCGTGAGCGGGTGGTGGATGGACTGCTGGCGTCGCCGCATTACGGCGAGCGCTGGGCGCGTCACTGGATGGACCTCGTCCGCTTTGCCGAGACCTACGGGCACGAGCAGGACTTCTCCATCCCACACGCCTGGCGTTATCGCGACTACCTGATCCGCGCGTTCAACGCCGATGTTCCCTATGACCAATTCCTGAAGGAGCACATCGCCGGCGACCTGCTCCATCCGGCACGCCATCATCCCAGCGCCGGATTCAACGAGTCGGTGATCGGCACCGGATGGTGGTACCTGCACCAGGCCACCCACTCTCCCGTGGATCCCAACCTGGACGAGGCGGACCGCATCGACAACCAGGTCGATGTCTTCTCGAAGACCTTCCTGGGGCTGACCGTCGCGTGCGCCCGCTGCCACGATCACAAGTTCGATCCGATCTCCACCCAGGATTATTACAGCCTGACCGCGTATCTCCGCGGGTCCCGCCAGGACATCGCCTGCCTGGATCCCGACGGCAGTCTGGAACCAAAGGCCGAAGCCTTGCGTCGCCAACACGCCGGCGAGACCGAAACCTTGAGGAAGGCGCTGAAGCACGTGCAGGCCTCGGGCGGCCCCAGGATTGCGTCTTACCTGGGAGCGGCCCGCGAGGTTCTTCAGGGTGTCCCTCGACC
>JAIXZE010000428.1 GCA_027489875.1 Verrucomicrobiales bacterium
GAGCACACCTTATGATGGCGACAAGGTGCTTCGGGACGCTTTTCTGGAGGGATTCAGGACGGGTTGGGAGATTGCATTGAGATCTTGGTTGGGCAACCTGATTGGAGTTCCGGAGGCCTACCAGGAACCAGCAGCGGTCCTGAAGGCGTGGAATGAGGGTTGTGATGCTGGTCAGACGGCGCTTGGTGAACGCGTACTCGGCCGCCCCATCCGATCACCGGGTGCAAAATGACAGTCGAGAAGGCACTCACTGCTGAGGCGAGTGAAGGATTCGGCCCCTTCTCAACCGTTTGGAGACGGCCAAGGCCCATAGCCCCGAAGGGGGAAGGGACCACCGCCGGGTGAGGGCACGCGGCCTACAGTGGGCAGGCTTCGGGCATCCGCTCGGTTGGGATGGGTCGGACTACTGGATCTGCCGCCCCTCCGGGGCTCGGGTCCACACCGGACGTGAACCCACAGCTCACGCTGTGGGCTATCGTCTTTCGGTGCTCCGCACCTGGTGTCCGACCTCTAGAGGGACGGTTAGGTCGCTGTTGCCGGGTCTTTCCGGAAGGTTCCGAGAAGCCGCCAAGCCGCCAAGCCGCGAAGAGGAAGGCGAATTTTCGCGTCCTTCGCAGCTTCGCGTGAGGCAAGAATCCGCCGTGAAGGCCTGCAGCATTGCTGCGCTCCATTGACACCGCCGGGTGAGGGCACCCGGCCTACAGAGGGAAGGTTCGGATTCCGGGACTTCTTCTACTGCCCGGGCACCGGTGCCGGGGTCAGCGGGATTGCGCCGATATCGAGGACGCTGTCGGTGGCGGTGCCTTCCGGGATGGTGAAGGTCTTGGTGGCATTCCACGATTGGCTGGGTTGTCCGTCCTTCATCACGAAGCCCACGATATTCAGGTCGTAGGCACCGTTCGGGACGTCCTGGGCTTCAAAGGTGCCGTCCGGCCGGACCTGGCATTGGTAGTAGCGGATCCGCTGCATGGCCTTCTGGAACTCGGGATCCTCAACCATCTTCTGGACCTCCTCGGGGGACATGGAGGGGTTCGGCTTCCAGCGCGAGGCCGTGGAGACGTTGACATGCCATTGGATTCCCGGAACGTTGGCTACTTCTCCGAGAATTAGCCGGCCCGTGACCCGGCTCCCTTCGACGTCGATGTCGACGGTGGTGGTCTGGCCAGGTTCGATGACGACGTCCTTGAGCGGTTGGTGATTCCAGGAGTTGGCACCGGCTTGGATCATCCGGATCAGTTGATGGTTTCCGGCGGGGACCTTGGCGAAGCGGAACCGGGTGCCACCGGGGGTGGGGTTCTGCAATCCGCCCCAGTTCCCGGAGATGCCGACATAGCCTCCGCCTGCTCCAGTGAAGATCTGGAGTGAAAGCCGTGCCGTGCCGTCGTCGTCCACCCGGCCGCGGTAGGCGCCTTCCACGGCTCCGAAGGGTACCAAGCGTATGCGTCGGGTTGCCTTGAACTCCTCCGCCTTCATGAATCCGAACCCTGAAGCGGCTGCCGCGGCAACGCCTGTCGGGTTCTGCACCGGGTTGAGCTTGAACGCTCCATCGGCACCGGTGGTCATCACCCCTCCCTCGCGCCACGAATCGAGGCGATCGCCCTGGAGCATGACGTGCTCCTGCATGCTGGTCAGGGCCACGGTGGCCCCGGCGACGGGCCGTCCTGCTTCATCCACCACAACGCCGGACCAATCCTCGGCCGGCTTGAGACGGATGGTCATCTGGATGACGCCATTGACGGCGGCGGGGATCGGTTCGTCGACAGGTTCGTGTGTCGGCGAGGTGACGTGGAACTTGTCGTAATGTTCCTGTGGCACCGAGAAGGTGAATCGCCCGTTCGCGTCCGTGAAGCTGCGGGCGTCGCTCTGTGACCACCAGTTCCCGCGCGGTTCCAGCCGGAATTCCTTCACCGGTTCGCCGGATTCCGCATCCAGGACGACACCCACCACCTCTCGGGGCTTGTTCATTACCACCGTGGAGGGCTCGTCGGGCTTGATCTTGACGCCGGACTTTCCGCCGTAGCCGTCCTTCTGGAACCGGAACTGCATTTCAAGGTCCGGTCCGGAGTCCCACGACCAGGTGCCGTCCGCGGCGGTGCGTGTGCTGAACTCGGCGAACTCGTTCTGGAGTTCGTCGTTCCCGAGGCCGTGGACGGTGTCGACGGCCAGCCAGACGTCGGCGATCGGTTGGTTGTCGGCGTCCGTGACCAAGCCGCTGAAGACCCGCGCGGGCTTCAAGGTCAGGGTGATCTCGGGCGTGTTGTCGGTGATGGTGATCTTCTCGGCCGCCGCACCCAGGCCCTTGGCCCGGGCGGTGACGACGGTTTCACCCAGCTTCTGTCCGCCGATTCGGAACCGCCCGGCGGCATCCGTCGTGCCTTCCTTCGCATTGCTCGAGAAGCGTTGGCCGACGCGTACGTCAGCTTTGGCCACGGGCTGTCCATCGGGGTTCAGGACGATGCCGGAGACGGAGAGCGCCGGGACGAGACGCATCTCGTGGCGCTTTTCCAGGAGGGCGGCCTCGACGCCCGCCTCCTGCGAAATGCCGCCGATCGAAGCGCGGACGTAGTCGTCGTGGTTGAAGGAGATTCCGATCCGGTTGAAGCGGTTCTTGGGAACCGAACTTACCTCCCACCGACCGTCGGCACCCGTCCGCGTCCGCTTGTTTCCGAATCCTGTGTCCTCGCCCGGTTTATCCATCGCGTCGCTCCCGGTCCAGAACCGGTACACTTCAACCTCGACCCCTTCGACGGGATTGCCGGCCTTGTTGAGGACGATGCCGCCGATCGTCGCACCGCCGTGGAGTCGCACCGTGACGAAGGCGGGGACGGGGTTGGTCCCCGAGAACTCAAAGCGATGCTTGGTGGGACTGTAGTCCTTCGCGGACGCCTCGATGGTGACGCTGGTCACGGCGTCGTCGGGAAGCAGCACATCGGCAATGCCACTGCCATTCGCCGTATAATCGCGGGAACCGGAGTAACCGGCCGAGGTGACTGATGCCTCCACCTTCGCCCCACCGATCACGTTGGATGTGCCGGCGTCGATGAGGGTGACGCCGAGGTGACGAGTCCACTTCGGGTCCTCGGGTTCGAGATCCGGCGAGGGATCCGGCCGTTTGCCGGCTTCCAATGGATCGAGCGAGACGGCGAGCACCATCAACGAGGCGCTCTCCATGGCGCTTTGCAGCTGGAGGAAGGCCACGGGCTTCGTGGGCTCGGGATTGGCGAGCGTGACCCGGTAGGCGCGCAAGGCCGTCTTGTTCTTCACGGAGTCGGGCGACGACCAGATCACCGCGCACTTGGCGAACTTCGAGAAGACATGATGCGGTTCCTCGAACGGTCGACGCCACCAGTCGCGCACGTGGCCGGTGTACAGGATCGGACTCCGCTTGGAGGTGCCGTCCGCATAGCGCCAGACGACGTCGGCGACGCGGCGGTTGGGTTCGGAAGACCACGCGGTCGCGGCGAGCAGGTGCACGGATCCGTAACGGTTGGTGGGGGAGGGAAGCGTGACGAACTCGCGGAAGTCGCGCTTGCTGCCGACCGAAGTCTTGCCGGCGAGCTGGATGAGTCCATCGACCTCGAAGTGGACCCCGCCGAGGACGTTCGACCCGCGCGGAGCCTTGGCCCAGTTGCCTCCGGACTGGAGGTCCTTGTTCTCCGGGGCGGCGAAGGCGTTGGTGTAACGCAGGGGAACGACCGGCGGGAGGTTGGTGGGGATCGCGGCGGACGAAGGGGTGTTGGTCGGGGACGGCGACTGGGCGTCGGTCAAGGTCACGGCACCGGCCATCGCGATGAGGATCGCCGTCGGGACACCGAGGCGACGCCCGGGACGGAAATCGGCGATGTGCCGCAAACGGCGGCGCAGGTCGCCATGACGTTCGAGCAGTCCGATGGCGCCCGGTGTGGGAAGGGGCGTGACGTTCGACCATGAGGTCAGCAGGTGCAGCAGCGTCCGACCGTAGGCTTCGCTCTCGTCCTTGCCGGAGGCTTCCATCGCGATCTCGTCGCAGGCGAGTTCGCGTTCGGCACGCAGGCGGGCAAAAGCCATCCACACGGCAGGGTTGAACCAGTGCAGCGCCTGCAGGACGGCCATCAGCCAGTTGAGGGCGATGTCGTGGCGTCGGACGTGGGCGCACTCGTGGAGGAGCACGTGCCGGAGTTGGGAGGGTTCGAGGATCCGTTCGAGATCCGGGGGTACCAGCAGCGTGGGGCGAAGGAATCCGTAGAGTGCGGGGGAGGAAATGCCGGGGAGTTCAACGGCACAGATCGGCGTGCGGACGCCCGTCAGGTGTCGGGCCTGGTCGAGTGCGGAGGCGAGCGTGGACGAGGTGGAGGGGACGCCGGAAGCCACGGTGCGGTGCATGCGCAGGGCGAGCCATGCGGTGCGTCCGAGCAAGGCGAGGGCTCCGATCGCCCAGATCAGGAAGGCAGCCGTGGTCCAGGGAATCGTTGCGATGGTTGGCGTCGCGGCAGGGGGAACAGAGGTTTTGATCGGGGACGGGCGGTTGATGGAATCGGTCGGTGCGAGGGAGGCAACGGGTGCGACCGGGAATGGATTTGGCAGGGCGGTCAGGGGACGTGCCTCGGGCGCGGGCAGGGTGTTTGCCGCGGGTGCGGGTGCCACCGGAGTCGCCGGCGGCAACGGTGCACGCGAGGGGATCGCGGGCTTCAGCAGGTTGAACAGCGAGAACGGGGCGTCGAGGGAGACGGGGAGGCAGAGGCGGAGGACGACCAGACCCCAGATCCAGCAGCGGGCGCGGGGCGTGAGCCAGGCGCGGAGAACCTGGATCAGGACGAACGCCAGCAGGGCGAGGACGGCGACCTGGGCCGAGAGCATCGCGAGGTGTTGAAGGGCTTTCATGGGGAGATTTGTGGGATTGGGTGGTCCACAGATTTCACAGATTGCACAGATTGGACGGGGAGTGGTGATCCACAGATTTCGCAGATTTCACAGATGAAGACGTTCAGCGGCGTTTCTTGCGGCGGGCGAGGATCTGTTCGAGTTGCTGGACGTCGTCGGGGGAGAGGTCCTGACGTTCGACGAAATGGGCGAGCATGGGTTGGAGCGCGCCGCCGAAGACGCGTTCAAGAAAAGAGGTGGAGGCGGCGGCGATGCACTCCTGTTCGGTAACCAAAGGACGATAGAGGAAGATGCGGCCGTCGACGGCATAGGTGAGGGCTCCCTTCTCGACGAGGCGGCCGAGGAGGGTGCGGGCGGTCTTGGGATGCCAGGAGGGATCGGATTGGGCGAGGCGGTCGGCGATCTCACCGGCGGTGGCGGGGTGACCGGACCACACGGCGCGCATGACTTCCCATTCGGTGTCGGAGATGCGAGGGACGGGTTTCTTCATGGCGGGGAGATTGAGGCGAGGGGCGGGCGTGGGTGCTGCGCTGGATTACAAGTGTGCGTGTTGTGGTTGGATTACAGGTGTGCGTATGGGCTGGCAAGGGATTTGTTGGGGGGTGTGTTCCCAGCGGGGACGGGATAACGGGGAAAGCTAGCAAGGCGCAAAGCCGCGAAGGGGGAAGGGACCACCGCCGGGTGAGGGCACCCGGCCTGCATTGGGCAGGCTGCGGGCATCGGCTCGGTTGGGATGGGTCGGACTGCTGGATCTGCCGCCCCTCCGGGGGTCGGGTCCGATTGGAGTGCAAACCCACAGCTCACGCTGTGGGCTATCGTCTGTCGGTGCTCCGCCCCTTTTGCCCGCCTTTGGGTGTCCGTGTTCTATACCCCATGCCGGGGCTCTGCGGGAGGCGACGGAAAAGCCGCAAAGCCGCAAAGCCGCGAAGGGGAGTAGGCGAAGTGTGATCTTTCCCTCTGCGTCTCAGCTCACCTATTGACCGACCTCACAGAAAACACCGCACGATGGCGAGACTCACGGGATGTCGATCTCGACATACATTCCCGCCTGCACTGCAAGGATCTGTTGAGCCATTCCCTCAGCAATACACCGGATTCGTGGCCAACTGGTTGACCTGAGGACGATGATAGCGATCCTTCGATCCCTTAGATTCTGTTCGTGAACTCCAGGACGCTCTCCACCTGAGATCGTTCGACTCCGGGAAACCATTCCAGAAACTCCGAGACCGTCGCTCCGCTCTCAAGGTTCTGGAACAAGGCAGCAACGGGGACACGGCTTCCACGGAATTTCCAAGCGCCCCCGCAGACCTCCGGGATCCGTTCGATCCCGGGACATTGAGACCACTCTGTCATGCGGGGACAATGTCGGGGCATCCGATGGAGTCAAGGGTGCTGGGGGTTCGTTGGCGGGACCGGCGGGGCGGGCGGGCTAGGTGGTCATCGCGCTGGGGAGACCGAAGGGGCAGGCATCAAGGTCGGCCGTGGCTGGATTCGTCGGAGTCCGAGCCGTCGGGGATCGCCCACGTATCCGGTGCGGGAGACCAGGGGCCTTCGCCGAGGATGGAGGCGACCAGGTCGCCAAGGCTGGCGTCGAAGGTGGACTGGAAGGCGGATTCGCCGGCGTCATCCCCTGTCGCCTGGGCAATGAACTCGACGAGCTTTGGCCGGGGCGCAGCCAGGACGGTCTCGATCTTCAGCAAGAGCAGTTGGGCGAGCGCGTAGCTGAGTTCGTGGCTTTCCCCGGGGATCTGCCAGGACGCACCGGTCCAGAACTCCTGGATCGTGTCCTTGTTCCAGTAGCTGGCGTGACGTTCGAGGATTTCCCGATCGAGGTGCAGGGGTTGCTGTCCGCAGACGATCTGCTCCATCCGCATGGCCAACGCTTCGTTCAGCCAGAGCGGCAAGGGCAGGTGGGACACCCAGAGATGCGTCAACTCGTGAGCCAACGCCAGCTGGTCCGTGGATTGATCCTTCGCAGGAATGGCGATGTGCGGATACCCGCTTTGAGCCAGGCAAACCCCGCCGGACATGGGAAACTCCCCTTCGGGGTGGAAGAAGGCGATGTATCGGCAGTAGGCGTCGATGTCCGAGAAGATCAGGACGATCTGTTTGGAATTGCCGTGGAACGGGTCGGCCGGCAGCCCTGCGAGACTGGCTTCGATCCTTTGCAGCGCGCTGGTGCAGGTCTTGTCGGCGTCCTGGACGACCTCGACAGCCGCGTCGGAAATGTACAGGAAGCGGTCTGTCTCCCAGGTCACGTATTTCTCTCCGAGATGCACCTGAACCTGTGCGACCCAGGCCAGAACGACGACCTTCCAGAGAACCGGCCGTTCCGCCTCGGGAGCGCATTCCTCGATCTCATTCCAGATCGCCGCCCAGTCCGGGTAGCAGCATCCCTCGCGGATGTGGAGGTGTGTTGTGAGGTTGGGTGAGAGTTCCACGGGGTGGGTTTCCATTGCTGGGGTTGGTACGACGGGCAAGCCCGAAGCCTCAGACCTTGAAGAGACAGTAAACGCCGATTGCGAGCAGGATGATCGACCAGAATTTCATCGGGATGAAAAACAAGGAGTGGCCTGGCTTGGGCGCGGGTGGTTGGTCGGGAGCCGGTTTCGGGGACTTGCGACCCAGTCTCAGGTCTGAGTATCGGTCAATCAGGAACACGGCTGCGGCAGAGAGCACGAAGGCCAGCAGCTTTGGCCAGCCATGGGTCTGGTAATAGGTTGGATCCTGAAGAGCTCGGTTCACGCCCAGCTGAACGGCCATGAGCATTGCCAAGGTGACGACCACAACAAGGATGCCGGCTCCGCGCCAGATGAAGATCATGGGGTTTGGGATGGGTGGTTTAACGGTTGATGGGAGCGAGCCATTCGCATGGAGAGATGCCATCGAAGATGCCTTGGGCTGTCAACCGGGAGGGGTTGGGTGGCGGTGAAAACCAAGCCTTCGAACTGTCCTTCCTCAGCCTCGTGACCTACGCCGCGTGGATGACAGTTCTTCGCGGCCTGAAGGGCGCATCCTGACTCTGCCCCCTGCGGGAATGGTTTCGGGGCGGCGATGTCCTCATCGCCCATGGAAAGGCGCTGGAATGGCGACGAGGACGTCGCCACCCCGTTCGAGATGGGGCAGTGTCACGATGCGCCCAGTGCGGGGCCTTGGGGCAAAACAGCGCTTGCGGTGGAAGCTGGGCTTGGGCAAAGCGGAAGACAGAATGGGAACCAAGACCGCGGTCGAGACAGAGCATCTGCAATATCACAAGGACGGCTCGCTCTGGGGGCGTGGGCCGATGTTGGACGGCCAGCCCTCGGGGTATTGGGAATGGTTCCGCAAGGACGGTACGAAGTTGCGATCGGGGCATTTCGAGGCGGGGCAACAGGTTGGGGAATGGACGACCTATGACAAGGCGGGTGCGGTCTACAAGGTGACGACGATCAAGCGGAGGGCGGCGAGGGAGGATTCTCGCTAGGGAATCGGGAGGCCACAACCGCGTTGCGGTTGGGATCGGACGGGACCGTGACCCAGGGTAGCCTCGCAAGCTCGGCAACCCTGGGCTTGGCGCCAGAATCCCGTTGGGATTCGACGGGAGCAGCACGAGGGCGCTCACCAATCTGGGAGCTGGAATCTGGGGACTGGGAACTTCATTCATCCACAGCCTCGTTACCTCGGCTGCTACCTTTGGAAGTCGGCACGGTTATACCTCGAAGGTGGTGTGAAGACCTGCGGCTTCTGCAACCCCTCCGGGGTTGGTGATCCATTCCCCCCGTTTCCCGGGGTTGCTTCGCACCCCGGGCTAATTGCTGCAACCCCTCCGGGGTATCCGGCATGCCGGGTTGGGGAAGTTCACAGGGATCTGGAATCCGCTGACTGGGACTTGGAACTCCCTTGCCAGCGCCGCGTGGGGGCACGCGGCCTACAGATTGGGAATCTGGGGACTGGAATCTGGGGGCTTGGAACTCCCTTGCCAGCGCCGCGTGAGGGCACGCGGCCTACAGATTGGGAATCTGGGGACTGGGAATTCCCCCTCCAGCGCCGCGTGGGGGCACGCGGCCTTCAATCTGGAAACTCTTCACGCGATGATGGCGTGGATGGGGCGGCCGTGGTCGATCTCGAGGCGTTTGCGGCCGGGGACTTCGAGGCGGCGTGAGTCGAGACCGAGCTGGTGGAGGATCGTGGCGTGGATGTCGGTGACGTAGTGGCGATCCTGGGAGGCGTGGAATCCGATCTCGTCAGTGGCCCCGTGGACGACCCCGCGCTTCAGGCCGCCACCGGCCATCCAGACGCTGAAGCCGAAGATGTGGTGATCGCGTCCATCGCTGCCCTGGGATCCTGGGGTCCGACCGAACTCGGTGGCGAAGACGACGAGGGTTTCGTCGAGGAGGCCGCGTCGGTCGAGGTCGGAGAGGAGGCCACCGATGGGTTGATCGACGGCGCGCGAGAGGCCTTCGTGGTTGGCCTTGAGACCGGAGTGGGCATCCCAGGCACCGGCACCGCCGCCGCCGTGCTGGATCTGGATGAAGCGGACGCCGCGTTCGACGAGTCGACGGGCAGCAAGCAGTTGGATACCGAACTCGCGGCAATGAGGCAGGTCCATCCCGTAAAGCGCGCGGGTCTCAGCGGACTCGCGGGAGAAGTCGACGATGTCGGGTACGGAGGTCTGCATGCGGTAGGCGAGTTCGTACGCGGCGATGCGTGCGGCGACGGCGGGATCGTTGGGATACTCGATTCCGCGGAGTTCGTTGAGGCGACGGATCAGGCCGAGACCGGTGCGTTGTTCGTCGGCCGAGAGGGCGCGTTCGGGGCGGCTGAAGTCGAGCGGGTTGGCGGGATCAATGCGGAGCGGGACGGCATCGTGGGCCGGGCCGAGGTAATGACCGTCGCGCTTGTTCCAGTACTCCCGGGTGCCGATGGAGATGAACTGCGGGAGGTTTTCGTTGAGCGAACCGAGGCCGTAGTGGACCCAGGCGCCGAGGTTTGGGAAATCGCCGTCGTTCTGGTGACGGCCGGAATGGAACTGCGTCTGCGCGCCGTGGTTGCTGTCGGTGGTCCACATCGACCGGACAACGGCGAGCTTGTCGGCGTGATGGGCGATGTGCGGGAACCAATCGCTGATCTCGATGCCGCTCTGGCCGTGGCGTCGGAATCCGACCTGGAGCGGGTACAGCGTGTTGCGCTGGTTGCCGTTGGCGTCGGGGACGACGAGGCGTTCGATGGCGAGCTTCCTTGGGTCCTGCGTGTCGGCGAACGGGGTCTCGGCGATGGTCTTGCCGGCGTACTTCGTGAGCATGGGCTTCGGGTCGAAGCTTTCCATGTGCGAGACGCCGCCGTTCATGAAAAGCCAGATGACGCTCCGGGCCTTGGGCGCGAAGTGGGGCTGGCCATCGGGGGGACTCCACGCGCCCGGGGCGGAGGCGCGCGCGTCGCGTTGCAGGAGCGAGCCCAGGGCGAGGCCGGTGAAGCCCATGCCGAGATCGGCGAGGAAGGTGCGGCGGTTGTGGGTGTTCATCGCAGGGTGACGAAGTCGCCGTGGTTGAGGAGCGCCCAGATCAGGTTGGAGCGGGCGCGTTCGGTGGTGTCGGTGGGCGGGTGCTGGCGAAAGGTCGCGAGGGATCGAAGGCATTCGTCCCGTTCGGCGGCCGAAGGCTCGTATCCGAGCAAGGTACGGAAGGCCTGGCGGACAAAGGCATCGTCCGACCTGTCGGGCGTCGCTGCGAGGATCCGTGCGGCGATGCGGGGTGCGGCGTCGCCGACGAGCCGGCTGTTGAGGAGCGCGAGGGATTGTTGCGGAACGATGCTCTGTTCGCGCCGGTAGCACTCCTTCACGAGCGCTTCGTCGAACGTGGTGAGGAAGAGGTTCCGGTCGTTGTTGGAGTGGTAGAAGTAGAGGCTGCGGCGGTGCGAACCTTCCTGGGCCGACGGTGCCACCGGCGGGCCACCCCGTTGGGATTCGAGATCACCGGCGAGGGCGAGGATGGCGTCGCGGACGACCTGGCCTTCGAGGCGGATCGGGGTGCGCCGCCACCAGAACTGGTTGTCGGGATCGCGGGCGGCGGTGTCGCCGGCGGCGCGGAGCGAGGAGTCCATGCGGTACGCAGCGGAAGTCACGATGAGGCGGTGGAGGTGTCGCAGGCTCCAGCCGTGATCGACGAGTTCGGAGGCGAGCCAGTCGATCAACGCGGCGTGCGGAGGCGTTCCGGACTTGCGTCCGAGGTCAAAGACCACGGGAGCGAGCGGCGCGCCGAGATGACGGTTCCAGAGGTGGTTCACCGCGACCCGGGCCGTGAGCGGGTTCCGTGGGTCCGTGATCCAGCGGGCGAGGGCGGTCCGACGGCCGGTGCTGGTGCGGGGGAAATCCGTGGAGGGATCGTCCTTGGTGGAATCCAGGAAGCGGGTGGCGGTCCAGGCGGCTCCGGTGAGCGGTGTGAAGGTGGCGTCGGGGCCGGGTTCCGCGGCGACGGTTCGGGTGAGTTCGGCGAGCTTCTCGCGTGCCGTGGTGAGTTCTTTGGAGAGCGCGTCCTTCTTGTCCGCGGCGGCGCGGAGGAGCCGGAGTTCGGTTTCGTCGATCGTGAGTTGCTGGCGGCCAACGGCGAGTTGGCGCTCGGCCATCACGGCGTCGCGACGGGAAGATCGAGTGTTGGCCGCTTCGCGCCATTGCTCGCGCTGGGCGGCGGCGCGGTGGGTGACGGCGAGGAGGTCGAGTTCGGCGACGGCGAGTTGGGATTCCGCGATGCGGAGTTCGGTCTGGGGTTCGGCGTTGGTGTTGGCGCCGAGTCGGGCGCGGGTTTCGTTGCGGCGGACGCGCGCGGTTTCAGTGCGGTTGGAGGCCGCGCGAAGATGCGCTTCGAAAACCCACGGCCGGCGCTCGGGTTGCCAGGCTTCGGGCGGAAGCGAGACCGGACGGGCCTCGAAGGAGGCGAAGGTGAAGAGGGCGGGAACACCGGGTGCCATCGGGGCGGACTTGTCCGGCGCGTTCTCCTGTCCGCGGACGAAGCGCCACGTCGGGGTATCGAGGGTCCGGTCGTAGACGCGGGGCAGGCCGTTCCGATCGAGATCGGGTTCACCTGGGAGCACGTCGAGGCGCGCGTGGTAGGGTTCGAAGACGGCACGGAGCCGGTAGTAATCGGTCTGGGGAAATGGGTCGTATTTGTGGTCGTGGCACTTTGCGCAATTGAGTGTGATGCCGAGGAGACCCTTGCCGACGTGCTCGACGGTTTCGTCCATCCACTGGTTGCGGTTGAAGAGGAAATAATTCCGCGCGAGGAAGCCGGTGGCGCGGAGGCGGTCGGGGTCGTTCGGGTGGAGTTCGTCCGCGGCGAGCATCAGCCGCAGCATCTCGTCGTAGGGCAGGTCGCGATTGAGTGATTCGACGATCCAATCGCGCCAATGCCAGAGGTGCTTCTGGCTGTTGCGATGCTGGTCGCCGAGGCCCCAGGGATCGCTGTAGCGCCAGATGTCCATCCAGTGGCGCGCCCAGCGTTCGCCATGGCGGGGATCGTCGAGGAGACGGTCTACCAGCCGCTCGTACCAATCCGGTGTGGGATCGGCGAGGAGTGCGGTGCGTTCGGGTTCGGTGGGAGGAAGACCGATGAGATCGAGATAGAGACGCCGGATCAACAGGGCGCGCGGTGCCTCGGGTTGCGGGGTGAGTTGGCGGGACTCGCGGGCGTTCTCCAGGAAGGCATCGATGGGATTGCGCAGGCGGGTCGGGTCCGGGGTTGAAGGGCGGGGGACCTCGGGGCGCGTGCGTGGCTGGAAGGCCCAGTGATCGCGTGGATCGGGTTCGGGGCGTTCATCGGTGGGTGCCGGAGCGCCGGCGGCGATCCATTCCCGGAGCTGTGCAACCTGCGCGGGCGAGTAGGGTTGGCCTTCGTGTTCGGGCGGCATGCGATCCTCGGGATCGGCGGTGGCGACGCGTTCGAGGAGGGGGCTGGCGTCAGGCTTGCCGGGAACGAGCACGGGACCGGATTTCCCGCCGCGACGCATGAGTTCGACGGTGTCGAGGCGGAGGTTGGACTTCTGCTGGAGGGCACCGTGGCAGGAGAAGCAGCGTTCCTGAAGGAGGGGCCGGATCTGGGTTGTGTAATCAACGGCAGCCCGGGCACGCGGCGCGACGGCGATCAGGAGGATCGCCCACGGGAGCCATCGGAGGAGCGGCTTCAGACCGGTCTGGAGGGTACGTGCCATGCGTGGGAGGAACGTGGCTGAGATTGATCCGGTGGGTTCCGAAAGTCGATGGGTTGGTGAAGGGTTTGGTGCGGGCAGCTCGCAGGGATCCCGTTGACGAGGGAACCTGGATGGCCGAGGGAGTGCGTGTGCGCACGCGACAAGAGGAGGAACGGATGCATCGGAAGCTGGATAGACTCTTCAGCGAGGCCCAGCGCTGGGCGTCGGTGTGGGGGTTGTCCCGGCTGATGCGTGACGTGGAGATCGGGTTCTCGGATGAATTGGGCGGGGCACTGGGACGGTGTGATCTGAGGTCGCTCCAGATCTCGCTGAACGGCGTGCTGCTGCTGGATGAGAACGAGGACCTTCTCCGCGAGACCCTCTGCCACGAGCTGGCGCACGTGGTGGCGTCGGTCCGCTACGGGACCCGGATTGCCGAGCACGGCGAGGAGTGGTGCGAGTACATGCGGCGCGCCGGGTTTGCGCCGCGCGC
>JAIXZE010000065.1 GCA_027489875.1 Verrucomicrobiales bacterium
AACCTGTTCAACCTGCGACCCGACCTGAAGGCGATGGCGCTCCTGCTGCGGTTGAAGGAAAAGAACGCCCACACGATCTTCGGCGCGATCGGCGATGAACTGGCGAAGGAGGGCATCCAGTTGATCGATCCGTTGCGTTGGCTGGGGGCGTGGATGCCGGGGGCGGGGTATGCGATGGGCTCGCGCCTGGACGCACGGGAGATTTCGGACGTGGCGTATGGAACGCGCATTGCGCGGGAGATTGCCCGGCTGGAGATCGGGCAGAGCGTCGTGGTGAAGGATGGGACGACGCTCGCGGTGGAAGGGTTCGAAGGCACGGACGCGTGCCTGGAACGCGGCGGGAAGCTGGCGGGCAAGTCCGGGGGAGCGGTGGCGGTGAAGCTCGCGAAGTCCGGTCACGATGTCCGCTTTGACCTGCCATGCGTCGGGCCGCGGACGTTGGAGGTGTGCGCGCGATCCGGGGTCCGGGTGCTGGCGTTCGAGCCGGGACGGACCATCCTTCTCGATCGTCCGGAGGCGGAGGCGCTGGCGGTGAAGAGTGGGATCTCCCTGGTGGCGATCGGGGATCCCGCGTGAAGACCTCGTGAGGACGGCCTACTTCTTCTCGATCGTGAAGTAGTCGCGGAGTTGCCCCTTGTCGCCGATGAAGCGGACGTCTGCGCGGAGGCCGTCGACGTCGATGAGGAGGGACCCGAGTTTGTTCAGGGAGACCCAGTTCACGGGATGGTTGAGCTTGCCGCCGGAGATCTGGCCGGAGCTTCCGGCGCAGATGTAGACGGCACCCTGGTGGGGAGCGTTGCCGCCGTTCTTGGCGTACGAACCTTCGTGGTCGAGACGGCCGCTGCCGGCGTTGAGGATCATCGACGGCTGCAGGTTGGTGGAGAGTCCGTAATGCCCGTTGAGGAGATAGGAGCGTTCGTAGCTGTGGGAGTGGCCCGTGAGGACGAGGTCCACGCCGCCCGATTCCAGGATCGGGAGGAAGTTCTCCCGCATCTCGGTCATGCGCCCGGCGGAGTCGGAATGCTTGTCCGAGTCGTGCGAACCCTTGGTGTACGGCGGGTGGTGGAAGTAGGCGATGACCCAGTCGCGCGTGGTGTTCGCGAGGTCGGCGCGCAGCCAGGCGGCCATGGCTCCGTCGCGGGAGCGGTCGGTGTCCTCGGAGTCGAGGCAGACGAAGTGGACGTTGGCGAAGTCGAAGGAGTAGTAGGCCTCCGTGCCGGAGGAAAGGCCGCCGGACTGGCCAAGGGTGGGAAGGGTGAAGATGTCGTAGTAGGGGCCGGAGAGGGTGGGCGAATCCGCGTGCATGGCGTCGTGGTTCCCGAGCGTGGGCCAGACCGGGGTCTGCCGGAGGATGGCCCCGTAGACATCGAACACGGCGCGTTGGAACTGGGCGTCGGTGCCGGAGGAATAGGCGTTGTCGCCGAGCATCAGCCAGAGGTCCGCCGGGCGCTGGCGGTGGATCTGGTAGAAGGCGTTGCGGACGTTCGACTGGTTGGTGGAGGCGGTGCCGGGATCACCGACGGCCCAGATGCGCACGGGTTGTACGGTGCCGGGACGCGGCGGGGTGATGAACGAGAACTCGGGAGCGCTCGGGGTGAGCCAATTGTTGGTCTCGGTGCCGATGGCGTAGAAGTAGCGCGTGTTGGGCTTGAGCCGGGTGAGTTGGACGACGTGTTCGGTGAGGCTGCCGGCGTGCTGGACGCGATTGGTGGCGGACTCGGGCGAAAGTCCCCAGCGGACGAGGCCCTTGCTGGGTTTGTCCGTCCGCCAGCGGATGACCATGGAGCTGTCCGTGGGCAGTTGCAGGTAGGGGCCCCGCTCGAGCTTCTGGGCGTGCGCCCATCCGGCTGCGGCACCGAACCACAGGAAGAGGCCAAGGAGGATGTGATGTCCGCGACTCATCGGTTGGGTGAGGTTCCTGTGTTTGGGGTGTTTCCGGCAAGCCTTGCGCCCAGTTCCCGACGGAGTTCTTCGGAGGCAATCGTGCGGCGCAGGCGTTCCGGAAGGGCGTCGAGGGCCTTGAGCGCCCGGCGATAGGCTTCCTTGGCTTCGGTGGCGCGTTGCGCATTCCGCAGGATGTCGCCACGGCGCATCAACCAGCGTTCCTTCCGTTCCATGCCGGCCATCACCGCGTCGAGCCGGCGGAGTGCGCCGTCGATGTTTCCCGAGCGTTCCTCGATGTCGAGGGCGAGCATCTGGAGGGAAGGCACGGGCCCCAGCTGCGCGATGCCCTCGTTGATGCCATCGAGCGCACGGGACAATTCGTTGGTATCCGCGGACAAAACCGCCCGTGCCCGGGCGATGAACAATTCGGGCCGGGGATGGGAAGAGTCGGCCAGGACCCGGTCGAAGTCGGGGATGGCTTCGGCGGGGCGGCCAGCGCGCATCCGGACATCGGCACGGGTGGCGCGGGCGAGGAGGTTGGTGGATTCCGCCGCGAGCGTGGTGTCGAGGAGCGTGAGGGCTTCGTCGAGTCGGTCCTGGTCGCGGGCGACCAAGGCCAGACGGAGGCGTGCTGGCTGGAGGGCGGGGTTCGATGCCAGGGCGGCCTCCAGATCGGTTCGGGCGGACGCGAGATCTCCGTGACTCCGGTAGCGCTCGCCGCGTTGGAGCAGGAGGTCGGCGTTCCCCGGTTGGCGCGTCAGTTCCTCGGTCAATGAGAGGATGAAGGCGTGGTCGGGTCCGTGGGCCAGCAGCGGAACCGCCGTCCGGAACAGCAGCCCCAGCGCGGCGAGCGCTGCGGCGAGGTTCAGGGACGGCGGATTCGAGCGCACGGTCAGAGCTGGATCCGGCCTTCGAAGACGAAGGTGGCGGGGCCGTTCAATCGGACGTCGCTGAACGCGCCGTCGTGGTCGTTGAACGCGATGTGGAGTTCGTCGCCGCCCTGGACCTGGACGCGCACGGGACTGGTGAATCCGTGAACACGCGCCGAAACCAGGGCGCTGGCGGTGACGCCCGTGCCGCAGGCGAGGGTTTCGCCCTCGACGCCGCGTTCGTAGGTGCGCACGCGGATGTGGTTGGGTCCCTTGACCTGCGCGAAATTGACGTTCGTGCCGCGGGGCTTGAAGTGGTCGTGGTACCGGATCTCGGCACCGAGCTTCTGGACCATGGCCTGGTCCGCGTCCGGAACGAACACGACGGCGTGGGGCACGCCGGTGTTGAGGGAGTTGACCGAGAGGGTTCCTGCGGAGGTGGGCACCTGTTCACCGAGGCGCAGTCCGTGAGGGGCGGTCAACCGGATGGTCACCCGTTCGCCCTCGAAGGTGGCGGAAATGACCCCGGCGAGACTCAGGAAGGAGAGCGAGGGTTTGGTCCAGCCCGTGACCTTCTGGACGTAACGGGCGAAGCATCGCGCGCCGTTGCCGCACATCTCGGCGTCGGATCCGTCCGAGTTGTAGAAGGTCCAGGCCCAGTCGGCCTGAGCGTCGGGGCAGGGAACGAGCAGCATCAGTCCGTCCGCCCCGATGCCGAACTGGCGGTGGCAGAGCTTGACCACCTGTTCACGGGTGAGGGAGATCCGGCCATCGCGGTTGTCGAGCAGGATGAAGTCATTGCCCGCACCGCTCATCTTTACGAAATCCAACGTCATCGGGGTCATCGTAACCCTCGGCCCGAAGGAGGCAAAGCGTCTTCCCGGTCTGGGGTGTGGAACCGGAACGGCGAGGCGATGTCCTCAT
>JAIXZE010000100.1 GCA_027489875.1 Verrucomicrobiales bacterium
ACACTGCGCAGGAGGATGGCGCGATCCGGGAAGGCGGCGACGAGACGTTCGGTGACGTCCGGCAGCACCTCGCGGAGCGACGCATGATGGAGGTTGGTGGACAGCAGCCAACTGCTCCATTGGACCCAGTGATCCACCGCGCCGGCTTGAAGCAGGAGGCCGAGTCCCTTCAGGCCGAGACCCGCGCCGAGCCGTTGGAGACGGCCCGGAACCAGATGCAGTTCCGAGGCCGGATAGGCGGCGTATTGCGTGTGGAGGGACGTTGGATACGAGGCACCGCGGGTGGCTTCGGACAGGAGGATCGGCCACGGCACGCCGCCCGATTCGAGGATTCCCGGCTTTCCGACCAGGTTGGGGGCCACCGATCGGGTGCCGTGTTCGAGGACATGTTGCCAGTAGCCGTTGTGCAGATCCGACTCGGGCGAGAGGTGCCGGGTGGCATCCGACCCCAGCAGCGCGGGCGGGTTGGCGGCAACCGGTGGAAAGAGGCGGGCGGTCACGTGGCGAGGTCGGCGATGTAGAAGCTGCCGTAGGTGTGGACGCGGTCGCGTCGATGGCAGTCCTTGGCGAGTTCGGTGCGGTATTGGAGAAGGTCTCCGACGGCTTTTGTCTGCCCGTCGCGCTGGACGCGGATCGGGTCGACGAAATCCACGCTGAAGCCGGCGCTGCGCCAGAGGATGCGGGCGTCGGGGCGAGCGCTGTCGATGAGGGCCTGCCACTCGGCCTGGAGCAGTTCGGGATGCGCGTGGCTGAGCCAGTCCATGTGATCGAGGAGCACGAAGTGCGAGAATGGTTCGCGGCTCTTGCGAAGGAAGTCGGTGAGGTTGTCGGTGTGGATGTGGATCCGTTCAGTGAGCCCGGCCTTCAGGCGTTCAAAGTTCGGGCGGCGCAGGTACTCGGGGCAGCATTCGGGGGAATACCGGCCGAAGAGGTAGAGTCGCCAGAAGTAGTTGTCGTGGGTGGGCAGGCGGGTGAAGACGCTTTCAATGCAGTCTTCCATGAAGTCGGCGACGGTTCCGGAGGAACTCCGTTCGAGGTGGGCCTTCTGCTCGGCGGGGACGCCCAGGAGGCTGAGCATGACATCGGTGCGGAGGGCCCGTTTGACCGCGGGACGCCAGAGCTTCTCGCGGATCGATGTCTGGTAGATGCGTTGTTGTTCTTCGAGGGATCCTGCCGAGAACAGTTCCAGGGCGTCCCGATGAACGCCGGCCATCTGCAGGTACTTGACCATGACCCGCCCGAAGACGCCCGTGGTGCCTCGATGGTAGAACGAGGATTCGGGCGTCGGCCGTTCGAGGTAGTGCTGGCGGGTGTCCCAGTAGCGTCGGGCGCTCTCGGAAAGTTCCGGCCGGAGTTGGGTGCGGTACAAGTGCGGGAAGGCGGGATGGCCGCCGTCGCCGAAGAGGCTGAAGAAGACTTCGAAAGGCAGACGCCGGATGCCAGCGATCTTGAGTTCGAGGAGGGCGTTCTGGCGGAAGTTGAGATCGACGGCGTGAACCTCGTGCGGCGTGTCGAGGACGTAGTCCAGCGCGTTGCACCCAGCGGACGTGATGAGGACGACCCGGCTGTCCGGGGTCAGCTTCATGACCTCGCGGTCGAGCCGCGGGTCTTCCCAGCAGGTGTTGTAGACGAGGTAATTTCCATGGACGTAGGAGAAGAGCCGGTTCGAGGTCCAGCGGGTCAGGGTCTTCATCGGTGATGGCAGGAATCCGGAACGGATGCGTTGAGCTGGGGGCACGTTTTCAACCGCGCGGGATACTGCGTCGTCCGTCCTTGTTCCGGCAAATGTCGCGGGGTTCCTCGCAGGAAATCTCCCGGACCGACACGCGGACTCCACATGGTGTCGATCAAGCTTCCGGACATGAGCGATCCTGTGGCGAAGGCCGGCTCCTCCGGCGGACGGTGGCATCGGCTGTCCTGTGCGTGGCGAACCGTGCGCCGTGAGGGATGGGCGGCGAGCTTGCGGACGTTGGGATCGGAGTGGTGGTTCGACCTGCGGCGCGGCACCGATACCTGGTGGCCTGCGGCGGCGGTTCCTGCGGGGGGTGGGGACACGGCCGTGCCGTATCAAGGCGTGCCACCGCGAATGTTCCGGGTGTTGATGGCGGCGGTCCCCGCGCATTTCGCGCGCGGGACGTTTGTCGATCTGGGATGTGGCAAGGGGCGCGCGTTGGTCATGGCGGCCGAACTGGGTTACCGGAGGCTGCTGGGCGTTGATCTGGACGCGGAATTGGTGGCGGTTTGTCGCACCAACCTGGCGAGGATCCGGTCGCGCAGCCGATGGGAGCACGCGGAGGTCCGGAGCGAGGACGCGACGCGGGTCCAGTTGCCGACGGGGGGGTGCGTGGTGTTCCTCTACAATCCTTTTCGCGGGGAGACGTTTTCCCGGGTTGCGGCCAACCTGGCGAAGCACGCAGCGGAAAGCGGCAACGCGGTGTGGGTGGTGTACGTGAACCCGCTGGAGCTGGGAGCGTTGGAAGGGGCGGGGTTCGAGGTGGTGCACCGGGTGCGGTTGCGGGGGCGGGTCACGGGAGCGGTGCTGCGAAGCCCAGGGTAAATGTAAAATTTATAGACGCGACCCCATTGCCTTACCGGGATCTCCCAAAATTCCGGTTGCAAAGGTTGGGGGTGGGAGGCCCACTGAAGATGTTCTTTGCACGGCCGCGCCGGAAGGCGCGGCCACATGTCAGACACCATCGAAACGCGGGAACCCCGTGAGAGTCGGGGACGGTTCCGCCACGGTATCGGGTTACAGACTCCCAGGTCGAAAGACAGCCACTGCACGGTTCGCCGTGTGGGAAGGCGGGAGCGAGGATTGAAGCCCGGAGTCCGGATATCGCGCCGAGGGTGCTCGTCAGGATCCAGAAGTTGTCCCTGGGAATACGATTGCAGGGGAGACGCTGGATCCCACTTCGCCGGCAAAGCGAAGGATGAGGCCAGGTCCGGGCGTGTGTTGCGTCCGGACATGCGAGATTTTGCTGCCTTCATTCTCACCGTGCCGGGGATGAAGGCTTTTTTGTGGGCGCATCCGGCGTGAACCGGGGCGTTCACCTTGGCCGTCATTTCCGGACTGGTCTCCAGACACACAGGACAGGTGTTCCGTCTCTGACCGGAGCACCAAGGAACAGGAGATCGACGGAAGATGCGTGGATATGAATGTCGGGGCGCGTCCCTCAACGGGATGGTCGCCGCAGGGTTGGTGTCGGTGTTGGGATGGTGCGCGTTGCCGCAGGTGCAGGCGCAGTTCGCGGCCGAGGTGCGGGCGTACAATCCGGGGACCGGGTTCGCGACCGAGTTCGGCACGGGCGCGGGCTATACGAATGCCGCGGCCATCCTGGGTGAACCCAGCCGGGTGACCCCGGGAATGTTCGGGGGGCCGGTGGACGTGTTCAGCCCGCCCTACCTCGTGGATCAACTGCTGTCGGTGGGCACCGGTGGACTCCTGGAGTTGCGCCTGGATACGCCGGCGACACGGAATCCGCTGAATCCCTTCGGCATCGACTTCCTCGTGTTCGGCGGGGCCGGTTTCATCATCACGAATGGCGACTATTCGGGCGGTGGCATCACCGATGGATCGATCTTCGGCGGCGGCCTCGCCGAGGCGAGGGTCTCGGTGAGTTCGGATGGCGTGCAGTTCTTCACGCTCGATGGGTCGCTGGCCCCGCTGCTCGACGAATTGTTCCCGACCGATGGTTCCGGTGATTTCACGCGGCCTGTGAATCCCGGCCTTTCGTACGCGGACTTCTCCGGCCTGGGTCTGGACGGCATCCGGAACCTCTACGCCGGCAGCGGCGGCGGTGCCGGGTTCTCGCTGGGTTGGGCGCGGGATGGATCCGGAGCGCCCGTCTCGATTGAGTCGGCCGCGTTCATCCGCATCGAGGTGATCTCGGGTCGGGTGGAGTTGGATGGCGTGGCGGCGGTGAGTGCCGTGCCGGAGCCGTCGACGTGGGTGTTGCTGGGCCTGGGCGCGCTCGTGCTCGGAGTCCAGACGCGGCGCGGCCAACGGGCAATCACGAAGCCATGAGTGTTTCGCCCAGCGATTCTGCCGGAGGCCCGGGAGCGTGCGCCCGTGACGGAGCGGCGTGTCCGCTCTGCGGCGGACCCAACGCGTGCCAGATGTGCACCGATGCCACCTACAAGGGGAATTGCTGGTGCTTCCACGTCGAGATGCCCGACGCGTTGTTGAAGCGCGTGCGGGCCGAGGACCGGAACCGGGCGTGCATCTGCCACCGATGCGTGGCAGAGGCGCGCCGCGCGGAACGATGGGTTCCGCGGGCGGGCGCAGGGGAATTCTATTTCACCGACGACGGCCGTTTCGTGTTCACCGCCGCGTATCATCTGCGCCGCGGCTATTGCTGCGGGAGCGGTTGCCGGCATTGCCCGTTCGATGCCGATGGACGCCCGCGTCCGGAATGTCTGGTCCCGGTCGAACCCGGCTCGAAACCCGCGGAAAGGACCGCCGTTTGAAGCGTGCGCTTCCAGGTGGGTTGCGGGCCTTGCTGACCGCGTGGGTGGCCGGCGTGGCCGTCGACGCGTGGTGCGGTGAATCGTTTTCGGAAGGTTTCGGGCAAGCGCCGTTGGCTCGCGGATGGGAAGTCGTTGGGGATGCTTCGTTGTTCCGTTGGGATGCGGCCGCCGGTGGGCTGGGGGTCACGTGGGATTCGTCACGTACGAACAGTTTCTTCCTCCGGCGGCTCGCGGATCCGGTCACCCCTGCGGACAACTTCGCCTTTGGATTCGATCTCACGCTGTCGCAGTTGGACGTCGGCACGTCGCCCGGAAAGCCCGGCACGTTCCAGATCGCCATGGGCCTGATCAACGTGGCCAATGCGATGGATCCCGGGTTCCAGCGTGG
>JAIXZE010000120.1 GCA_027489875.1 Verrucomicrobiales bacterium
GCGACAATCCGCTCACCGCCGCCGCCATTGCCGCCGAGGCCGGCGTCGACGACTTCATGGCGCAAGCCACCCCTGAACAAAAACTCGCCCGGATCCGCGCCGAACAGGCCTCCGGCCATCTCGTCGCCATGACCGGCGACGGCACCAACGACGCGCCCGCCCTCGCCCAGGCCGACGTCGGCGTCGCCATGAACACCGGCACGCAGGCCGCGCGCGAGGCGGGCAACATGATCGACCTCGACTCGAACCCGACGAAGCTCATCGAGATCGTCGAGATCGGGAAACAGCTCCTCATGACCCGCGGCGCACTCACCACGTTCAGCATCTCGAACGACGTGGCCAAGTACTTCGCCATCCTCCCCGCCATGCTGATGGCAACCTTCCCGGCCGTGGCCCCGCTCAACATCATGCGCCTCGCCTCACCCAACAGCGCCATCCTGAGCGCCATCATCTTCAACGCCGTCGTCATCATCGCACTGATCCCGCTCGCCCTGCGCGGCGTGACCTATCGACCCCAGCCCGCTGTCCAGATCCTCCGACGCAACCTCCTCCTCTACGGACTCGGTGGCCTGCTCATCCCCTTTGTCGGCATCAAGGCCATCGATGTCCTCGTCCAGATCCTCCACCTCGCCTGAACCATGAACACCCTCCTTCGTGAACTGTCGCGGGCCCTCACCGCGACCGCCGTCCTCGCTCTCCTCTGCTGCGGAGCGTACCCGCTGCTGGTCACCCTCGCCGCCCGCGTCGCCTTCCCGGACCAGGCCAACGGCAGCGTCCTGCGCGACGCCTCCGGAACGGTCCGTGGTTCGCGACTCCTCGCGCAGCCCTTCGCTTCGGAAGGCTTCTTCCATCCCAGGCCATCCGCCGCTGGTGCGGGCCACGACGCCCTTGCCTCCGGTGGCAGCAATCTCGGCCCCACCTCCGAACGCCTCCGCACCCTCATCAGCGAACGCCTCGTCGCCTACCGCCACCTCAATGGCCTCGCCACGAACACCCCCGTTCCCGCCGACGCCGTCACCGCCTCCGCCTCCGGACTCGATCCCCACATCAGTGTCGCCAATGCCCTGCTCCAGGCTCCGCGTGTGGCCAAGGCCCGCGCCCTTTCCACGGAGCAAATCCTCGAACGCATCCGCCAACACACCACCGCCAACGACACCGCCGTGAACGTCGTCACCCTCAACGCCGCCCTCCCATAGGCGGGAAGCCCCAAGTTTCTCGCTGAAGGCCGGGTGCCCCCACCCGGCGCATCCCCAAAGCCGCCGCGTGAGGGCACGCAGCCTACAACAGCAGTCCCCAATCTGAAGGCCGGGTGCCCCCACCCGGCACATCGCCAATCCCCAGAACGGAGTGGCGACGTCCCCGTCGCCCCTCCAAAGTCCGTCTCGAAGCAATGAAGGAATCCCCACCCCGCAACCCATGGGAAGCTTCCCAGATCCCGTGGATCTTGAATCTTGAAACCTGACCCTCATCGCAACCCCGAGGCCCTCCTCGCCGCCATCCAGGCGACGCAGGCACAGGAAGGTCGCGGCCGATTCAAGGTCTTCCTCGGCATGTGTCCGGGCGTCGGCAAGACCTACGCCATGCTGGAGGCCGCCCATCGCGAAGCCGCCTCCGGCCGCTCGGTCGTCATCGGCTACGTGGAATCCCACGGCCGCCCCGAAACCGACGCCCTCACCGCCGGTCTCGAGTCCATTCCCCGACGCCACCTCCAACACCGCGGCGCCCACCTCCGCGACAAACTCGAAGAAGACTCGGCCGCCCCCACCCTCATCCTCACCGAACCCGGGATCGGATACCGCCTCACCCTGGAACCCGGAACCTGAACCAAAGCCTCTCCCCACGGCGGTGACGACATCACCGCTCCAGGGCCCTTCCTGACGCGGAACCTCTCCAGGATGTCCTTCCCCGCGCGCTGCGACGCGATTCGGATCGCCGGCATCCCGGGATCATTCGTATAGATGGGGCATGGTTCCCGTACGAAGGTTCCCTGCGCTCCGCTGGCCGACATGAGTCCCATCTCCAGCTCCCATCCCGTTGGGCTGCGCCTCTGGCTCTGTTACTGCGCGACAATGACCGCCGGAGGATGGCTGCTGTCTGCCTTCCGGAGTCTGACCCCCTTCACGCTGGGACTCCTGGTGCTGGTATCCACGGGCCTTTGGCTGTGGGTGGTCCGACACGACCGGCAATCGGCCTGGGGAGAGGTGCGGAAAACCGTGCGCCGCTGGGGCCGATTCCGTGGGCGACACGCCCTTCCGGCCCTCTACATGGCCATCGCCGTGGTCTCGTTGGGAGGTGCCATGATGAACGAGCCATACAACTATGATTCCTTCTGGTACCGGATCCCGCGGATGCACCACTGGCTGGCGGAGCGTCAATGGCATTGGGTGCACACCCACGAGTTCCGGATCAATGCGAGCGCGACGTTCAGCGAATGGATCAATCTGCCGATCCTCGCATTGGTCCCCGGGGTTCGAGCCATTTTCCTGACCAACCTGGTCACGTACCTCCTCCTGCCGGGCCCGTTGTTTGTTTTCCTGGAAGCACTGGGCGTGAAGCGCCGTGTGGCCTGGCACTGGATGTGGATCCTTCCCGGTGGCTGGGTTTACGCCTTCCAGGCTGGAAGCCTCGCAAACGACATCCTCAGCACCCCGCTCCTGTTGGGGGCCATCCTTTATGCCTGTCAGGCCGCAAGGCGCGTTCCCCATGCCTTGGCGTGGTCCCTCCTCGCCGCCGCCTTGCTCAGCGCCGCCAAGATCCTGTTCCTGCCGCTGATGCTCCCATGGATCCTCTGTCTAGGCTCCGGCTGGAAGGAGATGCTCAGGAAACCCCGCACCTACCTGGCCCTTGTCCCCATCGCCGGCCTCGTGTCCCTCGTGCCGCTGGCTGTCCTTTCCCATCACCACACCGGTTCCTGGCTCGGCACCTCGGAGACCGCGCGATTCATTCCCGCACATCCCCTCTTTGCCCTCGCGGCCAACTCAACCATCGCGGTGATCAGCAATCTCCTCCCGCCACACACACCCGGGGTACAAGCCTGGAACCTATGGATCGCGGAGGCGGCCATGCGTCCACCCCTTGCCGAGTGGGCCCGTGGCTTCGAAGCCTTCGGCATCCTTCCGGACAAGGTGGATGAAACGGCGGCAGGTCTGGGATTGCCGGTGACCCTGCTCGCGCTGCTGGTCCTCCTGCGCCCGTCGGGCATGCTGAAGGCCCTCCGCTTTCCCATCCCGCTGTTTGTTCCCGCCGTCCTGCTGGCGACCGCCGCCCTCCTCACCAAGGTGGGCCCGCCCCAGATGAACCGGTATTTCGCCCCCTACTTTCCGCTGCTGGTCGTGGTGCTGCTGCGAAGCCCCGCCAACGAGTGGCTCATCCGCAGGCGTTGGTGGCAGCGCGCTGCCGTCACATCAGGGCTTGTCACCCTGTTCCTTGTCATGATCACCCGCCAGCACCCCTTCCCGCTCACCATCGACACCATCCACTGGCTGCACGCCCGTTGGCCCGGGAACAAGGTCCTCGTCAGGGCAGACAACGCCTATCAGTGGCGTCATGAGTCCCTCACCCGGTACAGGACCGTGCTCGCAAGGATCCCAGGAGAACGAACCATCGGATGCCTCCTGAACGGACCCGGCGAACACCTCTTCTGGGACGCCGGCTTGCGGGTCCACGACGTGAAGCCAGTCGATGATCCGACCCGATGGAGGAACCTTGGCCTGCATTACCTCGTGGTGGATTCGAGCCTCCTGGGCTCCACTCCGGTGACCGCATGGGCCACGTCACACCACCTGCGCATCGTCGAGCGTCTGGGCGACATGGAAAACCTCCAGGGCATCCAGACCCCGGTGTACTTGATGGAACTCCTTCCCCCACCACCCGCCGGGTGAGGCTTACGCTGGAGTCGGACGCCCGATCCTCCGTCTGTTCCCCGGCGTCATCGATGCCATCTGCGGACGGTTGAACGGACGGTTCCAGGTTCAACCAGCCCCGGGAGTCACAGGGCGCTTCGCCGTTCCCCGCACCTTCACCACCACCGAAACCACGAACCCCGCGAACAGGAATCCACCCACCGCCCACGCGGGTGCCAACGCGCTCCCCGTCGCCCAGATCGCCAAGGCACTCACCGCCGGACCGCCAAAGATCCCGCACCCGATGAAGGCCTCGTGCACGCCCCCGTGCTCCCCCTTCGCCTCAGACCCGTCCATCGTGTAGAACAGCGACGAGTAATAGAGCACGGCGCTGGCCCATCCCAACGCCACCTGCGCCACCACCAACACCCACGTCGACGGCGCCAGCACCACGCCCACGAACCCCGCCAGCAACAGCAGCAACCCGCTCGCGAACCATCCAAAGCGGTAGTGCCATCCCGTCCACTTCCACAGCACCCCGAACGCCACGGCCCGCGCCACGAACCACACCGACATCAACTGCCCCATCCGTTCCACGTCCTGTTCCAGCCGCACCGACAGCGCCGGCACGATCGCCAGCACCGTGTTGATCGCCATGTAATTGAACGGATTCCCCAGCCACGCCAACTGCTTGAAGTAACCCACCCCCTCCGGCGTAGCCGTCGACGTGAGGAGGCGTGCCTCTTCCCCCGCCGTAGCGGCCGACGTCCGAAGGCGTCCCTCTTCCACCCATCGATCATGCTTCCTCGCCAATCCCGGCAACGCCACCCACTGCGCCAGATGGACCAACGCCGGCAGCCAGTACAGGCTCGCCGCGCCCAACACCTTGTACAGCGTTCCCCCCACGAACACCCCCAGCGCTGCCGTCGCCGCCCAGGTGACATTGTAAAGCCCCACCCGATCCGGAAGCCGCTCCTTCGACTCATGCTCGCTCACCAAGGCTTCGAGCATGGGCCACACGAAACACATCGACACCGTCCAGATCGCCACGCCGGCGACCTGGGCCCACGCCGCCGGCACCAACCCCGCGAGAGCCACTCCCGCGAACTGCCCCCCGAAGCCCACGTGCAATGACCGGAAGTACCCGAACCGTTGCCCGAAGCGACCGCCGTAGATCGAGCCCGGGATGTACAGGAGCCCGTGCACGACACACAGCAACAGCGTCTCCATGTCGGTGAACCCGGCCTCCCGACGCAACCGTTGCAGGACGTAGTTGAAGAAGTACGCCGTCGCGAAGGAGTTCAACCCTTCCAACACATAGTAGCCGCCCTTGCCTGGTCCTGTTCGCACGTGAATTCCCCCGGCCCGGCCGGGGGACGCGAAGTCAACGGACCCGAAGCCCGACACGCAAGCCCGCGGCGGACACAGGGGAGTTCCCAGTTTCCAGAGGCCAGTTGCCAGAGGCCAGTTTCCTTTCCATTGAAGGCCGGGTGCCCTCACCCGGCGCGGCGTTCCCATTCCTGCCAATGTTCCAGGCCCTGATAGACGGGAACGGAACCGGTGACGGCCTCGGAGTGGACGAGTCGGAAGGAGGGCCCCAGCAATTCCGCCGCGGTGGACTCGGTCAGCGGGTAAGGGGGCGGTTCGGGCTCGTGGCCGTAGAGGAACAGGCCCACCAATCTTCCCCCGGGCGAGACCAGATCGCTCATCCGGGCCGCGTAATCGGCCCATCGCGTTGGTGGGAGGGAACAGAGGAAGCCGCGTTCGTAGACCAGGCCGAAGCGGTTGTCGGCGAAGTCGTGCTTGAAGAAGTTGCCATGGATCACGCGCTGGCTGAGCGGGCCCAGCACCTCCTTCGCATGGGCCACGGCAGGGGCCGAGAATTCGATGGCGCTGACGTCGTGCCCCACCTCATGGAAGGCCCGGACTTCATAGCCGGAACCGCAACCGGGAATCAAAACCCGGGTCTGTGCCGAGATGCGGCTGAGAAACTTCACGAGGCTCGGTGGGATGCCCCCGCAATCCCAGGGGATCTTCCCCGCCTGCCATCGTTTGGTCCAAAAAACAGTCTGTGAGCTATCGGGTTCACTCATGATGGTGATTTGTCGTGGCGCACTAATAGCCGCGCTGCCACGGCGGAATTCAAGCGGGTTTACAGAGGGATGACAGGCCGGTCGCATCCCGACACTGCACTTGTCTGAGACTTGGAACGGGGTGGCGATGTCCTCATCGCCTTGGGAACAAGCTGGAGAGGGCAACGAGGACGTTGCCGCCCCGTATGAGCTGAGGGCTGTGTCAGGATGCGCCGCGTGGGGGCACGCGGCCTACAAAACGGAGTTGCCAGTTTTCTGAGGACAGTGGATTCCGCCGTTACGCTGAATCCTCAAAAGGTTACCCCGGAGGAACGAGGGACTCCTTGGGCACCTTGCGGCGCCCGGTCGAATCAAAATGCTTGGCCATCCTGGCGACCTCACCCACGAGCATTTCCCAAAAGCCGGACCACTCATTAAATGGCTTCACCGACTTCCTCGAACACCGGAACACACGCCCGTCGCGGAGATACAGCAAGGATCCATCTTCCCGGTATCCACCAATGAAGAACTCCCCATTCCGTGCATCACGTGGCCGTCCGTAGAGATTGGGCATTTCGAGATCAAATGGCTGGCGGCACTCATCCCCCGTCCTTGCGTAATCCGTGCGTGCTCCATCCAACGCGAGCTCGGCAACAAAGAACGTCGCACCATTGGTCACCTTCAGAAACGCCTTGTAGACCTCCGGAATCGGTCGTCTCAACGTCGTCGTCTCCAGCGTTTCGATCTCTGCGTCGGAAAGCCCCGGGTAGATCTCATGAAGGTAGCCCTCGACGGCAACGTGAGGCACGTGACCGATGATCTGTGTGCCATTGGCGAGAACTCGACTCCCAAGGCCCCTCGACTCCTCAACGACCCGCATCACCTCGGCAAACCGGTCGGCATTCATTGGATCCACGGATTTCGATTCGTGCACGGGATGCTGTTCGTCGAAGTCGTCCCGGTTCAACTCCACTACTTCGGCGGCAACTGTCTGGCAACCGGCAACTCGGAACTATCCCATTGAAGGCCGGGTGCCCTCACCCGGCGAAGCTCATGGTTCCGCCGCGTGGGGGCACGGGGCCTGCAAAAGGGAGTTGCCAGTTTCCAGAGGCCAGTTGCCAGTTCTGGAAACTCGGTTCTGGCGACTGGGAACTTTCCCTTGAAGGCCGGGTGCCCTCACCCGGCGTGGCTCGTGGTTCCGCCGCGTGGGGGCACGCGGCCTACAGGTGGAGTTGCCAGTTGCCAGTCTCCAGTTCCCCAGCCCGGGGTGAAACCCCGGGGACCGCGTCCCCCGAAACATTCTCCGAGCCCTGAAAGGGCGCACGGGGACTTTCGCCGTGGTGGGTGTGTGATCACGGGTTGTCGCCGTCCGCCCCGTTGGGGCGAGGGGTCATGGGGTGAGGTGACCCAGGGTTCCGCTCCGCTCCAC
>JAIXZE010000448.1 GCA_027489875.1 Verrucomicrobiales bacterium
CCACCTCCCGCCATGATCTCCATCCCCGGCCAGTACGGTGCCACATGTGACGGCTTCTCCCGCCGCGAGTTCCTGCGCATTGGTGGCGCGGGCCTCGCCGGCCTGAGCCTCGCGAACATCCTCAAGCTGCAGGCCCAGCAATCGGCCGCGGCCGGACCCGCCGCCTCCCAGCCCCGCAACGGCTGGGGTCGCGCCAAGTCCGTCATCATCCTCTATCTCCAGGGCGGACCCAGCCACATCGACATCTGGGATCCGAAGCCCGACGCCCCCTCGAACATCCGCGGCGACTTCAAGCCCATCCGGACCAAGGTTCCCGGCATCCAGTTGAGCGAGGTCATGCCGAAGCTCGCCCAGCAGATGGACAAGGCGACGCTCATCCGCTCGATGAGCTACACGCCCGTCGGGCTCTTCAACCACACCGCCGCGATCTACCAGATCATGACCGGCTACACGCCCGACCGCGTGTCGCCCTCCGGCCAGCTGGAGCCGCCCGCGCCGAACGACTTCCCGCACCTCGGTTCCCAGATCGCGCGCCTGCGTCCACCCGAGGTCCCGATGCTGCCGTTCGTCATGCTTCCGCGTCCGTTGCAGGAATCGAACGTCATCGGCAAGGGCGGCACGGCCGGGTTCCTCGGCGCGGCGTTCGATCCCTATTACTTCTATCAGGACCCCGCCAAGGAACTGAACCTGGCGGACCTCACCCTGCGTCCGGAAGTCTCCCGCGAACGCCTCGAACGCCGATCCCGCATCCTGAAGTCCGTCAACGACGCCATGCCCGACATGGAGAAGGCGGTCGAGAAGTACGCCCTCGACTCGTACTACCAGAAGGCCTTCGACCTCGTCTCCAGCGGCCGCGCCCGCGACGCCTTCGACCTGACCAAGGAGGCCGATTCCCTCCGTGATCGGTACGGTCGCCACACGTTCGGCCAGGGTTGTCTCCTCGCCCGGCGTCTCGTCGAGGCCGGCACGCGCGTCGTCCAGATGAACTGGCCCGCCGTCGCCAATGGGGATCCAACCGTGGACGCCTGGGACACCCACGCCGCCAACTTCGGCCCCCTGCGGAACATCCATTGCCCGAAGCTCGATTCCGGCCTCAGCGCCCTCCTCGAAGACATGGACCAACGCGGTCTGCTCAAGGAAACCCTTGTCGTTGCGCTCGGCGAATTCGGCCGGAGCCCGCGCCTCGGCGTCTCCACCAGCGGCAACACCAACTCGCCCGACGGTCGCGATCACTGGCCTTACTGCTACACCGCGTTCATCGCCGGTGCCGGCGTCTCCCGCGGTGCGCTCTACGGTCGTTCCGATGCCACCGGCTCCTCGCCGGCCGACTCTCCGGTCCATCCCACGCAGATCGTCGCCACGATCTATCACGCGCTCGGGATCGATCCGCACACGATCGTCATGAACCACCTCAACCAACCCCGCGAACTCGTCCAGGCCGAAGCCGTCACCGGGCTGTTCTCCTGAAGTTCCGGGTTTGAAGATCCAAGTTTCGAGCACAGCCACAGTGCAATGACGGCACCGAACCTTTCACCATTACGGTCCCGCATCCTGGTTTTGCCCACGCGCGGAACGGGGTGGCGACGTCCTCGTCGCCTTTCGAAAACCGTTCCCACGGCGATGAGGACATCGCCACCCCGTAACCATTCCCTCAGGGGGCAGTGTCACGAAGCGCCCACCCCTTCCCCGCTTCAATCTTGAAACTCGAAACTTCAAACTTCCCCCGCCTCCTCACGTCGGCGGCGACGATTGGACTCGTCGGGGGAGGCTTCCTCCACGCCGCGATCCAACCGGTTCCCCGCCTGGACTCGGCGTCCCTCACCTTCCTCCAGCGGGGCACGACCAACACGGTGACCCTCTCCGGCGATGGCCTCGCCGCGGTCACGGATCACCTGGCCTCGCACAAGGCCATCCGGCTTGCGGACGTTCCTTCCTCCACGCCCGCCGTCGTCCTGGAAGGATCGCTCGGCGGCATCACGGTCCGGCCCAGCGATCCCGCCAAAACCCTCCCTCTCCAGATCATCGTCGCCGCGGACGCCCCGCTCGGTGCCCACGAACTCCGCGTGGCCGGCCCCGGCGGCGTGTCGAATCCGCTGACCGTCCAGGTCACCGACCTGCCCGAGATCCTGGAACCCGCCGGCACCTCCGATCCCGCCTCCGCACCGCGCATCACGCCACCTGTCGCCATCTCCGGCCGCATCGGTGGTTCCGCAGAAGTCGACGCCTACCGCATCGCGCTGAAGGCCGGGCAGGAAATCCATTTCGACGTCCAGGCCAACCGCACGGGTTCGCCACTGGATGCCACATTGATCCTCCTCGATTCCAAGGGTTCCGAAGTTGGCCGCTCCGAGGACGCCCATGGCCTCGATCCGTTCCTCGTCTTCAAGGCACCCGCCGATGGCGAATACACCGCACGCCTCAACGACCTGCGCCACCTCGGCGGCGACAAGTACACCTACCACTTCGTGGTCGGTACCCGCCCTTACCTCGAATCGCTGTTCCCCTTCGGCGGCCGTCGCGGTTCGACGGTGGAGGTGCAACTGTTCGGCCACCAACTCGAAGGCGCCAACCGCCTGACGCTCGCCCTCGCGCCCGAGGCACCGCTTGGCCGACAGGAGATCCGCGCCCGCACCGCCGCCGGCTACTCGAATCCGATCGGCTTCGAAGTCGGCGACCTTCCCGAACAACTCGAAGCCGAGCCCAACAACGCCGCTGACAAGGCCAACGCCCTCTCCGCTCCGATCGCCCTCAACGGCCGCATCGGAGCACCGGGCGATGTCGACACGTTCCGATTCAAGAGTCCGACCGACCAACGCTGGATGGTCGAGGTCATCGCCCGTCGCTTCGGCTCTCCGCTCGACGCCCTCCTCACCCTCCAGGACGCGCAGGGAAAGGTCCTGCAACGGAATGACGACGCCAACGGTCCTGACGCCCGCATCGAGTTCGATGCGAAGAAGGACGTGGAGTATCTGATCTCCTTGCGCGACCTGACCGATCGCGGCGGCGAACGTTTCGGATACCGGATGATCCTGCAGAAACCGGACACCACGCCGGACTTCAGCGTGAAGACCGGCGCGGGCCGCGTCCGCGTCCACCGCGATGGATGGCTCGCCGTCCGATGCGAGGTCGCCCGGCGCAATGGCTTCGACGGCATCGTGCGCGTCTCGGGCCAGAACCTTCCTCCCGGTGTTTCGGTCGTTCCGTGCACCATTGGTGCCGGGATCGATTTCGGATGGCTCTTGATCGGAGCCACCGCGGACGCTTCGGCGACGTCGTTGCCGTTGCGCTTGCAGGCCACGGCGGAGATCGGCGGCAAGCCGGTCGCCCGTTCGGTCCAGCTTTCCGAGGCAGGATGGCTCACCGTGCTTCCGCCCGCCCCCTTCTCGGTCGACCTCGGCCAGGCATCGGCCGCCGTCGAACAGAACACCACGGTCGCCCTCGACGTGGCGGTCGCGCGCGCGCCCGGATTCACGAACGAAGTGAAGATCCTCGCCGATGGACCCGGCGGCGTGAACATCCCGGTCCTGACGCTTCCTCCCGGACAATCCCGCGGCCAACTCCAGCTCAACGCCGCCTTCAATGCCGCCACCGGCACCCGGCCCGTCGCCATCCGCGCCGAGGCTTCCGTCGACGGCCAGACCCTCATCCAGTCGGCCCCGCGATTTGCCGACGTCACCGTCCACGGCATTCCGCTCTACGCCACGGCCATGCTGCCGGGTTCGCCGTTCTTCCGCACCGACGCCGTGAAACTCTCCGCCGTCGCGTTGCCCACCAATTCCGCGTCTGCCGCCAACCGCACCGAGTTCGTCGTGAAGGTCGAACGCCGCGGCTTCGACGGCGAGGTCAGCCTCGCGCTCGAAGGTGTTCCCGCCGGGGTCATCGCCACCGTGCAACCCGTCGCCGCAAAGGCCAAGGAGGCCACCGTCCAACTCCTCGTCACCGAGAAGGCCGAAGCCGGCAAGGAACACCAGATCGCCGTCACCGCCGCGTACACCCACAACGACCGCACCTGGCGGCAGAAGACCACCCCGGTCGCCCTCACCATCGCCGCCCCCGCCGTCGAGACCGCCTCGACCAACGCCCCCGCCACAGCCACTTCCAAGCCCACGCCCTGAGCCATGCCCGTACATCCGATTCCATCCGGGGCGGCGATGTCCTCATCGCCCCATGCAGTCCTCCCTAAAGGCAACGAGGACGTCGCCACCGCGTTCCCCACGGGAGCGGCCAGCACACGCACCCTCCGCACGCTCGCGCTGGCGCTCTTCCTCCCCGCTTCAGCCTTCGCGGCCGACGCCCCCGTCTCGTGGTTCAAGGACATCACCCCGATCTTCAAGCGTTCCTGCAACGGCTGCCACAATCCCAACAAGACCAAGGGCGACGTCGATACCTCGACCTACGCGCTCTTCGCCAAGCCCGGCAAGAACGGACCCAACTACATCCCCGGTGACCCGGCGAAATCGATCGTCATCACCGAGGTGAGCGGCAAGGAACCGAGCATGCCGAAGGAAGGCGACCCGCTCTCTCCCGCCGAGGTCGCCCTGCTCGAACGTTGGATCCGCGAAGGGGCCAAGGACGACACCCCGGCCGACGCCTACAGCACCCGCATCACCGCGCCCCCGACCTATCCGTCGTTGCCTGTGATCACGGCGCTGGCGATCTCGCCGGACGGCAAATGGATTGCCGCGTCCGGTTACCACGAGGTCCTCGTGTTCGGCTCCGCAGACTTCCAGCCCAAGGGCCGCTGGGTCGGCGAATCCACGCGCATCGAGTCACTCGCCTTCTCGCCTGATTCCAAACTCCTGGCGGTCGCTGCCGGCGTCCCCGCCAGCCTCGGCGAAGTGCAGGTCTGGGAGGTCGAAACCGGAAAGCAGGCCGCTGCCTGGAAGGTCGCCGCGGATTCCGTCTACGGCATCTCCTGGTCTCCCACAGGCGACCGCCTCGCCCTCGGCGGAGCCGACAAGGCCGTGCGCGTCCTCGCCTGGCCCTCCGGCAAGGAGGTCGTGCGCTTCGACAACCACTCCGACTGGTCCCTCCAGACTTCGTGGCTTCCGTCCGGTGCACGCCTCCTCAGCGGCAGCCGCGACCGCGCCATCAAGCTCATCGATGCCGCCAGCGGGCAGTTCATCGACGACATCAACAAGCTCATCGAACCCGTCACCTGCATCGCACGGCATCCGAAGGAGGAGACCGTCCTGTACGGCGGTGGCGAAGGCGGCCTGCGCATCTACCGCGCCAAGGAAAACCAGGAACGCACCGCTGCGAACAACGACGTCAACCTCGTCCGCGACTTCGAGCGTCAGCCCGGACCCGTGCAGGCCGTCGCCTTCCATCCCGAGGGAACCCTCGCAGCCGCGGCCGCCGCCAACGGCGAGGTGCGCCTCTACAATCCTGCCGACGGCAAACGCACCGCCACACTCACCGGCCACGACGGAGCCGTCTTCAGCCTCGCCTTCAGCCCCGACGGAAAGCGCCTCTACACCGGTGCCTTCGACGGATTGATCCGCGAGTTCGATCCCGCCACCGGCCACCTCACCGGGATCCTCCAACCCGTTCCGCTGACGAAGTGAGCTGGGGGGGGCTCACTCTCCCCCCACCCGATGCACCGACCGCACCAACCCGCGAACCCGGGTTGGATCCGTGATGCGCCCAGCGTTCAGGTAGTCAGGTCCCTCGCGATAGGTTTCCGGGAGCCCTTCGAGATTCAGTTGCAGGGAATCCTCCTCGAAGACGGCCGCATGCAGGACATGCGACGCCATCACGCCGCGCCCACTCGCCGCGATCGTCGCCCTGGGTGCCAGACTGCGCACCACCGCCAACGCCCGCCGCACATCCCACACCCGCATTCCATCCACCGTCTGCCCCAGCAACTGGAACCGACGCCGGATCTGCACCTGCTTCCGCGCATCCCCCTCCCATCGATCCGGACCCACGCCACGCGGACAGAACCACACCACCGCCGAGCCTGGAGCCAGCAGGGGCAGTCGGGCTCCCGACGCCGCCATTTCCGAGAATGTGTGTCGGCTGAGCGCCTGTCCGAACTCGAAACGGGCCGCAGCCAGCCAATCCCTCCAGCCAGACTCGTCCAGGACGCGCAGCTCGACGCGCATTGGCCCCTCCCCTTCCTGCCCAAGAATGAAAACCCGCAGCGGTACCAGGGTCTGGCTCGTGAACTCGTACTCCCGCAGGAACCGCCCACTCGATCCCCCGGAAGCCACCAGACGCACCTCGGGATCCGGGGGCGTACTCGGCCACCCCATGAAGACATCCCGTGCCAACAAGCGCCGCAACGTCTCCAGCGAATCCACGTTCGGCGGCAATCGTTCCCCGAAGAATTCCTGCGCGGTCCTGTTCCGTTGGTCCGCCGGGATCACATCCAGCACCCGCAGCTGTTCCGGAGCGAACGGCTTCTCCGCCGCACGCACCACCACCGGATCCTGATTGCGAAGATGCTGGTTGAACCAGCGCAACACCGGCACCTGCAGGTTCTGGCTGTCCGTGTGCGGCCCAGGCCCGATCACCAACCCGATCCGGTCATACGCGCCGTACATCTCGTAGATCCGACGAGTGGCGGTGAAGAGCCGCGTCACGCCATCCAGGGGGAAGATGTTGTCGGCATCCGTGTTCACGATCAGCAACGGCCGTGGGGCGAACAGGGCGGCGTTCAGCCGGAAATCCCAGCGGTACGTGTTCACGAAGAACATGCAGTCGCAATGGCCTTCGACGGCACCGTCACACACGTGGTTCCGCAGATCCGTCATTCCCGCCACCGGAGCCGCCACCTTCACGCGCTCATCCACCGCCGCCGTGGTCCACGTATAGCTGCCGCCACCGCTGCGACCCGTCATCCCAAACCGGGTCTTGTCCACCTCCGGCCGCGTCTCCAGGTAATCCAGCGCGCGGATCGAGTTCCACGCCTCCACACCGGCCGGCGTGTACCCGCGCGCATTCCACCACCACTGCCCCAGCCGATAGGTGCCGTGGTGATCGCCCTGGATCTCGCCCAATTGCAGCGTGTCGATCACGAGGCACACGTACCCGTGTTGCGCCAGCCACGCCCCGTGATGCTGGTAGGCGGTCTTGTTGCCGAGGCTCACCCCGTTGGTCTTCACCTCCGCATGCCCGCAGACGTAAAGGATGGCCGGCACCGCACCGGTCACTCCCTTCGGCAGGTAGAGGTTTGCCGTGACGTACAATCCCGGCATCGACTGGAACCGGAGCTTCTCCACCCGAAAACCGTCGCCGTCGAGGCGACCCGTGACCACGGGCTTGAGATCCGTCCGCTCCGGCAACGGCCACAATCCAAGCATGTCCAGCAACTGCCGCCGGCGTTCCTCCCGCTGCCCCGTCCAATCGCCCAACGTCCGCACGTCGGCCATGCAGTTCGTCTCGATCCGGCGAACCTCCGCTTCGAAGTAGGCCGCCAACCGCGCGTCGGCGATGGACCAGTTGGACGGGAACTGCTGCGCTGAAAGCCCCGACACCACCGACCACCCCAACACCCACCACCATCCAAGCCTCAGGATCCGGGAAATCACCTCGGAAAGCTCCCCAGCCATCCCATCATTGCGAGCCCAAATCCTCGGCCGATCTCCCGGGGGGCGCATCGCCACTCCGCTTCCAATCGAAGCGGGGTGGCGAGGGCTCAGTCACCGTTTCAGGTCCAGCGCGTGATGCGCTGGCCGTTGCCATCCGTGAACGTGCCCCAGGCGATCATGATGTGGTCGACGATCGCCCAGATGCCGAACCCACCCATCGTCACCAACTGCAACAGGCCGGTCCCGATCTTGCCCGCATAGAACCGGTGGATGCCGAACACCCCCAGGAAGAGGCACAGCAGGAACGCAGGCAGGAGCCGCTTCCCGCTCGAGGATTCACCCACCTCCCAACTCCGGATCGGCAGGCCTTGGTCGTCCTTGCACATCCCGCAAAGAATCAGGATCAGATCCAGCAACGCCCAGAACCCGAATCCACCCAGCGTGATCAACTGCAGGATCCCGAGGATCGGCCGGCGCGTGTAGAATCGATGGACTCCGAAGATCCCGAAGTAGAAGGCGAGGATCGCCACCCGAGGTATCCGGAACGCGCTCTCGGAACCAGTGGATGGAAGGGTTGTGACCGTCTGTTCAGCATTCATGAGGCAAGCACAACCCAACCCGCCCCCCGTGACCACCATGGAACTTCACGACGCATTTCCATCCACACCCCGTCAGCGAAGCCAACCTCCGGGTTCGCCACTTGACGCTTTCGTGGCCCACATTGGATGGTGGACTCGTTGCCCGAGGCCATGAACCACCACCCTCCTGAACGCTGTGTTTCGCCCACCCGCTTCAACCTGTTGCACGACTTCCGCAGGCTGATGCTCGGGATGGCCCTCCTCCTCTCCGGACTCCTCCACGCCCAGCCCGCCTCCCCACTCCGCATTGCCATCGTCCCCGCAGCCGGCACCCCTCCTGAACTCGCGGACCTCCTCACCGTCGAGCTCTCCCAGAAGCCATCCCTCCAACTGGTGGAACGCACCGAGGTGGCCCGCATCCTTCGCGAGCAATCCCGCTCTGCCCTCTCGCGGGATCCCCTCCGCATCGGCCAACTCCTCAAGGCCGACGGCCTGCTCCTCCTCGATACATCCGGCCCGCAGACCAATCGCTCCCTCCATTCACGCCTGCTGGCCGTCCGCAGTGGCGTCCTCCTCGGCGCCTCCCGTTCGCCGGCTTCCATCCCCGATCCCGTCGGGTGGGTCTCCTCGATCCTCCATCGGTACGATCCCCTCTTCGCCAAGCTCGGCGTCAGCCCGGACGACGCCATCCCGATCTCGATGGTCAACCTCCGCGCCGCGGTCTCCTCGGCCGCTTCCCGCGATCTCGAACGTCAACTCACCCTCCTCGCCATCGAACGACTCAGCCTGGATCGCCGACTCTTCGTTCTCGAGCGCCGCCGATTGGACCTCCTCGCCGACGAGAAGGACCTCCAACCCACCGACGAACCGTTCTGGAACGGCCGTTACCTTCTCGAAGGCACCATCGATCGGGACGGCTCCTCGGCCGACACGCTCCGGCTGGACCTCCGCCTGACCGGCCCCGGCGGAAGTCCCACCTCCGACATCTCCCTCCAAGGACCCCGCGATCAGCTTCCCGCCCTCATGGATCGGCTCGCCGCCCGCGTCCTCGAAGTCCTCCTCCGTCCCGCCGAGCCAGTCGTCTGGAAACCCGATGCCGAAGCCACCCGATTCCTTGACGAAGCACGCTGGGCCTTCAAGTGGTCCCTCTGGCCCGAGGCACGCGCCGCTTCCGACACCGCCTGGGCCCTCGGTCGCCACGATCTCGACACCGCCCTGGTCCGCGTCCGCGCCCTCCTGCCCGAACTGATTCAGAACCGAACCATGTACGCCGAGGAATCCGTCAGCGCAGAACTCAGGGATTCAGATGCCGCACTGCGACGCGTCTTCGCGCTCGATCCGGGGGCGCTTCCTCGGGTTTTGACCAACGACCGACAGCTCCGGATCGAGTACTGGCCCCTCACCCCGCCACCGACTCCCATCCAGATCCAGCAGGCAACGCGCGCCCTCGGCCTGTACAACGAGTTCTCCGCAACGCTGCCCGGATCCGAGCCCAAGCCGGCCTCCGATTGGACCCTCGCCGGCATCGAATCCCTCAGCGCTGCCGGTCCCATCCTCCAGGGAGCACTCCTCAATCCCAAAGTCCTCCAAGCCCAAGCGGAGGATCTCGCCTCCCTCCGCACCGAGGCCCGGCGCGCCGAGGCTCGCCTCCTCGCTTCCACCTCGATCCGGGCCCAGTACTGGGGCAAGGACGGCAGCTTTCGAGGGATGGAGTCCCCGCACCAACTCGCTTACTCAACCAATGTCTTCAAAACGCTGGTAACCTGGGGACCCTTCTGGCGCGAAACCCCGGAGGACTGCGTGGACCTCTGGCGCCTGTTGATGTCCAGCCCCCTGTTCACTTACATCCACAGCCCTTTCTGGATACGGGTGCACAACCAGCCCGTGGTTCTTGGCTGGACCCCGACCGATCGACTGCGCGCCCACGGCGTCTGGACTGCCTTCGTCTCCGAACTCGCCGCCTCCACAAACTTCCTCCACCGCCTGGAGGCCAAGTCCATCGCTGTGGCGGCAACCCATGATTTCCCCAGCCGGAAGATTCGTTCCGATGAACTGATCGAGACGTTCCAGTCCCATCGGGACGATTTCGTAAATCATCCCCTCAACCTGCTCGCGAACTCATGGGATTGGAACGCGTTCCGGACGATTCGCAACCCGACGGGCCAGCGCGACGAGATCGTGTTCACCCCGGAGCTTAACGCATTCCTCGATCAGGTGGCACAAGCGCGCGGCCAGCAGAGTGCGGCCGCCCCCACCCGAAGGGCCAGAAGCCCAATCGGGACAACAAATGAACTGTTTGCGGCACAGAAGGCATTCCTGACCACGATGCCACCCGGATCCTACTCGACGTTCACGGAGCTTTTCGGCACCGACCTGCGAGCCATCACCGCCACCGAAGCAGAGGAACTCAAACCGCTCCTCGAATCATTTTCCGCGAAGGTCCGGGAGCAGCCGCAACTCCTCACCGATGCGGACCCAGCCTGGGGAAACGCGCAACGGGCCAGCATGAGACTGCGGATGCTCCAGAGCCGTCTCAACATGGTCACCCGACGGGAATCGGCGGCCCAACCAACACCCACATCACCCGGCCGCACCGAACCGCCGCCAACAGCCTCCATTCCCACCCCTTCCCCCTTGGCCGCAGGCCAGGGCCGCGACCGCATCAACCGTGCGCCACGAGACCTGTCCCGCCCCGGTGCAGTGCCCCAATCCGCCACGCCGGTACCTCCCCCGACGGAGTTCCCCCTCGTCAACGCCACCCAGTTCGTTCCCCTGACCGACATCCTCTATTCCAAGCGGCCAAAGCCCTTCGACGTCATTTCAGTCGCCATCGCTGACATCCACGCCACCGAGGATTCCGTCTGGGTGGATGCCCGATCCCGGCTCATGGAGTTGACCGCCAACGGACGCAGGATCTCGAACAAGTCCCTCGAGTACGCCGGCTGGGTCCGATGGGACCGGAAATCCGGCAGATGGTCCCTCGTTGCGGAGATGCCGGTTCCGCACAGGACCGGAATCATCGTGCATCCCAGCTCCCGCTGGCTTGGCAACACCCTGTACCTCTCCCTTTGGGACTCCCTACGACGCTGGTCGGCAACCGGCACGGAACTCCCCGCGATTCCCGTCCCATGGCAGGCCCCGCCCGTCCTGTTCGCTCTCCACGACCGCCTCTACGGCATGAGTCAGGATGCCGTCTACGAGATCCCCACGGATGGCGGCGATGTCCGGATCCTCGCCAGCACCCGTCGCCGCCCCGCCACGACCCCTCTCGATTCCATCGAGAAATTCGACAAGCCATTCCTGATGGAAGGTCCCGGGGACTCCATCCTCGCGCTCGCAGGTGAACGGCTGCACCAGTGGAATGG
>JAIXZE010000434.1 GCA_027489875.1 Verrucomicrobiales bacterium
ACGACTTCGACCAACGGTTCGCGGATCCTGCGCTTCACGACAAATGGGGTCCCCGAACTCACCGACGACAAGGGCGTGTTCGTCGTGCGACTCCATCCGGGACCGCGGTTGCCCGATGCAGATCCCGCCCGGCAGCGCCGGTTGGTGCAGTCGACGGTCGACAGCGAAAAGGCCCGACTCGAAGCTCAGGAGAAGGAGTGGGCGGCGCAATCCGAGCGACTCAAGAAGGCGCGCGAAGCCGAGACCGCAGCCCGCAAGGCACGCGACGAAAAGTTGGCGGCGGAGCAGAAGGCACGCACCGCCCTTTCGATCGCGGAAGCGGTCCTCGGTCGGGCGGAACGGGCGGGCGCGGCCACGAATGCGCTGGCCCCGTTGAAGGAACGCGTGGAGGTGGCACGCAAGGTGGTGGACCCAGCCGTTGCCGAAGGGGCGAAGGCCCAGACCCGATTGGACACGGCGGGCGAGGAACTGCGTCTGGCCGAATTGTCACGAGACCGGATCGCCACGCAGGTCCTCGTGACACGGACCGCATTGCGCGAGGCGCAATCGCGCTTGGCCTCGCTCCCGTCCGAGGGAGCACCGGGTCAGGTCTGGGGCAAGGTGGTCGCCGGGGCCTGGTCTCCTTCCGGGAAGAAGCTGGCGTTGCTTGCGGACGGACAGGTGCATGTGTGGAACTCCGGATCGGGCGCGTGGGTGGCTTCGATTCCTGCGTCGGGTTCCCACCTCGGGTTCGAAAACGAAGAGACCCTTTGCCTCCCCTCCACCCAAACCTGGACCTTCACCCCGGAGTATCGTCTCGCGGCCACGCTGGGCACCGGCGGTGGGGACTCCCCCATCGCCGATCGCGTGAACGCCCTGTCGTTCCGCCCGGACGGGCTGCGGTTGGCGAGTGGCTCCGGCGAACCCACGCGCGGCGGCGAAGTGCGCGTCTGGGATCCGGCAACGGGTCAGCACCTGTACGGCTTCACCAATGTCCACAGCGATGCCGTCCTCGCGATGGCGTGGTCGCCTGACGGCCAGCAGATCCTGACGGGCGGTGCGGATCGGTTTGCCCGCGTGATCGAGGTCGCGAACGGGCGGGTTTCCTCCACGCTCGAAGGGCACTCGGGTCACGTGCTGGCGGTTTCCTGGCGCGCCGATGGCCGCGTCGTGGCCACCGGTGGTGCGGATGGTGCGATCAAGTTCTGGACGCTCGGAAGTGCCGACAAGGCGAAGAACGTCGGCGGGTTTCCCAAGGAGGTGGTGGGGTTGTGTCACGTGGGCACCGGCGGCGATGCAGTCGTGGTTCCAGGCGAGACGGATTTCGTGCGGGTGACGGAATCGGGGGAGAAGCCGGCGACGTTGGGTGGAGCCCGGGATTTCCAGCATGCGGCCGCGATCAGCTATGACGGGCGCTGGTTGCTGGCGGGCGGCCAGGATGGGGTTGTGCGGGCCTGGGACGTGGAGGCGAAGAAGTTGTGGCGGGAACTGGGACGTTGACGGCCGGGGCGGGGCGGGGTGGAGTGGACTCCCCGGTCGGATTCCCCACGACCGGCAATCACACTCCATCAGGAAATCCATGAAGCGTATCCAGTATCTCGCCGCCATCGCCGCCGCCGTTGCGTTCACTTTCGCCGGTTGCTCGAAGGACGGCAGCGTCGACACCTCGAAGGTTGAAGCCTCTTTCTCCTCCGCCGACGCCTCGACCAAGGGCGACCTTGATCAGGTTCTCACGGCACTCAAGGCCGGTGACTTTGCCACGGCCACCGCACCCCTCCAGAAGCTCGCCGCAAATGCCAAGCTCACGCCCGAGCAGCAGGCGGCCGCGAAGGACCTGCTCACGCAGGTTCAGGAGAAGGTGAAGGAAATGGCGAGCAAGGCGACCGAGGAAGCCTCCGCGGCCATGAAGAAGGCGCAGTCGGAAGCCGGTGACGCCCTCAAGAAGGCCCAGGAAGGTGCCGGCGATGCGGTCAACAAGGCCCGGGAATCCACCGGCGACGCCCTGAAGACCCTTGGCGACAAGGTGAAGCCGTAATCCGTTGCCGGTCTTTGGATCCTGTCGGGCGCATTTTGACACTGCTCCCGACGGAGAACCGCGACGGGGTCGCGACGTCCTCGTCGCCCTGCTCAGCATCTTCCCCAGGGCGATGAAGACATCGCCGCCCCGTTCAGAGCCAGGTCAGCTTCAGGTCGCGCTGCCCGTCAGTTCCCGCATCGGCTGGATGCCGTTGTCGACGAGGAACTGCGGGCGGCCGGTGAGATCCGGAAGCGTGACCTTGTTCACGTCCAGTCCCAGCGCCTGATACAGCGTGGCGTGGATTTCGCCGAACTGGACCGGCCGGCTGGCCGCTTCGCCTCCGAGGCGGTCGGTCGATCCGATGACCTGCCCGTGGTGCAGTCCGCCTCCCGCCACCAGCGCACAGCTGACGCGCGGCCAGTGGTCGCGGCCGCCGTCCTTGTTGATCGTGGGCGTGCGCCCGAATTCTCCCCAGACCACGACGGTGACGTCTTTCTCGAGGCCGCGTTCGTGCAGGTCGGTGAGCAGCGCGGAGAGGCCCCGGTCGAGCAACGGCAGATCCTGACGCAGGGCACCGAAGTTGTCCCCGTGATGATCCCATCGGCTGAACGCGAGCGTCACGCAGCGGGCACCGGCTTCGACCAGGCGACGCGCCATCAGGAAATGTTCCATCAGCTTGGGACCGCCGTCGTCGCGGTTCCTCGGATCACCCTTGCCGTACCGTTCCACGATGCGGGGATCCTCCTTCTTGAGATCCAGCGCTTCGACGAGCCGACTCGACGTCAGGATGCCAAACGCCTGCTGGTTGTAGGCATCCAGTCCGTCCATCGCTCCGGACTGATCGACTGCCCGGCGGAATCCATCCAGCGATGAAAGGAGCGTCCGGCGGTCGGCCAACCGGTCGAGGGTCACGCCGTTGAGGACCATGTCCTCCTGACCGCCGCCCTTGTTGATCTCGAACGGAGCGTGGGCCGCGCCGAGGAACCCGGCCCTGCCGTTGTCCGCCCACGGAACGTGACCCATCTTCGGGGCCAGACCCAGGAACGCCGGCATGGACGGATCGCCCGGACCCATGACCTTCGAGAGGCAGGATCCAAAGGCCGGCCAACCGCCTGGGGGTTGGTTGCGCGGGTGCCGACCCGTGTGGCAGGTGATGGCATCGTGGCGGTCTTCGGCTCCCACGATCGAACGGATGATCGAGTAGCGATGGGCCTGGCGCGCGATCAGGGGCAGGTGTTCGCAGATGCGGATCCCGGGGACACTGGTCGAAATGGGCCTGAACTCGCCGCGGATCTCCGAGGGGGCGTCTTCCTTCAGGTCGAACATGTCCTGATGGGACGGCCCACCCGGCAGGAAGATCATGATGATCGCCTTGTGCTGGCGTGAGGCCGAGCGCAGTCCCGAGGCGTCCTCCGCCTGCAACAATCCCGGCAGCGCGAGGCCGCCCATGCCCAGCGATCCGATGCGCAGGAAGTTGCGCCGCGAAACACCGTCGCAGAATCCGGAATCAGCCGGGCGTGGACCGAGGATCTTGAGCATGCGTTCTCGGGGAAGGTGGTATCTGTGACTAGCCTTCTCGGAGTTGTGTCGCGGGTCAAGGGGGGAGGGGTGGGGCGTGGGGAGTTTCAGGTCTGGAGGTAGCTGCAGCAGGCTGGGGACTTGGATCTGGAATCTGGGAACTCACCAACCACAGCCTCGTGACCTCGTCTACTACGCTCCGGAAAGCAGCTGTCGAGGTGAGGAGGCAGGAAAACGGGAAGGTTGAAGGACACTTCGCGGGTGAGGTGCGGAGCACCGGCAGACGGTAGCCCACGGCGTGAGCCGTGGGACTTGCTGGTGAAGGAAAGACAGCCCCGGATGTGGCGACAGAATCGGGTGACCATCGGCCGGGTGGAGGACGTCTTTCGCCCCGCTGGGGCTGGTTCTTCAATGCGTGGGTGACCCACGGCTGACTCCGTATTGGCTATCGTCTTTCGGCCCTCCGGGCCTGAGGCCGACCCGCCGGATGAAGGCCGGGTGCCCTCACCCGGCGGCCTTCTGGGAACTGGGGACTGGGATCTGTGAACTTGCAGCCCGCCGCGTGAGGGCACGCGGCCTACAAACCATGAGGATGAAGGCCGGGTGCCCTCACCCGGCGGGTTGAAGAAGCGCCGCGTGGGGGCACGCGGCCTGCAAAGGAGAACTCCCCCACAAAATCCTCGATTGCACACTGGCAAGTCTTGGGCGGTCCCGGAAAACTCGCCCGCAGCATGCGTCACGCCGCCATTGATTCCGCCCTGTTCATCGAGAACCGGGCCCGTCTTCGACAACTCCTGTTGCCCGGTTCGCTGGCCATCCTCAACGCCAACGACATTCCGCCCACCAATTCGGACGGCACCCGTCGATTGGTGGCCAACTCGGACCTGTTCTATCTCACCGGAGTGGCGCAGGAGGAGACGGTCCTGCTGCTGTTCCCGGACGCCGAGGACGAACGCCAGCGGGAGATCCTGTTCCTGCGGGAGACGTCGGACCTGATCGCGATCTGGGAAGGTCATAAGCTCACCAAGGAGGAAGCCCGCGCGGTCACCGGCATCCAGAACATCCAGTGGCTTACGGATCTTCCGCGCACGCTCCACCGGTTGGTGTGCGAGGCGGACCACATCTACCTGAATTCAAACGAGCACAAGCGCGCCGAGATCGTGGTCGAATCCCGCGACACGCGGTTCACCCGTTGGATCCAGCGGGAGTATCCGCTGCATTCGTACCAGCGCCTTGCCCGGGTCATGCACCGGTTACGCGTGGTGAAGTCGCCCATCGAGGTGAACCTGCTGCGCGAGGCCTGCGACATCACCCGCACCGGATTCGAGCGCGTGGCGCGGTTCGTGAAGCCGGGCGTGAACGAGTGCGACGTCGAGGCGGAATTCGCCCATGAGTTCGTCCGACGGCGCGGGGACTTCGCCTACAACCCGATCATCGCCTCGGGTCTCAATGCCTGCGTGCTGCACTATGTGGACAACCACCTTCCGTGCAATGACGGCGACCTCCTGCTGATCGACGTCGGCGCGTCCTACGCCAATTACAACGCCGACCTCACCCGCACGATTCCGGTGAACGGTCGGTTCACCGCCCGGCAGCGCCAGGTTTACGATGCGGTGCTCCGCGTCCTGCGCGCATCCACCGCCGGACTGACGCCCGGCAAGAAGTGGCGTCAGTGGCAGGCCGAGGCGGAGGAGTTGGTCGCCCGCGAATGCGTGGGCCTGGGCTTGCTCACCGAGGCGCAGATCTCGGTCACGGTGGATGACCCCATGAAGAAGGCGGTGAAGAAGTACTTCATGCATGGCAACGGGCATCCGCTGGGTCTCGACGTCCACGACGTCGGATTCCTCAACGAGCCCTTTGCTCCGGGATGGGTGATGACCGTCGAGCCCGCGATCTACATCCCCGCGGAGAACATGGCGGTGCGCCTCGAAAACGACGTCCTCATCACCGAGAACGGCGTGGTGGATCTCATGGCCGACATCCCCATCGAGGCGGATGACATCGAGCGGTTGATGGCTGGCAAGTAACCCCAGGTCTCCATGTCCCTCACCCCTGTCGAGAGCGCGGTCCAGGAGCGGTACTCCAAGGCCGCCGAGCGGTCCGAGGCCGCGTTGTGCTGCCCGGTGAAGTACAACCCGCAGTACCTCCGGGCCATTCCGACGGAGGTAATCGAGAAGGACTACGGGTGCGGCGATCCCTCGCAATGGTTGAAGCCGGGCGAGACGGTGCTGGATCTCGGCAGCGGCACCGGAAAGATCGCGTTCATCGCCTCTCAGGTGGTGGGGCCGTCGGGCAAGGTGATCGGGGTGGACATGACCGACGCGATGCTCGAAGTCGCACGCCGCAACGCGCCGATTGTCGCCCAGGCGGTGCGTCATGCGAACGTCGAGTTCCGCAAGGGTCGCATCCAGGATCTGCAACTCGACCTCGACCTGTTGGAATCGGAGCTGGCGGGCCGTCCCCTGGCCGGCAGCGGGGCGTTTCTCCAGGCCATGGCGCTGGCCGATCGGTTGCGACGCGAGCGTCCATTGGTTCCGGATGGATCCGTGGACGTCGTGGTCTCCAATTGCGTCCTGAACCTGGTCGATCCGCGGGACAAGCAGGGGCTCTTCCGCGAAATCGCGCGGGTGTTGAAGCCCGGCGGCCGGGCGGTGATCTCGGACATCGTCTCCGACGAGGATATTCCCCTCGCGTTGCAACAGGACGCGACGCTCTGGAGTGGTTGCCTGAGCGGTGCGCTCCGGGAAGACCAGTTCGTCCGCGCGTTCGAGGAGGCGGGCCTGGTGGGCGTGCGGATCCTCGAACGGGACACGGATCCCTGGCAGACGGTTGAAGGCATCGAGTTCCGGTCGGTGACGGTGGAGGCCTTCCGCGCGGAGCCGGGTCCGGAGACGGATCGCTTGCAGGCGGTGATCTACCGCGGGCCGTTCCGCGAGGTGATCGATGATGCGGGGCGACGGTTCCGTCGCGGGGACCGCATCGCTGTTTCGGATCGCACGTTTGGCGCGTTGCAGCGGGAGCCGTTCGCGAGCCACTTCATTCCGGTGCCGCCGCGGGCGGGTGCGGGTGAAGTCGCGGAAGTTGCGCCGGCCGTTCCAACGGTCGCGACTCCCGCTGCGCCTTCGATCTGGCAGGAAATGGGGGTCCGGTCGCCGCGCCAGACGAAGGGAGCCGGCTTCCGGTTGACCACCGCGGCATCGAACTGCTGTGGGGGTGGCACCTGTGAGTGATTCCGAAGTGTCGGCTCCCGGTTTTCAGAACGCGCTGGCCGGTGCCGGATTTTCGCTGGGTCGGGTACCGCTCCAGACCTTGCAGGTGAACGTCGGACGGCGCTGCAATCAGGCCTGCCGTCATTGCCACGTGGAAGCCGCCCCGTGGCGCACCGAGATGATGGACGCCGCCACGTACGCGCTGATCGCCGCATGGATCGAACGGCATCGGCCACCGGTCGTGGACATCACCGGTGGCGCGCCCGAATTGAGCGAATGGTTCCGGCCTCTGGTGGAGGTCTCGCGGAGCGCCGGGTGCCGGGTGATTGATCGCAACAACCTGACCATCCTCACCGAGCCGGGTTTCGAGGATCTGCCGGGGTTCCTGTCGGAACACGCGGTCGAGGTCATCGCGTCGCTGCCCTGTTATTCAGTCGAGAATGTCCGTCGCCAGCGCGGGAATGGCGTCTTCGAGCGGAGCATCGAGGGGTTGCGGTTGTTGAATGCGGTCGGGTACGGGACGCGGTTGCCGCTGCATCTGGTGTACAATCCCGTGGGGCCAACGCTTCCGGGACCACAGGCGGAACTGGAGGCAGATTATCGGGAGGCGTTGCGGACGAACTTCGGGATCGAATTCACCGGGTTGTACACGATCACGAACCAGCCCATCGCCCGGTTTGCCGAGGACCTGCGGAACCGCGGGGAGTTGGAGGCGTATCAGGAGTTGCTGGTGTCGTCGTTCAATCCCTCAACACTGGAAGGTCTCATGTGCCGCTCGACGCTGAGCGTGGGTTATCGGGGCGAGATCTACGATTGCGACTTCAACCAGATGCTCGGCCTGGACGCCGGCGGCGAGCCCCGTCGGTTGTGGGAAATCACCCCGGAGGAACTGGTGGGGCGGTCCATCGCGACGGGATCCCATTGTTTCGCGTGTACGGCCGGAGGCGGGAGCAGCTGTACCGGAGCGCTGGGGGAGTGAGATTCAGGGTTGAAGGCCGCGTGCCCCCACGCGGCGGTTGATGGGATGCGCCGGGTGAGGGCACCCGGCCTTCAGTTTACGTCGGCAGCGACTCCCGCGCCCGCCCCCGCCGCAACGCGGCGCACGGAGAAAGCCCAGGGTGGAGCGGAGCGGAACCCTGGGTCACCCCACCCCCATGCCACCTCGCCCCAACGGGGCGAACGGTGACCACATGCACCCTGTTCCGTGTGCCCTTTCAGGGCACGGAGGACGTTGTGTGGCGCGGTCTCCGGGGTTTCACCCTTTGCCCCTTCGGGGCAATGTCACGTCCTGGTTGAAAGTTGTCATCGCAGGTTCTGACATCGGAAGTCCAAGGGGGTGCCTCCTGGGTACACCGGAGGCGTTGAAGCGGATAGCCGGGGGTGCGAAGCAACCCCGGGTTTGGGTGACTCAAGGAGTCACCTGCCCCGGCAGGGGTTGCAGACTGCCGGATCTTCGCACCCCTCCGGGGTGCGGATTCACAATCGACACGCCATTCCCCGGGTGCGTGCTTCGCACGACCCGGGGCTATCGGCTGCAACGCC
>JAIXZE010000426.1 GCA_027489875.1 Verrucomicrobiales bacterium
CCCCCACCCCATCCGCCAGATCCGCGCAATACCACAGCATGCGCGGCAGGTGGAACGGCCCCTTCCACAAGGTGCCTTTCGCCCGCGATGACACCCGCCCATCCCGATGCAGGTACCCGTACCACTCGCCATGCTCGGGATCCGGGAAATGACGGAAGCTCCACGCGTGAACTTCCCGGTACATCGTCGCGTACCGTTCCTCCCCCGTCAGCGACCACGCCAGCAGCGTCGCAATCAGGGTCTCGCAATGCGGCCACCAGAACTTCATGTCGTGCCAGTACTCCTGCACCGGCAATCCCTTCAGGTCCGTGAAGTACAGCAGCCCGCCGTGTTCCCGGTCCCAGCCCCGTTCCCACATCCAATCGAGGATCGTCGTTCCCAACCGGACCAACCGCGCATCCTTCCGAACGCGTCCCTCGTGCATGACGAACCACGCGCACTCGATCGCATGCCCCGGGTTCAAGGTGCGCCCGTCGTGATGATCGATCACCCCGCCTTCCGGGGTCACCATCTCCATCAACGCCCGATGCTCCGGCTTCAGGAAATCCCGTTCCACCTCGTCGACGCAACGGTCCACCCACTCGGTGCACGTCGCCCCGCGCACGACCCCGTCGCCCAGCAACAACCGCAACTCCTGCGCGGTCACCATCGCAATCATCCGGGCCGCCAGCCCCTTCGAGGGACGCGTCGGCTCCGACTTCGGCGCCATCACGCCCGGTTCAAACGAGTACCGCAGATACGTCGCGAAATGCGCCCACGCTTCTTCGGCCGCGCGTCCGTCGTTCGAAATCCGCGCAAACGCCGCCGCCCCGATCGCCGCGAACGCCTCGCTGTACACGTACCGACGCATCCGCAACGGTCGTCCGTCCTGCGTGACGCTGAAGTACATCTTCCCGTCCGGCGCATGGCAGTGCTTCCGCGAGAACTCCACGCACGAACGCGCCGCTTCCAGCCACTCGGCGCGCGGCTCCACCGTCCGATGCAGCGTCGAGAACATCCACGCCGCGCGTCCCTGGAACCACACGCTCTTGTCCGTGTCCAGGATCGTTCCGTCGCGATCCAGCGAGGTCAGGATCCCGCCGTGCTCGCGATCCATCCCGTGTCGCAGCCAGAAAGGCATCACGTCCTCCAGCAGCGCCCGACGATGGAATGTTGCCAGTGCCTTCCGTCCTTCCAACGTCGACAGATCCGGGATCATGCGCGCACCCAATCGAAGAAGCCGAGGGTCTCCAGTTCCGCGCGCAACTGCGCCTTCTGCGCCGCGTCCAGGCTCGTGTTCGGCAACCGCGCCGGCCCCACCGGCACCCCGAGCATTTCCATCACCGCCTTCGCGCCGCCCATGTATCCGTAGCGCACCAACAGCTGCACCAGTTGCGCCCCGCGGAACTGTTCCACCCGCGCCGACTCCAGATCCCCACGGCCAAACGCCGCGAGCAACCGCCGATAGATCGGAGCCGCAAAGTTGAACCCGCTCCCCACCGCACCACGCGCGCCCATCGCCAGAGCCCCCAGGAAATGTTCATCCACGCCAAAGGGCAGGTCCCATCGCCCGCCCCCCGACCGCAAACAGAACTGGTAGGCCATCAGGTCCGGATTCGTGAACTTCAGCCCCGCCAGCGTCGGGATCTTCTCGGGAGCCTTCTCCAGGAAATCGACCATCGGGAAGCTCACGCCCGTCAGCACGGGAATGTCGTAGTAATAGAACGGGGTCGCCGGGGCCGCCGACGCCACCTCGGCGCAACACGCGATCAGCACGTCCAGCGAACGCGGCTTGAAGTAACTCGGTGCCAGCGCCGAGATCGCCACCGCCCCCACCGATTCCGCATGCGCCGCCAGCGCCCGCGAATCCGCGATGCAATTCGCGCCCACGTGCACCACCAATCCGAGTCCCGTGCCCGGCACCACCTCGCTCCACCGCTGCGTCAGCAACCGACGTTCCTCCACTGTCAGCGAGGCGCTCTCACCGGTCGTCCCCCCGACGAACACAAACCCCACGCCTCCCACCTTCAGGTGTTCCGCCTGACGCTCCACCACCGCCAGGTCCATGGAACCATCCGCGCGGAACGGCGTATGCGTCGCCGCCACCAACCCATGCAATCGTCGGGAATTCATCGTAAGCAGGCCGCCACGCTATCCCCATCCCCGCCACGGTAGGGAAGTTCGAAGTTTGAAGGCCGCGTGCCCCCACGCGGCGCATCCTTAACTCGGTAGGAAAGCTTGAAGTTTGAAGTTTCAGGTTTGAAGGCCTCCGGAACGGGGAGGCGACGTCCTCGTCGCCGTTCCAACACCCCTCCCACGGCGATGAGGACATCGCCACCCCGAAACCATCCCCCACGTGGCAGACAAGTTCACGAGGCTGTGGATGGAGAGTCCCCGCCCCCTTAAAACTTCAAACTTCCAACTCCCCCACCCCACCCCGGTTTCCCGGTTGATTCCCTCCGCCGGACACCGCCCACTCAAGACGTGAATTCGACGCTGCTCCGGATGGTTCCATGGATGATCCCGATGGCCCTCGCGGCTGCCACGCCTTCATGGCCTGGATACCGCGGCCCCAACAGCGCCGGCACCGCGGCCGACGCCCAGCCCCCGACCAGGATCGGCCCCAAGGAAAACGTGGCGTGGTCCGTCGAGGTACCGCCCTCCCCCTCGTCCCCGACCGTCTGGGGCGACCGCCTGTTCCTCACCACCTTCAACGCCGGCGCGCTCGAAACCCGCGCCTACGCCACCGCCGACGGCAAACTCCTGTGGTCCCAGGGTGTCACCCCGGAGAAGTTCGAGGAGTACCACCTCACCGAAGGCAGCCCCGCCGCCGGAACCGCCGTCACCGATGGCCATGTCGTCGCCAGTTACTTCGGTTCCTTCGGCGTCATCGTCCACGACCTCGACGGACGCGAACTCTGGCGTCACCGACTGCCGGTCGCCGAAACCGCCGGCAACTTCGGATCGGGTTCCTCCCCCTTGATCCACGAGGGACGCGTGATTGTGAACCGCGACCACATCACCGGGTCCTCGATCCTCGCCTTCGATTCCAAGACCGGGAAGAAGCTGTGGGAAACCGCCCGCCCCGACCGCGTCACCAGTTACGGCACACCGATCGTGTGGCGTCAGGGCGAGACCACCGACGTTGTCGTCGCCGGCGCGATCACCATGCGGGGCTACGATCCGTCCACCGGCGTGGAGCGTTGGATCCTGCACGGCCTCCCCGCCTACACCTGCACCACGCCGGTGATCGGCGACGGTCTCCTCTTCTTCGCCGGTTGGTCTCCCGGCAAGGCCGATTCCCCGTGGCCCAGCTGGGAAAGCACCGTCGAGAAGCAGGACAAGAACGGCGACGGCTGGATCTCCATGGAGGAATTCGGTGCCGGCGAGGCGTGGTTCAAGGTCCAGGACATCGACCGCAACGGCCGTCTCGACAAAGCCGACTGGGACGCGATCGGCGGATTGATGAAGCGCGGCGAAAACGTCCTCCTGGCCGTGAAGCCGGGCGGCAAGGGCGACATCACCCAGACCCATGTCGCATGGAAATACACCCGTGGCCTGCCCTATGTCCCCTGCCCCCTCCATCTTGGCGACCGGCTCTATATCATCCGCGACGGCGGCCTGATGACTTGCGTCAACCCCACCACCGGCCAACCGCATTACGCGCAGGAACGCATCGGAACCACCGGATCCTATTACGCGTCGCCCGTCGGAGCCGAAGACCGCATCTATGTCGCCTCCCTCGACGGCAAGCTCAGCGTGATCAAGGCGGGCGGCACCAAGCCCGAGGTCCTGCACACCGCCGATTTCGGCGAGCGCATCGCCGCCACGCCCGCCCTCGTCGGCAAGCGCCTCTACCTCCGCACCCACACCCACCTCTACGCCTTCGAGGCCCCCCAACCGTAGCTGAAGGCCGGGTGCCCCCACCCGGCGCATCTTCAATACCGCCGCGTGAGGGCACGCAGCCTTCAGAATCTCCATCTGAAGGCCGGGTGCCCCCACCCGGCGCAGGCAACTGGCAACTGGCAACTGGCATCTCAACCCTTCACTCTCCCCCGCATGAACTCCCTCCCTCGCCCGCGCAGCGAAGGCTTCACCCTGATCGAACTTCTCGTCGTCATCGCGATCATCGCCATCCTCGCCGGGATGCTCCTTCCGGCCCTCGGACGCGCCAAGGCCAAGGGCGAGGCCATCGCCTGCCTCAACAATGACAAGCAGATCGCCCTGCTGATGCGCCTCTACACAGACGACAACAAGGACGTCTACCCCGGCCATCGCAACGGCAACCTCCCCAACGGCCAGAGCCAGGTCATCCTCACCAACTGGTGGGGCGTCACCATCCAGGGCTATAACAATCGGCCCATGACCAACATCTTCCGCTGCCCCTCCCTCAAGGGGAAACGCCGCGACAACGGCATCGACTGGTTCTGGAAGTTCGACGCCCACTTCGTCGGCTACGGCATGAACGCCTTCTTCCTCTCGCGCCATCCGTACGGTCCGGAGACCATGAATGTCGGCGGCGTGGCCTTCAGTGTCGCCCCCTGGTTCAAGCGCACCCAGATCGTCAATCCCTCGCGCACCATGGAGACCGGCGAAACCATGCCCACCCAGAACAAGGAATGGTCCAGTTCCCTCTGGTGGCCCTCGTCCTGCATGGATTCCCGCGCCTCCACGACCAAGGGATATGAAGGCGTCGATTTCCTCCGTCACAAGACCGGCGGCTCCCTGAGCTTCGCCGACGGCCACGCCGAGATCCGCAAGGATTCCCAGATCAATCCCCCCGTCGACCCCGTCTCCGGCGGCGCCCGCGGCCTCATCAACTCCGAATTCTGGGACCCCCTCAACCGGGCCAATCGTTGACCCCCGAACTGAAGGCCGGGTGCCCTCACCCGGCGGGATCAGTTCCAAGTCGCCAGTTCCCAGTTTCCTGCATGCGCAGGAGCGGAACGGGGCCGCGGCGTCCTCGTCGCCTTTGCATTGTTTCTCTCAAGGCGATGCGATCATCGCCACCGCGGCAGGCCTGATCCTCCGTCCCGTCCCGCAACTGACTGGCAACTGGGAACTGGGAACTCCCCCCGTAACCTCCCCACCTCTTTCCGGGTCTCGATTCCTGCGCCCCGCGGCTTGTCCTCCGACAGGTTCGGGAGCACTTTCCGCACATGGCTCCGCACCGAGATTTCACGGGCGTGGAAACCCCGCCCTCACCGGCGGAGGCTTCGCGTCGCGTCCACCCGGAGTCCCAGCCCCGCACCCCCCGTTTTCTCCGGCATTTCGGCCCATTGTTCGGCCCGTTCTTCGGCCTGCTGACCGCGGTCTTCCTGACGCTCCTGCCATCCACCGCCACCGCCGCCGATCCCACGCCCGACGACGCCCGCGAACTCATCCGCACCGGCGAATACAAGAAGGCCATCAAACTCATCCGCACCGCACTCGACGACGGTGCCCGCGGTGAGGACTGGCACGCCCTCCTCGCCCAGACCCTGCTCACGGTCGGCCAATACACCGAGGCCCGCGACGCCATCACCAACGCCGTCGCCCTGAACCGCCGCAGCCTCCGCCTGCGCTGGGTCGGTCGCCAGGCCTGCCTTGCCGCGGGCGACACCAACCGGGCCTCCGAATACCTCGACGACATCCGGATGCTCGTCTCCTCCCAGTCCGCCCCGATCAACGATCCCCGCAGCATGGTCGCCCTCGGCCGTGCCGCCCTCCACCTCGGTGCCGATCCCAAGGTCGTCCTCGACCGCGTCCTCGCTCCAGTCCGCCAGGCCGACCCGACCCTGATCGACACCTACCTCGCGCGCGGCGAAATCGCCCTCGAGAAGCACGACGCCAACCTCGCCAGCCGCGCCTTCGCCGAAGGCCTCAAGCAGCACCCCACCGATCCCGACCTCCATTACGGCCTCGCCCTGGCCCACCTCGACGGCGATCGCTCCGTACTCGTCGAATCCCTCGAAAATGCCCTTCGGATCAACGAACGCCACATTCCCAGCCTCCTGCTCCTCGCCGATCACCAGATCGACGCCGAAGACTACGCCTCCGCGACCAAGAACCTCGAGGCCATCGACGAGATCAACCCGGTCCATCCCGACGCCTGGGCCTTCCGCGCCGTCCTTGCCCATCTCCGCAACGACGCCGACGCCGAATCCAAAGCCCGCGAAACCGCCCTCCGTCACTGGCCCACCAACCCCCGCGTCGATCACCTCATCGGCCTCAAGCTCTCCCGCAAGTACCGTTTCGCCGAGGGTGCCCGACACCAGCGCCAGGCCCTCGCCTTCGACCCCGCCTTCCTTCCCGCCAAATCCGCCCTCGCTTCCGATCTCCTGCGACTCGGCGAAGAGGACGAAGGCTGGCGTCTCGCCGACGACGTCCACAGCCGCGACGCCTACGACGTCGCCGCGTACAACCTCGTCACCCTCCGCGACACCATGCGGAAGTACGCGACCCTGACCAACGAGCACTTCCTCATCCGGCTCACGTCCCGCGAAGCCGAGATCTACGGCCCGCGCGTCCTCAACCTGCTCGAACGCGCCCGCTCCGTGCTCACCACCAAGTACGGCATCCAGCCCAAGTCCCCGACCATCGTCGAAATCTTCGCCGAGCAGAAGGACTTCGGCGTCCGCACCTTTGGAATGCCGGACAATCCCGGCTTCCTCGGCGTCTGCTTCGGTCGCGTCGTCACCGCCAACGGCCCCGCCGCCACCCGCGGCATGGGTGCCAACTGGGAGGCCGTCCTCTGGCACGAGTACACCCATGTCATCACCCTCCAGCTCACGGCCAACCGCATGCCGCGCTGGCTCTCCGAGGGCATCTCCGTCTACGAGGAATTCCAGGCAAACCCCTCCTGGGGCCAGCGCTTCAGCCCGCGCTACCGCTCCATGATCGTCGGCGGCGAAATGACGCCGGTCGCCCAGCTCAGCGGTGCCTTCCTCGCCCCCAAGTCCCCCTTCCACCTCCAGTTCGCCTATTTCCAGTCCCACCTCGTCATCGACTACATCATCCAGCGCCACGGCATCGATTCCCTCCGCCGCGTCCTGAATGACCTGCGCGACGGCACCGAGATCAACGCCGCCCTCGCCAAGCACGTCGCGCCCATCGCCGACCTCGAAAAGCAGTTCAAGGAATTCGCCGTTGGCGTCGCCAAGGGCATCGGCCCGTCCCTCGAATGGGACAAGCCCCCCGAGAACAAGCCCGGCGACGAACCCGGCCCCTCCGTCGCCGAATGGAGCCGCTCGCACCCGTCCAATTACTACGCCCTCCGGCTCACCGCCGCGCGCGCCATCGCCGCGAAGGACTGGAAGGCCGCGAAAGCCCCGCTCCTGACCCTCGTCGAACGTTTCCCCACGCAGGGCGGTGCCGAATCCGCCTGGCCGCAACTCGCCCTCGTCCACCGTTCCCTCGGCGAAACCAACGAGGAACGCGCCGTCCTCATCCAGGCCGCCGCCCTCGACCACGAATCGCCCGACGTCTACCTCCGGCTCATGGAACTCGCTGCCGCTGTCCGCGACTGGCCGCAGGTCCTCACCAACGCCACCCGCTACCTCGGCGTCAATCCGCTCGTCCCCGCGCCCTACCGCTATCTCGCCGAAGCCAGCGAAGCCACCGGCAACACCACCTCCGCCATCAGCGCCTACCAGACCCTCCTCAAACTCGATCCGCCCAACCCGGCCGACACCCACTTCCAGCTCGCCCGTCTCCTCAAGCCCTCCGATCCCGTCGTCGCCAAGCGCCACGTCCTCCAATCCCTCGAGGAAGCCCCGCGCCATCGCCACGCGCTCCGCCTCCTCCTCGATCTTCAGTCCGCGGTTCCGGCCGCGTCGCCGACGCCCCCGTCCCCAAAGCCCAAATTCTCGCCCCTGTGATGCCAGCCTTCCGCACCACCCTCCGCTCCCGTGCCGGTGCCATCGCGCTCGCCCTCGCTTGTGCGCTCGTACCCGCCGGCATCCTCCTCGCCCAGGGCTCCGGTCGCCGCTCCGGCCCCATCGGCGGCGGCGAGCTCTTCGTCCCCGAAGACGTCAAGACCGCCCGCGAGGTCGAAACGCGCACCGCCGAGGACATGCCGTCGTGGACGAATCCTCCCGCCTTCAAGAAGGAACTCTTCACCTTCGCCCGCGTCCGTTACGACAAGAACCCCTTCGCCCTCCGCAACCGCCGCACCGGCGGCTGGACCACCGACCTCCCCGACTGCGACATCAACCTCTCCTATCGCCTCCAGCAGATGACGGCCCTCCGCGTCGAGGCCGACGGTCGCATCATCCGGCTCACCGATCCCGAGCTCGTCAATTACCCCTTCCTCTTCATCTCCGCCCCCGGAGCCCTCCACGTCACCGACGAGGAAGCCACCGCCCTCCGCAAACATCTTCTCAATGGCGGATTCCTGCTGATGGACGACTTCTGGGGGGAACAGGAATGGGCGAACTGCGAGGAAGCCCTGCGCGCCGTCTTTCCCGACCGGAAGTTCTTTGAACTTCCGCTCTCCCATCCGCTCTACCACGGCGTGTTCGAGATCACCGCAAAGCACCAGAACGCCAATGTCGGCAAGGGCACCAGCTCTGAACACACCGGCGTCACCTGGGAACGTGAGGACGGCCAAGAGGTCCACCACCGCGGCATCGCCGACGACCAGGGCCGCCTCATGGTCCTTGCCCTCCACAACACCGACACCGCCGACGGCTGGGAACGCGAGAACGACAACGACTACTACTTCCACAACTTCTCCGAGAAGATCGCGTTCCCGCTCGGCATCAACATCATCTACTACACGATGACCCACTGAGCGCCCGTGAAACCTCCGGCCTCCCATCGCAAGCTCGCCCTCGCCCTCCTCCTGCTCAGCGCCTCCGTCGCGTTCGCCCAATGGCGCGGCCGTCGCGGCTGGGGCGGCGGCAGCGAAAGCTACATCCCGCCGGATGCCACCACCGCCCGCCAGATCGAAAACCACTCCACCAAAACGCCCACCTGGACCAACACCACCGGGTTCGAGTCCGACGTGTTCACCTTCACCCGCATGAAGTATGAGCACAACGGCCTCCGCCGCGGCGGGTGGGCCATCGACTGCCCCGACTCCGACCTCAACCTGTCCTTCCGCCTCCAGCAGATGACGTCCCTCCGGGTCAGCCCCGACGGTCGTCTCCTTCACGCCACCGACCCCGATCTCGCCCGCTACCCCTTCCTCTACATCGTCGAACCCGGTGCCCTGACCATCAACCCCGACGAAGCCGTCGCCCTCCGCAAGTACCTCGACAACGGCGGATTCATCCTCCTCGACGACTTCTGGGGCGAAGCCCAGTGGGACAACGCCGAGATGGCCTTCCGCGAAATCCTGCC
>JAIXZE010000095.1 GCA_027489875.1 Verrucomicrobiales bacterium
ACGTCGGCGTCTACGAGGCGAGACGGATCACGGGCCGTCGCAGGCGGCGCCGGCGGCTTCGTGCTGGGCGAGTTCGCGTTCGCGGGCGGCGAAGGTTTTCCGGGTCTTGTCGATGGCGTAGCGACCGAGGACGAAACGCAGCGGAGCCTCGCCGGAGTGCACGAGCTTCACGATGGCTTCGGCCGCGAGGATCGGGTTGCCGGGTTGCTTGCCGTCGATCTTCGCCAGGTACTGGCCGAATCGGGCGGAGGTGTTGGCGTAGTCCAGTAGCGAGGTTGCGGCCCGGGTCATGGAACGTCCGACGAAATCGGTCCGGAAGGGACCGGGTTCGACGAGCGTGACGCGGATGCCGAGGGGCTTGAGTTCCTGCGCGAGGGATTCCGTGAGGCTGGAGAGGGCGCCCTTGGCGGCGCCGTAGGCTCCGAAGCCGGCGTAGTTGGCGATGGCGGCGGCGGCACCCATCTGGACGATGTGGCCGGCCTTCCGTTCGCGGAAGTGCGGCAGCAGGGCCCGAAGGACGGCGGCGGGACCAAAGAAGTTGGTCTCGAAAATGGCGCGCGTCTCGGCGTCCGAGGTTTCCTCGACGCTTCCGATGAGGCCGCGTCCGGCGTTGTTCACGAGGACGTCGATACGCCCGAATTCGGCGATGGCCTGCTGGACGACGCCGGGAATCGAAGCGGCTTGCGTGACATCGAGCGGCAGGACCCGGAGGGAATCGGGGACCCGGGCGGCGAGATCGGCGAGGGAATCCGGATTGCGGGCTGTGGAAACGACGAGGTCGCCCTGGGAGAGGGCGACCTCGGTGAGGGCGCGACCGAAACCGGAGGACGCACCCGTGATGAACCAGACGCGCGGCGAAGCAGACGACATGGCCCTTGAAGTGCCACGGATCCGCTGCGCCGCAAGCGCGGTGGACTACTTCCAGATCATGTCGGCCACGGTGCGGCCTGCCGGGATGAACGGAAGGACGTGCTCGGTGTACGGCGTGACGACGTCGAGGACGTAGGCCGTCTCGGACGCCAGCATACGCTCCAAAGCCGCGCGGAGGTCCTTGCGGTAGATCACGCGTTCGCAGGGCACGTTGAAGCTGTTGCAGACCTTGACGTAGTCCGGATAGACGGACGTCCGGGAGTCCGGGTTGCCAAGGTAGGTATGGCCGCGGTTGCCGCCGTAGAAGTTGTCTTCCCACTGCACCACCATGCCGAGGTGCTGGTTGTTCAGGATGATGGCCTTGGCGGCGATCTTCTCGACGTGGGCGGTGGCGAGTTCCTGGATGTTCATCAGGAACGAGCCGTCACCGTCGATGTCGATGACCTGCTTGTCCGGGCGGGCCACCTTGGCACCGAGCGCGGCGGGGAAACCGTAGCCCATCGAGCCGAGACCGGCCGACGTGATGAACTGGCGGGGGTTCTTGTACTTGTACCACTGGCCGGCCCACATCTGGTGCTGGCCGACGCCGGTGGTGATGATGGCGTCACCGCCGGTGAGCTTGTGGAGTTCCTCGATGACCATCTGCGGGAGGATGAACTCCTCGCCGTCCTTGGCGTGGGGCTTGATGTGGTCGGAGTCCACGATCATCGACTTGCTCGTGTACTGGAAGGGGGCCTTGGCCTTCCACTCGGCGATCTGCGCGTGCCAGGGCTCGAAGCGCTTCTGGATCCCACCGCGGCGTTCGATCAACTGGTTGATGCGGCGGAAGGCGTCCTTGACGTCGCCGTGCACGGCGAGGTGTGCCCGCTTGTTCTTGTTGTGCTCCGACTTGTCGAGGTCGATGTGAACGATGGTCGCGTGCTTGGCGAACTCGGAGAACGCGCCGGTGACGCGGTCATCGAAGCGGACGCCGCAGGCGATCAACAGGTCGGCACCGTCCTTGAGCTTCACCAGCGGTTCCGCAGGCGACTTGCGCTGCACGTACTCGCCGTTGACGGCCCAGTTGGCGAAGGCCGCACCGTGCATGCCCAGCCAGCGCAACGAGAGCGGATGCTCCTCGGGGAACCCGCCGATGCCCATCAGCGTGGTCGTGACGGGGATGTTGCAGGACTCGGCCAGCTTCAGGAGTTCCTCGGACGCACCACCGGTGATGATGCCGCCACCGACGTAGAGGACCGGGCGCTCGGACTTCTCGATGAGGCCGATGATCTCGTTCAGTTCGAGGTCGCCCGCGTGGATGTCCGCCTTGTAGCCACGGAGACCGGCGATGATTTCCTCGCGGGTCGGCCAGATGGGCTGGGCCTTCTGCTGTTGGACGTTCTTCGGGAAGTCGAGGACCACGGGACCGGGCCGGCCGGACTCGGCGATGTAGAAGGCCTCGGCGACGATCCGTGGGATGTCGTTGATGTCCGTGATGAGATACGAGTGCTTCACGATCGGCATCGTGACGCCGATCATGTCGGTCTCCTGGAAGGCACCGCGGCCGATCATCGCCTGCGGCACCTGGCCGGTGATGGCGACGAGCGGGGTGGAGTCCATGAACGCGTCGGCGATGGCCGTGACGAGGTTCGTGGCTCCGGGGCCGGAGGTGGCCATGCACACGCCCGCCTTGCCGGTGGCGCGGGCGTACCCTTCGGCGGCGAACGATCCGCCCTGTTCATGACGGGGGAGGATCGTGCGGATCTTCGACTTCGTCAGCGACTGGTGCAGTTCCATCGAAGCCCCGCCCGGATAGGCGAAGATGACCTCGACGCCGGCGCGTTCGAGGGCCTCGACGAAGATGTCGCGGCCGAACATCAGCGGCCCGATTTCGCGCTTGGTCTCAGGATTCGGTTTGGCAGTGGCAGTGCTCATGGTGTCGATCTTCTTTGCTGCTGGCGGCGCTGGTCGTGGCCAATAAAAAACCCACGGCCCTCGCAGCCGTGGGTTCTTGTGAAAGCGTGTTCAGGCGCGACAAGTTCCCTCGGCGGTGGACCCGCCTACTACGAGGAAACTTACAAGCTTCGCGCACATTCTGTGAATTAAATGCCCGGGCCAGCGCCGCGGGTCAAGGCTGCACTTCGGTCAGATAACGCAGGAGGTCGCGGAGATCGTCAGGCGTGAGGATCTCCACCAGGCCCTCGGGCATCAGGGAACTGTCCAGCGGAGCGATCGAAACGATGTCGGCAGCAGGAACCGTGATCCGTTGCCCGGAGGCCGCGCGGAACGATGCGGAGCCGTCCGGATGCCGTTCCAGATGGGTGCCAGTCAGGGTGATTTCGTCGCGCGTGGTCAGGGCGTACGCCTGGAAGCCGTCCGTGATCCGCCGGGAAGGTTCGAGGATGGATTCGACGAGGTGGGCCCGTGTGGATGGGACGGGAAGGGGACCGAGGTTGGGCCCGGCAAGGGATCCACGACCTTCAAAGGCATGGCATTTGGCACAGCCAATCTGGGGCGAAAGGAAGAGGCGACGCCCACGGTCGGTATCGCCCCCTGTGGTCGTGGCCTCGATCCACGCGGCAGTCGTGGTGGGGCGGGGTCGGACCTCGGCGTCGCGATTCTGGCCGAGGACGAGCTGTGCCGCGTGGCGAAGTTCGGGTTCGGGGGCGTTCGTGAAGGCGTGGGCGAAGCGGAGATCATGCGTGGACGCCATCGCGCGGGCCACGAGGGCGTCGGCACGCAGCGGGGCCGGCCTGGACGGCGCACCGACGAGGGACTCCAAGGCATGGGCGGCATCCATTCCGCCGGCGAGGCCGAGCGCCCACACGGAGGCGTGCTGTAATGGCGGGGTGGAATGGGTGATTCCGCGGATGAGGTTGGGTAACCGCTGGCGAAGGATGGGCGCAGGAAGATGGGCGAGTGCGGACGCCCGCAGACTGTCCGGCAGGGAATCCTCCGCAACGATGCCTTCCAGAAACGGGAGGGACCGGCCGATCGGTGGAATGTCGCCGAGCCACGGATGCCGGGGAATCAACGCCTGGGCGAGGTGCCAGGCAGGAGAACCTGGCGCGGTGGCTGGATCTGCCAAGATCGGCAGCGCCAGCAGTGCCGAGGCGATCCCAGCCATGAACCGGGGTCGATGGGCGCATCTTGACACGGCCACCCTTGGAAAAGGTTTCGGGGCGGCGATGTCTTCATCGCCTTTGGACAGGCCCTGGACTGGCGACGATGACGTCGCCACCCCGTTGCGCGCGGGGACCATGGCAGCCCGTGAGGGGAATCGCTGGGCGCGGGTTGACAGGGCTGCTGTTGGACGAGGTTTCGGGGCGGCGATGTCCTCATCGCCTCGGGAAAGGCGCTCGACCGGCAACGAGGACGTCGCCATCCCGTACTCCGCGCGTGGCAGGCTTGCGCCGTCTGTGGATTCCGGACGAAGGTTTGGCATTACATGAGCAACACGATGCGCGTCGGCATTATTGGTGGCGGTTTGATGGGACGGGAAGCGGCGAGTGCCTTTGGTCGGTGGTTTGCCCTCGAACCGTTCCCGGTCCGGGTGGAGTTGGTGGCGGTGTGCGACCTGCAACCGAAGTTGCTGGAATGGTTCCGCGGTGTGCCCGGCGTCAAGCTGCTGACACAGGATCATCGGGAGTTGCTGGCGTCGCCGGACGTCGACGTCGTGTACGTTGCCGTGCCGCACAACCTGCATGAGAAGCTCTACCTCGATGTGCTCGCGGCGGGGAAGGATCTGCTGGCCGAGAAGCCGTTCGGCATCGATCTCGCCGCGTCGCGCTCGATTGCGGCGGCATCCGAGAAGTCAGGGCGGTTCGTGCGGTGCAGTTCGGAGTTTCCCTTCCTGCCGGGTGTCCAACGCGTCATCCAGGCGGTGAAGTCCGGCAAGCTGGGCAAGCTCCTGGAGGTCCGCTCCTGCTTCTGGCACGCCAGCGACCTGGATCCCAGCAAGCCCGTGAACTGGAAGCGGCAGGTCCGCACCTGCGGCGAGATCGGCGTCATGGGGGATCTGGGGATGCACGTCGTGCATGTGCCCTTCCGCCTGGGGATGAATCCCGTCCGCGTCTATTCGCAGTTGCAGAAGGTTTATACCGAGCGGCCCGACGGCAAGGGCGGCATGGCTCCGTGCGATACGTGGGACAATGCCATGCTCCACACGGAGTTCGTCTCGGAGGGGCGCGAGGTCCCCATGCGCTTCGAGATGAAACGGCTTGCGCCCGGAGCCACGAACACGTGGTCGGTGGAGGTGCTCGGAACCGACGGGGGTGCGCGGTTCTCGACAGCCGAGCCGAAATCGTACTGGTACTTCGAGCGGGGCAAGGAGCAGGTGTGGTCCCGGGTGGACCTGGGTCATCAGATGGTGTTCCCGACGATCACGGGCGGGATCTTCGAGGCGGGGTTCCCGGACTGCTTCCTGCAGATGTGGGCGGCCTATGCCGCGGAGCGTGCGGGGGTTCTTGGGGACCGGTTTGGGTGTGTATCCCCAACTGAGGCGGTCCGGAGCCACGAGTTGTTCGCTGCGGCGCTGACGTCCCACCAGACGAAAACGGCGGTTGCCTTGTGAGCAACCGCCGCGGTTCGCTGGCGCCCGCCTACCAACCCCGCAGCAGCGGAGGTTGGTTGAGTAGCGCAGTTAACTAATTCTCCACTGCTGCCACAGCCAGGCTGATAAGCCGGCGCCAATCATTCAAAAGCGGGTTGCGTGCCAACCTGCCTTTCTCAGGGATGAGAGAAGGGGTGTGAGGGATTCACGGTTTTGGTTTCACCGTGGGGTCCGATTCCGGACCAGCCAACTGGCGGTCGAACCAGTCCGCCAGGATCTTGACCTCCTCCATCATCGTCAGCCACGGGTGCCCGCCGCCTTTCTTCACGATCAGTTCCGATTTGCCGCCAGCGTCGGCGATGGCCTTCACCAGCTTTCGCGAGTGTTCGATCGGCACGACCGGATCCGCGTCGCCGTGGATCAGCAGGAACGGGGGCTCCGGTTGCGTGACGCGGTGGAATGGAGAGGACAGTCGCGCCTGTTCGAGGATCTCGGCGTCGGTCTTTCCGGCACCTCCACCCACGAAGAGCAGCGGAACCAGGATCTTGGGATCGCCGGGTTGACCTTCCTTCCAGTTCAGGAAGTCGGTGGGCGGAAAGAAGACCCCAACCGCGCGAACCCGGGTGCTGAATCGTTCAAGCGGGTTCTTGGCGTCCGGTTTCGCATCTGCGGGAGTCAACGCCGCCAGGGTCGCGAGGTGGCCGCCGGCGGACGCCCCGGTCATGCCGAGGCGCTCGGGGTCGATGCCGTACTCGCTCGCATGCGATTTCACGTACCGGATGCCCGTCTTGATGTGCTGGTCCATCTCCAACGCGGTGTAACGCGTCTTGGAGCCAGGCCTGATGGCGAAGACCGTGTACCCCTTGGCACAATGGATTTCGTACATGCCCGCGAGGGTGTGGTCGCGGATCTTGTTGCGGTCGGAGTACCAGGCGCCGCTGACGACATCGATGATCGCGAGGCCGTTGGTCTTTTCCTTCGGCACGAACACGTCCATGAGCAGGCCCGTGCCATGGACCTCGGCGTACACGAGGTTCTGGCGCTGCTCATAGGAGAGTGCGCAGGCCGTGGTGAAGGTCGCGAGGCAGGCCATCAGGCCGGCCACGAACCTCAACGGGAGGCGGGAGTTCATGGGGCAAGAGTGTGCGGAAAGATCAGGGCGTTTCAAACCGGATGTCCTGGATGCGCGGAGTCGCCTCGGGGGTCAGCGTGAAGAACAGGTCGAAGGCACCGCTGGGGCCTTCGACGCGGACGCGTGCCCGAAGTTGGTTCATCGGGCGAACCGGACCCACCCGGACCGGTGTGCCGATCCGGGCGAAGTGACCTTGTGCCAGCGATTGCCAATCCGACGGCTCGCGATCCATGAAGACATTCGGAGCGAGCGCGTCGGCGATGTCCGCAGCGGACCAGTCCCGCAGGATCCGGATCAGCTGCTCCGATCGCTGGGCGAGCCACGGTGAGACGGGGATCTCGCGCTGGGGCAGCTTCGCACGGTGCAGGATGAGGTCGAGGACACGACTGTTGATGGCCGTCATCGGCGCGTAGGTCCGGTTGGCGAAGGCGATCAGTGCGATTCCACGGTCGGGCACGAAGCGGTACTCGCTTCCGTAGCCCGGGAGTCCGCCGGCGTGGCGCACGCGAAAGACATTCTGGGAGTCGAGACCCGTGGCGAGTCCGTAGCCGTACCCGGAGCCGCGGGCGACCAAGGCGGCCACCGGGGAATTCGTTTCGTAGCTTGCCCCGATGAACACGTGCATCTGGTGCATCTCGCGTCGGCTGGCACGGCGGACGGGGCCGGCGTCGCTGTCGTCACGGGGTGGCCAGGCGTCGAGGTGGAAGGCCACATAGCGGGCGAAGTCATCGAGCGTGGTGATCAATCCGCCCATGGCCCCGAAGGTCCCGTCGTGCAGCAGCGGTTCGGGCCGCCACTGGTCCTTCTCCCATCGGTAACCGAGGGCAAGGTCGGCCGCGGGAACCTGGTCGTATTCCCAGACGGTGTTTGTCATGCCGAGGGGACGCAGGATCTCGCGGGTGATGTATTCCTGATACGGCCGGCCCGACACGCGCGTGATCACGTGGCCCAGGATCCCATATCCGAGGTTGCTGTATTCCCAGATCGTTCCCGGCGGATTCGAAAACCGCAGGCCCCCCGCAATGAGCGATTCGAGTTGGGCGACGGTGTCGGCGAGCTTGCGATCGCCCCAGGGATCGTCCTGCGGGAATCCAACGTCCATCTGGAGGAGATGGCGGAGCGTGATGCGCGGGGAATCGGCGGTGAGCGGTTGGACCTTGCGGAACTGCCGGACGTGTTTCTCGACGGGATCATCGAGTTGGAGTCGCCCGGCGTCGCGGAGCTTGAGGATCGCCATCGCGGTGAAGCTCTTGCTCATCGACGCGATGCGGAAGCGGGTGCCGCGGTGGACGGGCGTCTCGTGGAGGATGTGGGCGGTGCCGTGGGTGCCGACATGGACGAGTTGCCCATCGAGCATCACGCCGTACACCAGGCCCGGGATGTGTTCGTTGGTGGCGTGACGCCGGTAGAGGTCGTCGATCTCGGGGAACAGGGCGGTCACGCGTTCGAGACGGCCGATGTCCGTGAATCGCGGAGGGGCGTAGACGACATCGGCAGCCAGCGTCGTGGCGAGGAAGAGCAGGGCGAAGGCAAACCGCAACATGCCCCACACTGGGGCCGCACCGGGGCGGGGATCAAGGGGAGGGGTCTTGAATTGCGTGCGGATTTGGCACCGCAGGAGCAGCGGTTGCTGGAAGGACTCGCGGCCGGGGATTCGAACAAGCAGTTGGCCGAGCGGTTGAGGCTGACCGACTGAACGATCCGGAACTACCTCTCCGGTCTGTACGGGAAGCTCGGCGTCCGCAGCCGCACCGAGGCTCTGGCCTCGTGGATGCGGACGGGGAAGGCAGGGGCGCGGGGTTGAGCTCGTGGCCGGCTCCATGAGGTCGATCTTCGCGCTGAGGCGCAGAGACGCTGAGCGAGTCCGGAAAGCGGTAGCCATAACACCCCTGAACGCGCTCACCGCTGGGTGACTTGATCACCGTGGCAGGAAAACCCACCTTCTCCGCGTCTCTGCGCCTCTGCGCGAGTCATTCTCCATCATCCAACTGCATGACGACGTGGGCGACGGGACGTCGGTGGTGATGATCGGGTGGCGGAAATCAGGTTGTAACCCCGCGGTGGGGATGTCTCAGGAACCGGCATGATGAAGATGACTGAAGCTGGAAGGACGTGTCCGCGATGCGGGGTTGAGGTGCCGGGCGACGCGCCGCGCGGGTTGTGTCCGCGGTGCGTGATGGTCGGGGCGGCGAGCGAGGCGAAGGCCGGTGGCGCGCCTTTTGATCTGGGCGAGGCACCAACGCTGGAGCAGGTGGCGGCGGCCTTCCCGCAAATGGAAATACTGGAGTTGGTGGGACGCGGTGGGATGGGATTCGTTTTCAAGGCCCGCCAGCCGAACCTGGACCGCATGGTGGCGTTGAAGCTCCTTCCGGACCGCCTGGGGCGGGATCCGGAGTTTGCGGAGCGGTTCAACCGGGAGGGGAAGTTCCTGGCGCGCCTGAACCATCCGAACATCGTCAGCGTTCATGACTTCGGCCGCACGGCGGACTTCTACTTCCTGACGATGGAGTTCGTGGATGGCGTGAACCTCCGGCAGGCGATGCAGGCCGGGCGGTTCTCGCCGGCGGAAGCGCTGGCGATCGTTCCGCAGATCTGCGGGGCGTTGCAGTACGCGCACGGACAGGGCGTGCTCCACCGGGACATCAAGCCCGAGAACATCCTCCTCGACGGGAAGGGCGGCGTGAAGATCGCCGACTTCGGGATCGCCAAGATGATCGGGGAGGAACGGGCGTCGATCACGCTGACGCAGGCTGGGGCACGCCTCGGAACGCCGCAGTACATGGCACCGGAGCAGTTGGAACGTCCGAACGATGTGGATCATCGGGCCGACATCTATTCGTTGGGCGTCGTCTTTTATGAGTTGCTCACGGGCGAGTTGCCCATCGGGCGATTCGATCCGCCGTCGGCGTCGACGCCGGTGGGAGCGCGCGTGGATCAGGTGGTGATGCGGACGTTGGAGAAGGATCGGGACAAGCGGCCGCAGAGCGCGGGCGAGTTGAAGACGGAGGTCGAGAGTGTGGCGGGGAGTCCGGGGCAGGGGGCAGTCCCTCCGGCGATGGGTGTTGGAGTGGGCGCCGTTCCGTCGGCCATCGGTGTTGGCGCGGCGACCCAGGTTCTGGCACCGGCGCGGATCTCGCGACAGGCGGTGATCGCGGTGGGGATGGTGGTGCTGGCAATCCTGCTGACGGCGGGTCCGGTGGGGTTGACCATCCTGTTCGGGAAGGGGCTCAGTTGGCGAGCGGTCCTGCTGCTGGGGCTTCCCGGGATGATGATTGGTCTGGTTGGAACGATCCTCGGCTGGGTCGCATGGGCGCGGATCGGAGCCTCAAAAGGCCGGTTGACCGGAAAGCCCATGGCGATCTTCGCTTCATTCTGCATGCCGGTGCTGGCGGTCGTGGGCGTGGTACTGGTTACCACGACCGTCGGTTTGTCGCGGACCACGACGCGCACCTCGGAACCGTCGCAGGGATTCTCGAAAGCTCCTGCCACGGTGAAGGTCGGCTACGAACCGGTGGGTGGAACCATTCGGGTGCCCAAGGGACTGGTCGCGACGTTGGAGATCGTGAGGGGAGACCAGGATCCGCAGGTGACGATCCCGGGCTTCACCGGGTATGTGCTCGCACCCACCGCAGCGCGGGGGCGGGCCACCTTTCAGTTGGAACCCGTAGCTGGGGCTTCCGGGCGGTGGGTGATGAAGGTGGTGTCGGAGGATGGAGCAACGGCGGAAGTCGGATTTGCGGACCTGGGGCCCTTGACGCTGGCGTCGGCGCCGCCCATGAGCCTGACCTTGGACGTGACCGAGGGGATGGATCAGGAGATTCTGCTGACGAATCCGGAAGCGCCGGGTGGAACGCGGCGCATGGCCTTGAACCTACGCATCCGTGGATATCGCCGAACGGATCCGCAGCCGTTGGAGCACACGACCGTTGGTGCGGGATCGTTGCCAACGGCAGCCGTGAGCGAGGGTGGGAATTGATGTCGGGGTTGCGATGAGCATCGAGCAAACCAATCCAGTGAAGGCGCCGACGGCAGGCGGCTTCGTGGCCACGCGCTGGACGTTGGTGCTGCGGGCGCAAGGGGCGACGCCGGAATCACGGGCGGCGCTGAGCGACCTGTGCGCTGCGTACTACGAGCCGGTGCGGCGCTTCCTGCAGCGCGAGGGGCGGGACGAAGACGCGGCCCGGGAGTTGGCCCAGGAGTTCTTTGCGGGCGTGTTGGCGCGCGGCGGTCTGGGAGTGGCGGATCCCGGGAAGGGCTTGTTCCGGACGTATCTGCTCGGAGCTGTGAAGCACTTCCTGCTGGACCAACGCAAGCATGCGGCACGGGCGAAGCGGGGCGCCGGTGCGGTGCCTGAGTCACTGGATGCCGTCCGCGAAGACGGGGAAGAGCCCACGTTGCAGGTCGCGGATACGGCGGAGGGAATGGGCGATGCGTGGTTCGATCGCGATTGGGCGCTGACGTTGATGGCGCGCGCCCTGGATCGATTGGCGGCGGAGTTCGTCTCAGACGGAAAGGCGGTTTTGTACGAGGCACTGGAACCGTGGTTGGTCGGGGACGTCGGTGGGGCGACGCAGCTGGACGTGGGCAAACGGTTGGGGATGTCGGAGTCGGCGGTGAAGGTGGCGGTGCATCGGTTGCGGAAGCGGTTCCGTGAGATCCTGAAGGCGGAGATTTCGCAGACGCTCCCGGAGGGTGGGGATCCGGATGCGGAGTTGGGGTATCTGGCAGAGGTGCTGGCACGGGTGGGACGGGGGTAGCCAGCGGCGAGACAGCGGCGACAGCGAGGAATTCTTTTGTCCACCTCCGCCGGTTCCCGCGACTAAGCCTGTGTAAGCCGATGAACGATCCCGCATCAGAATGGATGGAAGCCGCACGCCGGGGAGATCCCGACGCCGCTGCACGCCTCGTCGACGGTTTCCACGCACGCATCTACGCGTTCCTCCGCCGGCTTGCCGGATCTGACACCAATGCGGTGGAGTTGACCCAGCGCACATTCTGCCGGGCCTGGGAATCGCTCGCCGGTTTCGCCGGGCGCTCCTCGGTCTCGTCCTGGCTGCACGGGATTGCCTATCACGTCTATGTCGACTGGCTTCGGCGGGAGCGCCGCAACGTCGCGCAATCGGACGAGTGGTGGCTGGCGCTGGCCGATCCGGGCGCGTCGCCCGACCGCCTGGTGGCGGATGCCGATGCCGCCGCCGTCGTGTATGCCGCGGCCGACCGCCTTGAGCCCGCGCTCCGGGAGACGATCCATCTCCACTACTTCCAGGGCCTGTCCATTGAGGAAACGGCCGACGCCTTGGGAATCGCCACCAGCACCGTCAAGTACCGGACGCGCCAAGCTCTCGCTGAGTTGCAGAAGGCCGTGGGCCAGCCCCGGCTGCGATCGAGCGACCGGCGCTCCACGCCTCTTTCTTCATCTCCCCTCTTCCCTGAAACCCAGCAAGCCCCGGAAAAGCCATGAGCGAACATCCCGATCCCATCGAAGACCTCCTGCGCGCGGCGCCGGCCCCGCGTCCACCCCGGAACCTGGGCGACACGCTGCGCGCAGGCATCGTGCTGACACCCCGGCCGGCCGTGACCGTTCAACCTGAAGAGCCCATCTGGAAACGGTGGTGGCCGGTGCTGCTTCCCGGCGCGGTCACAGTCGCCCTGGCGGCCGTGGTCGCAGTTCAGGAACTGGAACTCCGTGACCTCCGGGCGGCTTCCGTGATGCCTGTGGCAGACGGTGCCCCAGCACCGTCCGCTGGGGGCGCGGGCCCGGCCGCGACGACCCCGACTGCGGGAGCCCGGGTAGACGAGCTCGATGAACTCGAAATGCTGCGGGCCAAGGTCCGGCAACTGACCGCCGCCCTCGAAGGCGGTGAAGCCCTGAAGGCCGAGAATGCCCGGCTCGAGGCGGCAATCGCCGCACAAAAGGCGTCGCAGCCGCCGGAATTGCAGGAATTGGCCCAGATGCGGGACCGCCAATGGCGCATCCAATGTGTGAACAACCTCAAGCTACTCGGCCTCGCCGTGAGGCTCTACGCATCGGACAATCAGGATAACTCCCCATCGGAACTGATCCAATTGCCCCGGTATTTTGGCGACGACTTCAAGGTCCTGGTGTGTCCTGCGGATGAATCGCGCCCGGTCGCCAAGGACGCGGTGTCGTTGACGGCCGCGAACTGCTCCTACGAGTTCCTGGCACCGGGTCCTGGCAAATTCGAGATCGATCCGCAGCGATTGAGAGTGATGCTCCGCTGCCCGATCCACGGCGACGTGGGCTTGTGCGATGGATCGGTGCAGATGATCTATGCCAACCAGGGGGACCGTCTGGTTCAGCGCGAAGGGAAGCTGTACTTGGAGCAACCGGCCAAGGCCCCATCCACGCCCACCACCCCGCCGTGAAATCGCGAAACCTTGTCGGACTGGCGCTCGCCGCGATGGCGGCGGGTGCCCTCCTGAAGGCACTCCAGCAGCGGCGCGAACTCGCCGCGTTGCGCACCGCGCCGGTACGGCTGGCAGACGTCCTTCCGTCTGTGGCTTCCGGGAGCCCCTCGGACGCGCCATCTCCAGGCCGTGTTCCATCGGAAGCCGAACACCTGGAATTGCTCCGGCTCCGCGGACAGATCAAGCCGCTGGCGGAACGGGTGGCGGGGGTCGCCGGACTCTCGAACCAGAATGTCCGGCTGCAGGCGCGACTGGCCGCCGCAAAGGCGACGCCTGAATTCCCGCCCGAGGGATACATCCGTCGGGCCGATGCCCAGAACCGTGGCACCGCAACGCCCGAATCGGTGATCGAGACGTTCATCTGGGCAGTAGGCAATCGCGACACCAACGCCTTGCTGGCCTGCCTGGCGGAGCCCATGCGGGAATCCATGGCCCACCAGTTGACCGAACAGCGCGTGGACGAGTTCTTCAAGAGCCAGATCCGGATCCCCGGCTTCCGCATCGTTGATCGGAAGGACGACGGCCCCGACGAGGTGACCCTGACGGTGGAACTGGGTCCAGGGCTCAGCAATCCCGTGAAGTTTCGACGTCAGAACGGGGCTTGGGTGATGGAACCGTAAGCGTCCCCTGGAAGCGCTGCATCGACGTGATTCCCGACTCGGGCGGCAGTGCCGATCTGTCGTGGCTTCAGACGGACGGGCGCATCCTGACACTGCCCCATTTGGAAAGGAGTCGGGGAGGCGATGCCCTCATCGCCTTGGGAATGGCTTTGGAACGGCGACGAGGACGTCGCCACCCCGTTCCATGCGGGGGCAGTGTCAAGATGCGCCCCAGACGGACCGGAACGACTCTCCGGCCTTGGTTGAAGGATTCAACATGGCGAAGAAGGAGAAACAGACGCTCCCGGAGGGCGGGGATCCGGATGCGGAGTTGGGGTATCTGGCGGAGGTGCTGGTGCGGGTGGGACGGGGGTAGCTGTGTGCGGTCCAGCATTCCTTCATGTCGCGGAGAAGCGCGGGTGCCTGAAGGTGAGCCAGGGGCAGGCGATGGGTCAGGGTATGACCAACCGGTAGAATCGTGTTCCTTCCCCAGGCATGGGCAGCGTGACGGTGACTCGTTGTCCCTGCTGCGTGGGTTGGTTGGTCACTGTCTGCCAGG
>JAIXZE010000177.1 GCA_027489875.1 Verrucomicrobiales bacterium
CCGGCCGTGGCCGACGAAGCGACAAGGAATTGCCTGCGATTCATGATTCTGTGGATTGGGTGCCACAGGCTGCCGAATGGTCAAAGGGAAAGATCGGGGAACGGGGTTGGGGGCGCATTTTGATACTGCCCCCGCATGGAACGGGGTGGCGACGTTCTCGTCGCCTTTCCAAAGCCTTTCTCAGGGCGATGAGGACATCGCCGCCCCGAAAGCGCACCCGCAGTGGGCAGGGTCAACATGCGCCTGGGGTTGGGGCAGCCGCCTGCACGGCGATTGGAAGCAAGGCCGGACGCCGTCGCAGGCCAATGATCCCTCGCTGACACTGCGGGAGAATCATCCCGACCTGCCTGCCGGGGAGAAGAAGATGATCTCGCGCTGGGACGCAGAGGCGGGGACATTGACCGCTCCATCGTCTGTCGGTGCCCAGAACACATGACGAAGAAGAACTTTACCTCCGGTCTGATTGCGGTCCTGTCTGTGGGCATCGCGGTCTTCTCGCTGCGATACCTCGTCCTGCCGGACACCGCTCCGCTGCTGAAGCTGAAGTCGGGTGTGTTCCGGACAGCCCTCCTGGTGCACGCAGCGGCGTCCCTGGTCGCGCTGGCCGTGGGTCCCTTCCAGTTCTCCGCACGCCTGCGGCAGCGGTCACCGCGGTTCCATCGGGGACTCGGTTATGTCTATTTCGGAGGCGTGCTGATCGGTGGCGGGGTGGGGCTTTTCTCCGCGACGGGAGCCGAGGGCGGGTTGTCGGCGCGGGTGGGATTCTTCCTGCTGGGACTGTGCTGGTTGATGAGCGGGTGGATGGCGTTGGCCGCGATCCGGCGGGGCGACGTGACCGGCCACCGGGAGTGGATGGTCCGGAATTTCGCGCTGACGTTCGCCGCGGTGACATTGCGGCTCTGGCTGCCCACGCTCACGGTGGCGACGGGTTCCTTCATCGAAGCTTATCGCACCGTGGCCTGGCTGTGCTGGGTGCCGAACGCGATCGTGGCGGAGATCATCCTCCGATCCGGGTCGGACCAGAGCGCGAAGCGTAGCCAGGGTCAGGTTTGAGCCTTGGGGGTCCATTGGGCGCAACTGGACGCTGCCCCCATCTGGAACGGGGCGGCGACGTCCTCGTCGCCATTCCCTAGGCGATGAGGACATCGCCGCCCCGAAAGCATTCCCTCAGGGGGAATGTGTCTTCTCGGACGTGAGCTCTCCCTGCGTCAGTTCAATCAACTGTCCGTCACCAACGTGACGCTTAGCGTGCCGCCGGGCTCCACTGTTCCCGCGATCACCCGCTTGATTGCGATTACGGACAATCGGTTTGCCCTGGCACCGGACCGGGTCCCAGCGGTCCAGTTCGATACAGGCATCATTCAACACCAATTCCCCAGCCGCACGGAATCCAAGAACTCGTCCGCGTACCAGCAGGCGATGATGGAGGTTGATTTCAGGCGGAGCATGGTACGTGCGGATCTGGAGAAACAGGCCCGAGAGGGTGCGCGAGGCTTTCGGATCCTGGCGGCGGTCATGGCCCCGATCGTTGTCTATCTGGTTGTCGGAGGCATCCGGTTGGCTGTGCGGGGGAGACGGGAAAAGGCTGCGATATAACAATGGGGTCGCGTCTGTAAAGTGTACAATTGTAGTTCGACTAGGCGGCGGAGAGACAAGAGTCAAGTATGGAGACATGACCCTATTCACTCTTGGTGAATCCAATTTTCAAAGATCAACCATGATCGCAGCGATCCCCACGGGATGTGTGGTAACTTCATTCATGTTGGTGTTGGGTCGATTCCCAACCGCCTACAAATCAAAATATAAAGATCAACTTCCCCCAACACATCCTTCGGATAGGAGGCTTCCAGCACCATTTTGAGAGTCACAATCTGTTCGTTCGGTATATCGTCCGCTGAAAACTCCGAATACCCGGAATACTCCATTTGCCCATTGGCAAAAAGATCTCTCCACAGATATTTGTCCTTCAAAATGGCTTCAGGAATTCCGCACTGAGCAAGCCGAAAGCCTTCGACAAGGAACCACCTCTCCCATTCCTCAGGCACCGTCTGATCACCGGGAATTCTGACATTCAAAATCTCCTTCATTTGATTGCCTAGTTTTGGCGCGTGTGGACATCCAATGAATACTTCGATCCAGTCCATGACAATGGGTTCGCTTCTGCAAATTCTAAAATTGAGCTCCGTGACAGGTGGGCGCATCTTGACACTGCCCCCGCATAGAACGGGGTGGTGACGTCCTCGTCGCCGTTCCCAAGCCTCCTGAAGGGCGATGAGGACATCGCCGCCCCGAATCCTGCCTATGAGGGGGCAGTGTCAGGATGCGCCCGTGACAGGTGGGTCGCAGGCAAACGAAGAATATTTCGACGCCACCCCATTGTTCCACGCCTGGTCGCCTGGCCTCTACCGAAGCGGAGGGAAGGCGGGGTCGATCTGACGGAGGGGCCCAAGGTTGTTGGATCGGGAATGATCCATGAGGACTTCGATTCCCATGTTTGCCGCCTTGGCCGAGAGCGTGGGCGAGTCTGAGAACACGCTCACTTCGAGGAGGTCCGCGTTCCGTCTCTTCCGGACGGCGACCTTCAGGTCCTTGGCCGAGGTCCCCGGGATACGTTCCGCGATGACGCTGGCGAACCCGCGGGATTCGGCATAGGCGATCAGTTGGGCCTGCGCCATCGGCGGCGGGGGAAGGGTCACGGTGGCAGTTGATGGAAGGTGTCGTTCGCATCCGGGGGTGATGAGCAGCAGGAGGCAGAGGAGAAGAGCGAATGGATGGCGAGCGTTCATGGATGGGGCCTTTGGCGTTGGTTGGACTCCGGTGGCGCAGGGGAGTTCAAATCCCATGGATCCGTCAGATTCGAGGACGCATACCGACCTCTCGGATGATCACGGGCGTACGCGCTCTTGTCGTCTGACCTCTGCGCCCCGGCGTCTCTGCGGGAAAAACGCCAACCCTCCTCACCCAATGGACATGATGGAGGGAGGGACGGGGTTTTGACTGGGGCTCAGTGCTTCTCGAAAGACATGCGGTGGGTCTTTTGGATTGTGTCGCGCCATTCGTTGGTGAGCCGGGCTTCGGCGGCGAAGTCTGGCCAGCGCCGGACGGATGACTGGACTTCCTCGAGGATGGTTCTGGCGCGGCCGCGCTTCATCCCTGCGGCCTTCGCGCACGCTGCGAAATCATCCTCCGTGAAGCCGTCGCGCTTTCCGTTCAGCGTCATCTGGTGCGTTGCGGTCCACGGTCCTGCCGGGTTGTAGCTGTAGGTCACGTCGAAAGCCGGCGCGAGCGACCACTCACCCTGTCTGTTCATGAGGAAGGCGATGTTCTTCACGTGGTCGTCCTGATTCCGGGCCACGATGTTGAAAGCCATCCTGCGGAACTGCTCCTCCACGGCGGACATCGGGAGGCTGAGTTGGCGGATGGTGAGCAGTGCCTGCTCATACGAGTAGGCACCGGCCTGATTGAAATCGAAATGTGCCAGCGCGCAGAGCGATTGCATGTGGAGCTTTGATCCGCCGGACAGTCGGTCGAAGCGTCGCGTCATGAAGTGTCTCCGTCCGTTCTCCTCCAGCAACCGGCACTCACTCATCGTGATGCCCGCCGCCCTCGCCATCAGGTGATACGCAAACTCGATGGCCCCGTAGCCCTTCGGGTCTTCGAGTTCCTTGTCCTTGTTGCCCGCCACGCCGTCGAATTTCAGCAGCCAGTAGTCGAAACCATCCCCCGCCGGGACCTGTCCCGAGCGCACTTCGTTGGTCGTGCGATTCCATGCGATCACGGCCTTGGCCCGCGCGCCGCCTGCCGAGGTACCCACGCTCAGGATGTCGCGGAGCGCCTGCTCCTTACCCGCCTCGTGGAAATGGCCCATCAGATTGCCCCGGTGCGTCAACACCTCGCCCGCCAACCGCACCAGCGCGTCGACCTCGATCCGGGATGTCTTGCGCGCCTTCGGGCCGAGGGCAGGAGCAAACTCCAGGGCACCCATCCCGCGCGTGCCCGTGTAGCAGAGGCGCTCCACGGCGTTGAAACTCTCCGGCGTGCGGCCTTGGGTCGCGAGCCAGGCGTTGATCAGCGCGTTCCCGAACTTGTCCGGCAGCGAATCCGCCAGAAGCCCAGGCAGTCCGTGAAACGTGTTCCGCGGAAGTGCGGGGAATTCATACACGCCCTCGGACAACGGCATGGTCAGCGGTGAAAGTTCGATCCCGCTGCGCGCGAAGTCCGGGGCGTATTGGAACCTTGCCACGTCCCGACCTTCGTCGAGCGCCACCGCTCCGATCGTCCGCCCCCAGAGTTGGACCTCGGCGATCATGCGGGGTCACCCCAGGTCCATTTCTTTGGCTGGCCCAACGCCGCCTTCTTGCCGGTCGCCCGCTGACGTGCGCGGCCCTGCTGTTTCAGTTGCGCCATGGGACTGGCGGCTTCCTCCGGGACGAGCGTCTCGAACCGATCCAGCAGGTCCAACACTCGGCAGACCCGCACAAAGCCCGACAACTGCGTTGCCGACGTCCCCAATTCCAGCCGTTGCACCGTCCGCAGACCCAGGCCTGCCTGCCCGGCGAGCTGTCCCTGAGTCAGATTCTTTGCCAGGCGTCGCCGGGCCAGCCGCGCCCCGATCAGGGCAAGCAGCGCATCATCGGTGATGTGGGGTGTGATCTTCATGTGCCTAAAGTGGCGC
>JAIXZE010000235.1 GCA_027489875.1 Verrucomicrobiales bacterium
CCCCCGCATGGAACGGGGTGGCGACGTCCTCGTCGCCGTTCCGAAGCAATTCCCAAGGCGATGAGGACATCGCCGCCCCGTTCCAATTCTCAAACGGGGGCAGTGTCAAGATGCGCCCCACCCGCAGTCACAGTTTCCGCAACCGGTAGAACTGCGCTGCCGAACCCGTCGGGATGTTGACCGGATTCGTGGTGAACGTGGGCGCGTCGGTCCAGAGGTTGTCGCCGATCGAACTGCTCTGCTGGAGGACATGGCCACCCGCCGCCGGGGTCCACGAGATCGTGGTGATTCCCAGGCTGCTGGTCACGATGGACAGGGTGGGACCGTCCCCGGTCTGGACGGCCTGCGGGATCGCCCAGAAGCCGGACATCACCGCGTACAATCCGCCGGCAGCAGGACCGCCCGCGACGCTTTGACCGATCGTGCCGGTGATCCGGTAACTCCCGCCGGCGCTGGTGGCTCCACCGCCCGCAAGGACGGTTGCGCGGACACTGTATTGCTGCGCCAGCAATGGGCTGCCCGCAAGGAGCAGCAGGCCCAGCAGCAGCGCCGGACGCGCCCACCGGGTTGAATGGTGTGGTTTCATGGTGTTCTCCTCGATTCCAGTGGGTGCGGGATCACTTCGCCTCCGCATCCAGCCCCTGGAGCCGCAGGGCACGCTCGATCGCACCCAGGCGGCGCGACAGGCCCTGGTTCTCCGCACGCAGGCGCTCCAGTTCCGCCTCCTTCTCGCCCAGCTTCTCGTTCAATCCCTGGATCGCCGCCAACGCCACTCCGTCGGCGTCCACCGACGCGATGCCCTTGTCATCGTTCCCCAGACCGAACGCCGCATGGAAATCCTGGGCGATCGGCCCGATGTGCCGGACGTCGCTGAGGGTCTTGTAGCTCCACTCCGTGATCGGCAGGGCCGCCACCCTGGCCAGCACGTCGCGCGGATTCACCGACTTGAAGTTCTGCTTCGCATTGCGATCGCTGGTGGAAATGAAGCTGGTGGCCCGGACATCACCGCCCACATGGAGTTTGGCCGTTGGGCCGGCGATCGACCCGATCGCGACATTCCCGCTCGAGAAATTGAGGTACAGATTGGCCGGGTTGTTCCCGTTGTAGGATGCCACCTGGTTCTCGTTCACCGTGACATGCTGGGCACCGCCCGCTCCAAAGTTCACCAACCCGGTTCCATCGCTTGCTCCGATGAAGGAGTCCGGGGAATCGCCTACCGTTTCCAGCCGAGCGAGCGGGGCGGCCGTGCCGATGCCAACGTTGCCGTTCGTCCCATTGATCCGGAACCGCTCGAGGAAGAATCCATCCTGTTCTGCAGAGAACACCAGGCTGCCGCGGGCTCCAATTTGCATCGTGCCCGGGCTGCCGAAACCGGACTGGCTGTTCACATACCCAACATGGCCTCGATACTGGTTGGTTTGGTCGAAATAGACCCCCGAAAAACCGCCAGGATGGATGTTGTCGAAACGGGCGACGCCGGCATTGGGGCTGTTGGCCTGTACATGCAACGGCGTCGCAGGTGCGCTGGTCCCGATTCCCATCCTGCCGTCATGATCGATGACCACCTGTGACTTGAACCCGTCCGCGCCGATCATCTGGCCGAACTGGATGGAACTGGGAGCCCAGAGATCGGACGTGTACAGCGCGGTGATGCCGTTCGGAAGCTGGCCAAGGCCATACCGGTCGTTCGGACCATACCAGGCCTCGATCATGCCGGCGTAGGTATTGCGCGGTCCCAGGGACCGGATGCCGCCCTGCTCGGTCACATGCATCTGCCCCCAGACGTCCAGCGCCGCCCCGGGGTTCGAGGTGTTGATGCCGACCCGTCCATCCGGTCGGACCATCAGTCGGATGGCATCATTCTGCTCCACGACAAACTGCCCCTCCTTGTGCTGACCGATGTCGGTGTAAATGGAACCGGGCGTTTCGCGGCTGAACCGGAGCTGCGCTGCATTGGTGGTTCTGCCTTGGTACGTTCCCAACAACACCGTGCCATCCGCGGGAGCAAACTGAGGATGCGACTGGACGTGGCCCATGGTGCCGGAAACCTCAAACTGGACCCGGGTTGTATCACGCCCGATGGCCACGTTGCCCGTGGGACGCAAGACAGCAGGTCCGATCGCATTCCACAACCCGATCGTCGGGGCCAGATCCTGCGCCGTGATGGACCCATTGGCGATCTGCGGCGATCCCACGGCGCCGTCGGCAAGGAGTGCGGACGAAATGCTTCCCAGCGCCAACCGCTCCACCGGCAACGTGCCGGTCGTCAGTTGCGATGCATTCAACCCCGTCAGGTTGGCCCCGTTGCCCGTGAAGGTGTTGCCCGGATGGGTGAACGCCCGCGGGGTCGAAAGGGTTGCCGAAAGATTGGCATCGGTCACCTGACCGATCAGTCCGGAAGCGTTCACGGTGCCGGCGTGGATCGCATACGGCGTCGCCGTCACCGGTTGCCGGGGAGTCAGGGCGGTGAACGCCCCTGTGGCCGTGCCCGGCCGGACACTCAACCCGATCCAGCGTGGGGCACCGATGAAGGAGGACGCCGGGAAATCCAGGACGGCGGTGAAGACTCCGTTCGTCACCGCAAGGTCATTGACCTGAAGGGTGGCCGTGGCCGTTCCACCCGACTCGGCACTGAAGAGCCCAAAGCTCAGGTCGAAGACGCCGTTGGCCGGTTGTCCCCCATCCTGGAGGAGTCCCTGGTAGGTGAAGGCCTGGCCAAGGCACGCTCCGGTGGAGAGCGCTGCCAGGACGGCGATGCGAAGGAGGGTCTGTGATTTCATGAAGGATGATTGCTTGTTCACCTTCCTCTTTCGCAGACCGACCCGCGCCGTTTCAGGAAATCTTTCGCCCTCGCATCCCCCGGACATGCATCCCTCGCCCGCCCTCGCCGCAACGCGGCGCACGGCGACAGCCCGGGGTGAAGCGGAGCGGAACCCCGGGTCAACCCATCCCATGACACCTCGCCCCAACGGGGCGAACGGTGACCACACGCTCCCCGTCCCGTGTGCCCCTTCAGGGCACAGAGGACGTTGGGTGGCGTGGTCCCCGGGGTTCCACCCCGTTTCACCGGTTGCCCCTTCGGGGCACGATACGCGCCGGCCTTCACACGGAGTTGCCAGATCCCAGTCGCCAGTTCCCCTCTGGAATCTGGAAACTGGGATCTGGCAACTCTCCCGGCGGCCCCTTCCCTCACGGCCCGGGACTGCCCAGCCGGAAGAACTCCGTCTCCGAGATCTTCGGCGTGGCGAAGTGCCAGCGTCGGGTGTCCGGGTTCCAGACCACCCGGCCGGCCTCAACGCGGACCCACGGCGAACTCGGATCAAGTCGGCTCTGGCGGAGGAGCGGCCAGGCGACCGGTTGCCCGCCCACCAACGTCGAGGGCCAGGACAGGTACAGTCCGTCCACCGCGCCCGGCTGTCGCACATCGATGCGGATCGCCGGGGCCACAGGGTCGGGCACCTGCAATTCAAAGGCCCCAACATCCACCCCGAAACCGGAGCGCCGCGCATAACCCCTCCCCCGTTGGTCAAAGCCATCGACCCCGGGCTCCAGCGCGCCGGTCCCGAAGTCAATGGCCGGACTGTTGGTCTGCAGGGCCATTGTCAGGGTCGGGCCCCCATTGTCCGCCAGAGGCAGCAACCGGGCATCCAAGGGTGCCGCGGGTGTTCCCACGCGGTCCGGTTGGCCGGAGGTATTCACCAAGGGCTCGTTCTGGTCCCAGATGCCAATCAGGTTGTTCCCGTTCGACGCCACACGCCCATGGATATCAGGACCCGTCGCGGCACGATTCCCCGCAACCAGACAGTTCTGGAGACGGAGAGAGGCCCCGGATGCGGGACCGATCGGAGAGTCGAGATGGATGGCACCGCCAGAAATCGCCAGATTTCCGGCAAGCGTGCACTCGATGAGGTCCACGGAACCCTCCAGGGTACGGATCGCTCCCCCCTCGGGGGCAATGTTGTCCGACAACGTACATTGCCTCAGAACGACGGATCCAAATTGGTTGTTCACGGCTCCCCCGGCTCCCTCAGTCGATTGGTTGCCAGACAGGGTACAACGGGTGAAACGCAGGCGGCCAGACACGTAGTTGAGGATGGGACCGTAGCTGAATCCTCTGCATTGATTCTGGACGATGGCACATTCCGTCAGGTTCAGGTTTCCATGATTCACGATGGGGGCGAATGTTCCGTCGCGCCCATTCCGGGCCGATACACCCTCACGCATCGTCAGCCCGGAGATCTCCAGGGTCGCATGGTTTTCGAGGAGCGCCTGGACGCCGCCGCCCGAGATGGCGAGGACCTTCGCTCCCGGCCCCACAAGGGTCACGTCCCGTTGTACCCTCAAGGGCCCTTGGGTCAGGGTCACGACACCCGACAGTCCCCGCAGGTCGATGACCGTGCCGGCCGGGGCATGGTCCATCACCGAACGGAGGGAACCAAGACCGTCGTCACCGAGGTTCGACACCTGCGAGATCCCGGTGCGGAAGGACAGCATCGACGAGGAATGGATCCCGGCCGCATTGGATGCGACCAGATAGGACTCATAGGTCTGCCCCGGTGTGAGCGAGGAGACGGGGGTGCGGACCAGCACCGGATCGTACACGCCACGGACAACCTGGACCGGGGGTGACTGGACAATGGTCCTGTTCGGGCCCTGTCCCTGCAAAGTCTCCAACCACACGGTGGTCGGAAGGCCTTCGGGATTCACCGATCCTTCGAGGAGCGCCGTCTCATAGAAGATCTCGGTCACACGCAATCGGGTGACCACCGGCGGAGACGCCGGAATGAAGTCGAGGCTCCAACTCTCGATCACCCCGGAGAACCCGCTGAGGTAAAGCGACCAGACTCCGTTCAACGGCCCGTCGAGCGCCTTCCCGAGCGCGCTCGGATACGGTCCGGCGGGCGCGGGTGCTGGCAGGTCGCCGGCAAGGCCCTGATCGGTCTGCGGCCGGTACGTCCCCGACGGAATGGGTCCTTCCAGCGGTGTCGGAAGCTCCTCCGCGGCGAAATCATCCAAGGTCAGCGTCGCACCTTCCGTCACATTGAACCCCGCGCCGGCACTCACCATAGGCCGGACCTTCTGTCCGCCCGGCCCCACCAACAGCACGCCGAGGCCCGGTGAACCCGCCCGGATTCCGTTCAGCTTCAGGGTCAGCTTTCCGATGTCCCCACCCAGCCCGGCCATATGGATCCTCGAAGGATAGGGACTGGCCGTCGCCCCCTGTGCCACGCGGATGCGTCCGCCAATCGGACCCATGCTGTCGAACACCACGCCGCCCACGGTCACCTCGCCGTTCGGACCACCCAATCCCCGCACGACAAACGTGTCCCCGGTCTGGCCACCACTGATGTCGAAGAAGACCCAATCGGGAATCCGGTTCCGGTAGGCGGTGCTCGCGGTGGCCACCGGAGGAGTTCCGGCCGCGCCGCCCGCGACCTGCACCAACCGCAACGACGCCGGGTTGTAGGCGGCATTGTCCAGGTGGTCGATCATCACCCCGACGCGGATCAGGCGTCCGATGGCATGCGCATTCAGGGTAAACCGGAAGACGTTCGCAGTCTGGCCCGTTCCGGGCGCCGGATTCTGTGTTCCCGTCATGAAGGTGGTGCCGGGATTCTCCGGATCATCGATGAAGGCGTACCTCTCATTGCCCGGGTAAGAACCGGTCACGGCTTCCATGGACGCCAGGTAGGATGGCTTCACCGGCGCCCGGTTCACGAACTGATGACCGTCCGTGCCAAAGATCAGGTCGCCATCCACGTCCCGGGACTTGTTGGACGACGGCGTCCGCCACCCTCCCCCGAAATCCTGTTGTGTGCCTTCGTACCGGACCACGGCCGGAGGCGTGGGACCTGAACGGACCCAAACCGGGCCACCCAGCAAGGTCCCATGGGTGAGTCCACCGGAGGGAGCGCCGTCCAACACTTGGCTGCCAGTGCCTTCGTCGAAGGTGAAGATGGCGTGCATGAACGGGAACTCGGTGCCCTTGTAGTTGTTGTCGTAGGTGCCCCTGAGCAGCTCGGGATCCAACGCCTGGCTCAGGATCATGACCTCGTCGAGGCGTCCATCAAAACGGCGGAACTCATTGTTGTTCCCGAGTCGGATGGTTGTTCCGAGGGTCAAATCTTCGTACACAAGACTGTTCCCAGCCGGCTCGCCGTTGATGAAGTAACGGACCGTCCTGTCCGTCGCGACGGTGACCGCCACATGGGTCCAGGTACGCAGCGGCACCGGAAGGGTGCTGCGCACCCCGTTGAAGCTTCCGCAGTGCCCAAGTTCCAGGAATTGCGGATCGTCCGGGTTCTCCGTGCTTGCCCGGATCAGCAACTCGCCACCACCGCCACATCCCGGCGTGGAGAAGACTGCCGTCCGTTTTCCTCCCAACGTGCTCCCGGACCGCAGGTAGACCCAGGCACCGATCGTGTACGGAGGCTCCATCGTCTGGCCGCCAGCGAGCACGAACTCCACCGAGTCATCCACGCCGTCGAAGTCCAGGGCGTAACCCTGCGGAGCGCCACGCAGGGTCGCGGGAAGGACGGCCAGAAAGCACAGTAACAACCGCCACAGGGCGCGTTGCATCGTCGCGAAAGGGGTGCAGGACATACGTTCTCAGGATCGGTGACCGTCTTCCTGTTACGGGTTTTTCCCGGAAAGTTGCGCGGCCCCAGAAGAATTCCCGCCCACCCCATCCGGACCGTGAAGGACTTCCATTCCCCATCTTTTCCGCCTTCCCCACTCCGGTCCGCTCGGCGAGAACTGTCGCCATGAAGCTCGGGTTCGTGTCCGCCATCCTCCCGGAACTCACCCTCGACGAAGTCCTCTCGGGTCGACAGGCCGCGCTGCGTGTGGCCGGCAACGTCCTGCGTCCCTTCTTCGGCAATTCCACCCGTCCGGTTTCCAACCCTGCATGAGCACTCCCGTTCCTGTCCCGGCCATCCCGCCCCGCGAACACTTCGCCTATTGTCCGCGTTGTGCCGCACCTCTCGCGGCCGCCAACGAATCCAACCGCGTGGAATGCCGCGCCTGCGGCTTCCTCTTCTTCTTCAATCCCACCGTGGCGGCCGTGGCCTTTGCCGCGCGGGAGGACGGCCGCATGCTCTTCATCCGTCGCGCCAAGGAACCCGGCAAGGGCCTGCTGGCACCGCCCGGCGGATTCATCGACATGGGCGAGACCGCCGAGATCGCGGTCGAACGTGAGGTCCGCGAGGAGGTCAATGTCCGCCTCACCGAGGTCACCTTCCTCTGCTCGCAGGTCAACCAATACGCCTATCGCGGCGTCCTATACCCGGTCCTCGACCTCTTCTTCACCGCCCGCGTCACCAACCCGGGCTCCGCGGAAGCCCTCGACGACGTCTCCGGATTCGAGTGGCGGAATCCCCTCGATGTGTCCGCCGACGAACTGGCCTTTCCGTCCATGAAGGCCGCGTTGGCCGTCCTTCAATCACGCCTCCGCACCCCCACGGCATGAAGACCACGCCACCGTCCCACCCCCCCGAGCCAACCGCCCCTGCGACCCGCGAGGAACCCCCGGCAACCGCCAGCGAAGGCCCCGGGGAACACTGGCGCTGGTGCCCGCGATGCAGCCACGAATTGCACAACGAGAAGTGCAAGCTCCGCTGCCCACGCTGCCACTACTTCATGAGCTGCTCGGATTTTGATTAAGGGAGGAGTTCGCAGTTTTCAGTTCCCTGCCCCGAAGGAGCAACCGGAGAAAGCCCGGGGTGGAACCCCGGGGACCACGCCACACAACAACCTCTGTGCCCTGAAAGGGCACACGGAGCAGCGTTCGTGTGGTCGCCGTTCGCCCCGTTGGGGCGAGGTGTCTTGGGGTGGGGTGACCCAGGGTTCCGCTCCGCTCCACCCCGGGCTGTCGCCGTGCGCCGCGTTGCGGCGAAGGCGGGCGCGGGATGCATGTCCGATGGATACGTTCCCAAAGGCACAACCGCTGACTTCAGGTGTCAGAGACCTGCGGTGACGACTTCAAATCAGGATGCGACAGAGTTAGGAATGGATCGCGCCTCGATGCCATTGCACCCTTCGGGCCGTGGGGAAACACGGCGAACAGGCAGGATCATGAGCATCCGACTCGGCGGACTGGATGGCCTGAGAGCGCTTTCCATAACGTGGGTGTTCCTCCTCCATGCCGCCCATCTGCCGGGGTTTCCAACGTGGCCCTGGCTGCGTCACCTTGCGTCGACCGGCGGCAGCGGAGTCCACGTCTTCTTTGTCATCAGCGGCTTCCTCATCACGTGGCTCCTGTTCAACGAGGAATCCGCGCACGGCCGCTTCGATATCGGCCAATTCTATTTCCGGAGGGCGTTCCGGATCCTTCCAGCGGCCTTCGCCTACCTTCTGGGGCTTGCCCTCCTCGGCCTTGCGAAGCCCGGAGAAATCGTGGCCTGTACTCTCTTTGTCAGGAATCTCCGCTGGTTCACCGACGAAAGCCCGACATTGACCAGCCACTTCTGGAGCCTCTCGGTGGAGGAACAGTTTTACCTCCTGTGGCCATTGCTGCTGCGGTACGTGGCCGCCCGATGGCGCATCCCGATCACAGCCGGACTCTGGATGGCTGCGCCGGTGTGGCGTCAGGTCAACATGTGGACATTTGGCGCGGATCAACTGAACTGGGCGCGGCTGGACTTTCGCTACGACTTCCTGATCGCGGGCGTCCTGCTGGCCCTCGTGCAACGGGAACCGAAGTTCCGCACCACACTCGGGTTCGCGACCCGGCACGGAACCCTTGGGTTCACCCTGGGTGCGGGATGGCTCGGAGTGCTCTGCCTGGGAAACCTGCGTTTGCCGGGATTCGTGGTCGTGTTCGTGCCCTCGGTGGTTTCGGCGTTGATCGCCTATTTGATCCTTCTCCTGGTTGAGGAACGGAGCAAACCGGCCAGCAAGCTCTTCTCCTGGCCCCCGGCCGTTGCGCTGGGCCGCCTGTCCTACAGCCTGTACCTCTGGCATCAACTCTTCTGCCTCCAGACCCTCTGGCCGTCCCTCCAGCAGTGGACATGGGCGCTGACGCTCTCCCTCGGGGCCGCCGCACTGAGCTATCATCTCATCGAACAGCCCTGCCTCACCTGGCGCGCCATCCTCCAACGCCAGTTCTGGAAAGCGCCGCCTCCAACTTGAATCTTGAAACTTCAAACTTCCCGCCAGAACTGGGCACTGGCCCCGATCACTGCCTTCAGGCAGGATCCCCGGCTGCGTCATGACCGAGATCTCCAAGGCCTACGAGCCACAGTCCGTCGAAACGAAGTGGTATGACTTCTGGGTGGAGCAGGGCTGCTTCACCGCAGACCCCGCCCGCGTCTCCGCTTCGCGCCCCGCCTATTCCATCGTCATCCCGCCGCCCAACGTCACCGGCGTATTGACCCTCGGCCACGTCCTGAACAACACCATCCAGGACATCCTCGCCCGCAAGGCCCGCATGGACGGCAAGGAGGTCCTCTGGCTCCCCGGCACCGACCACGCCGGCATCGCCACCCAGAACGTCGTCGAGAAGACCCTCAAGAAGGCCGGCGAGATCAAGCATCGCGACGACCTCGGACGCGAGGCCCTCGTCGCCCGCATCTGGGAATGGAAGGAGAAGTACGGCGGCATCATCCTGAAGCAACTCCGCGCCCTCGGCGCGTCCTGCGATTGGACCCGCACGCGCTTCACCATGGACCCGGAATACTCCCGGTGCGTCCAGGGCGTCTTCGTCGACCTCTACAAGAAGGGCCTCATCTATCGCGGCAAGCGCATGGTGAACTGGTGCCCCGCCTCCCTGACCGCCCTCTCCGACGAGGAGGTCACGATGAAGGAGCAACGCGGGTTCATGTACCACTTCCGCGTCGAGGTCGTGGAACACCCGGGCACCTTCCTCACCATCGCGACCACCCGCCCGGAAACCATCCCCGCGGACACCGCCGTCGCCGTCAACCCCAAGGACCCGCGCTACCAGCACCTCATCGGCAAGCACGTCTACAAGGCGCTGCCGCTCGACGTGCCCAAGGAGCAGCGCGTCATTCCCATCATCGCCGATGACCACGTCGATTTCGAGTTCGGCACCGGCGTCCTCAAGGTCACCCCGGCCCACGACAAGGCCGACTTCGAGATCGGCCTCCGACACAAGCTCCCGGTCATCGACGTCCTCACGCCCGACGGCAAGATGACCGCCGAAGCCGGCGCTGAACTCGCCGGACTCGACCGCTTCGCCGCCCGCAAGAAGTCCGCCGAACTCATGGAAGCCGCCGGCTCCCTCGAGAAGGCCGAACCCTACGTCAACAACGTCGGCTTCTCCGAACGCGCCGACGTCCCCATCGAACCCCGCCTCTCCGAGCAGTGGTTCCTCAAGTACCCGAGCGTCGAGGCGTCGAAGGCCTGCGTCGCCGACGGTTCCATGCGCTTCTTCCCGGACCGCTGGGCCAAGGTTTACGACCACTGGATGACCGGCATCCAGGACTGGTGCATCTCGCGGCAGCTATGGTGGGGACATCGCATCCCCGTGTGGTACCGCGGCGATGAAATCCACTGCGGCCTCGACGCGCCCGCCGGCGACGGCTGGACCCAGGACTCCGACGTCCTCGACACGTGGTTCAGTTCCTGGCTCTGGCCGTTCGCCACGATGGGTTGGACGGACAACAAGACCACCGATGCCGCCAACGCTACGCTCAAGGCGTTCTATCCCACGACCGATCTCGTCACCGGCCCGGACATCATCTTCTTCTGGGTCGCCCGCATGATCATGGCGGGGTACGAGTACATGGGCGACCTGCCCTTCAAGAACGTCTACTTCACCGGCATCATCCGCGACAAACAGGGTCGCAAGATGTCGAAGTCGCTCGGCAACTCGCCCGATCCGCTCGACCTCATCGCCAAGTACGGCGCCGACGCCCTGCGCTTCGGCGTGATGCGTGCCGCGCCGCTCGGGCAGGACGTGCTGTTTGACGAGACGGCCGTCGAACTGGGCCGCAACTTCTGCAACAAGCTCTGGAACGCCTGCCGCTTCCGCCAGATGCACGGCGGCGAGACCGAACAGGAGGTCAACCCCGCGCTCCTCACCACCGACGACCGCTGGATCCTCGGCCGCCTCGATCTCGCCATCCGCGAAGTCACCCAAGCCTTCGCCGAGTACAAGTTCAGCGACGCCACCGCCACGCTCTACCGTTTCTTCTGGGGCGAGTACTGCGACTGGTACGTCGAGGCCTCCAAGCCCGTGCTCGGAATGCCGGGCGAACCGCCCACGGACCCCGCGAAGGTCGCCCAGCGGAACAACAAGCTGGCCGTCATCGACTTCGTGCTCGGCCACACGCTGCGCCTGTTCCATCCGTTCCTCCCGTTCATCACCGAGGAACTCTGGCACGGCATGGCGTTCAACACGGACCTCCCCGCCGACCGCGGCGGCAAGACCCTCCTGTACGCCTCCTGGCCCAAGGCCTTCGACGACGACGAACGCGCGTACTTCCGCGTCGATCCCGTCATCGAAGCCTCCGCCCAGGCGCGCTTCGACCTCGTCACCCTCGGCCGCAACCTGCGCGCCCAGTCCAACATCCCCTCCAACAAGCGCGTGCCGTTCGTCATCCGGCCCGCCGCGCCCCTGCCGCAGGAGGAACTGGACATCCTCAAGGGCCTCCTGAACGCCGAGGCGCTCACCCTCGCCGCCACCGATTGGCAGGCCCCCAAGGGCACCCCCGTCGCCGCCAATGCCGTCGGCGAACTCTTCCTGCCCCTCGCCGGCCTCGTCGACGTCGAGGCCGAACGCGCCCGGCAGGAAAAGGAACTCGCGAAGGTCCGCTCCGAGATCCAGAAGGTGCAGGACAAGCTCGCCAACCCCGCCTTCACCCAGAAGGTCCCGGCCTCCGTCCTCGCCGAACACCAGCAACGCCTCATCGACTGGCAGGCCAAGGAGAAACAGATCCTCTCCACCCTCCACTGAATCGGAGGATCAGTCGGATCGGTCGGATCGGTCGGATC
>JAIXZE010000148.1 GCA_027489875.1 Verrucomicrobiales bacterium
GTGCCTGCCCGCCCGAGCCTGGGCGAGGCGGATCCTGCGGCCTGGCGGGCCAGCACCCGCGTTGGCGGATCGCCCGGAACCGCGGATCCGGACCCGGAATCCCCACTCGACGGGGTCGTTATCAACGAGGTTGTCCGAAACCCGGTGGGGGCCCAGCAGCCCTTCGTGGAATTGTTCAACCCCGCTCCCTTCGCCCGCGATCTCTCCGGCGGCTTCCTGCGGGCTGGAACCAACGCTCCTCTCGCCATTCCTTCCGGAACGACCATCGCAGCCGGCGGTTGGACCCGCATCGGGACACCGGGCTGGGTCTGGTCCGAGGATCGTATTCCGGTCGTGCTCTACGACGCCGAACAGGCGCGGGTGATCGATGCCGTGGAAGTCCCCGCCCAACTCCCGGGAACCAGTGCCGGTCGTTCGCCCGATGGATCCACGGACTGGCGTTCCCTCGTCCTGCCCACGCCAGCCGCCGCCAACAGCGCGGTGCCGATCCCCGAGATCGTCATCAACGAGGTCCACTACCACCCGGCCGGCGATCGCGAGTCCGAGGAGTTCGTCGAACTGCTCAACCGTGGCACGGAGACGATCGCTTTGGCCGGATGGCAACTCCGGCGCGGAATCCAGTTCGTCTTTCCCCAGGGCACCCTCCTGGCCCCCGGGCAGGCCATCGCTGTCGCCGCCGATGCCGCCCTCCTGCGACTCCGGAACCCGGGCGTTCCCGCCGACCGGATCATCGGCAATTTCACCGGCAACCTCTCCGACGGCGGCGAAGTTCTCGAACTCACGCGGCCCGCACTCCAGTCGATCGTGATCAATGGGGTTCCAACCACCCGCCCCGTGAATGTTCCCGTCGAACGATTCGCCTGGCGCGACGGCGGCCGCTGGTCCCGCTGGGCGGATGGGAACGGAAGCTCGCTGGAACGGATCGATCCGCGCGCGGACCCCGACCAACCCGGATCGTGGCAGGCGAGCGACGAAACCACGCGGGCGCCGTGGACGCTCGTCGAGATCACCGCGACCGCTGACCTCAGTCATCCCTCGGTGCCGGCCGCCGACCAGTTGCAGATCCTGTTGCTGGGCGAAGGCGAGGCCCTGATCGACGACATCGAGGTGATCGCCGGCGGCCGCAGCGTGCTGGCGAACGGCGGCTTTGAATCCGGAATCAGCGGGTGGGTCGCCCAAGGTACCCACCGGCCTTCCACCCTCCAGACCTCCGGGGCCCGGACGGGAACACGCGCCCTTCGCGTCGTGGCCACTGAACGCGGGGATCACGTCGCGAACCGCATCCGGCGACCGCTGACGCAGACGATCTCGAATGGCACCCGGGTGACGCTGCGTGCGTGGGTGCGCTGGCTGCGCGGTCATCCCGAGATCCTCCTCCGCCTGCGCAACGGATCCGTCGAAGTCGTGGGCACGCTCACCCAACCTCAGGGCTCGGGAACACCGGGATCCACCAACACCGCCTTTCGAGCCAACCAGGGACCGAGCGTTTCGGACGTCCGGCATGAACCCATCCTTCCGGCCGCCAACCAGGCAGTACGGGTCATCGCGCGCATTGCGGATCCCGACCGCATCGGAACCGCCGAGCTGAAGTACCGCATCGATCCGTCTGCGACGCTCGTCAACGTGCCGATGCGGGATGATGGCCAGAACGGCGATGAACGCGCTGGGGACGGAGAGTTCGCGGGGCTGATTCCGGGCCAGCCCGCGGGAACGCTTGTCGCCTTCCGGCTCGAAGCCCGGGATGCGGCCGGCACACCCGCGACCGCCGTCTTCCCGGCGCTTGCCCCCGGACAGGAATGCGTCGTGCGATTTGGTGAAGCGGTGGGACCGGGAACGCTGGGCACCTACCGGATGTGGCTGACGCAATCGACGATCACCCGCTGGGCCTCGCGGGAGATCATGAGCAACGAGGGACTCGACGCGACCCTCGTCTTCGGTACCAACCGCGCGATCTACAATGCGGCGGCGAAGTACTCCGGCAGCTCCTATACCGCGGGAATCTATAACTCGCCGGTGGGGAACCTGTGCGGCTATGACATCGCCATCCCGGACGATGACCTCTTCCTCGGCGGGACGCGCGTGCTGCTCGACTGGCCCATCCGCGATGGCACGTACCTGCGCGAGCAACTGATGTATTGGTTCCTCGAACGCCTCGGGTTGCCGAACATGTATCGGCGGCACGTCCATCTTTACGTCAACGGCCAGCGCCGCGGAGCCGTCTATGAAGACATCCAGCAACCGGGCTCCGACACCATCCGCGAGTTCTTTTCCGGCGACGAGGACGGCTCGCTGTGGAAGACGGATTGCTGGAATGAATTCGACGACGGAGGCAGCCGCCTCGATCCCTGCATCCTCAACACGCTCGAGATCTTCAATAGCGGCGGTGCAAAGAAGGTCGGTCGCTACCGATGGAACTGGCGTCCCCGTGCGGTCCGCGGTTCCGCCAACGACTTCTCCGATCTCTTCGCCCTCATCGACGCGGTGAACGTGCCGGCGACCAGCCTGCCCACCTCCGCCGAGGCACTCATCGATGTCGACCATTGGATGCGCACCTTTGCCATGAACGATCTCGCTTCGTTCTGGGACGCTTTCGGAAATTCCAATGGCAAGAATACCTTCCTCTACAAACCCGAGCGCGGCGGGTGGGCGCTCATGAGCTGGGACTTCGACGTCGGTCTCGGTGTGTTCAACGACCCGCCCGACGCACCGCTCTTCGAGTGCAATGATCCGGTCGTGAACCGCATGTACCAGTCGCCACCGCTGGTCCGGAAGTATTGGACCGCGCTGGAGGAATCGATGGCCGGGTTCTTCCAGGTCGGGGTGGCTTCCCCGATCGAGGCCTTCCTCGGGCCGCGGCATGCGGCGCTGCAGACCGCCGGTACGGGACCGGCATCCACCGCCGACATCAGTTCCTGGATCACGCAACGCCGCGCTTACCTCAACGGGCAACTTGCACGTCATCGCGCGGCGTTCGCCATCCGATCCAACAACGGAAACGATTTCACCACCGCCGACTCGATCGTCAGCCTCAACGGAACCGCGCCTGTACGCGTGGCGTCGCTCCGCCTCAACAATGTCGATTGGCCGGTCCAATGGACCACCACCACCAACTGGACGATGCGGCTGGGCCTGCGCCCCGGCACCAACCGGCTTGAAGTCACGGGTGTTGATCGTTCGGGAACCCTTGTTCCCGGTGCGTTCGACGTGATCCAGGTCCTCGCCACCGGCACCGCTCCACCGCTGGCCCAGGTGCGCATCAATGAGTGGCTCGCCTCCAACAACAGCGCTGTCGCTGATCCGGTCGATGGTCGCTTCGACGATTGGTTCGAGCTCTATAACATCGGCGACCTCCCGGTCGATCTCGCCGGCTATACGGTCACCGACGATCTTACCCGACCGGCACGCTACACCATCCCGCCGGGGTTCGTGCTGCAGCCGCGCGCGGCCCTCGTCGTGTGGGCCGATGGCCAACCCGAACAGACCCGCGCCGGGCAATCCCTGCACGTGAGCTTCCAGCTGGCCCGCAGTGGTTCCGACATCGCCCTCTTCGACAACCTCGGTCGCCGCGTCGACGCCATCCGTTACACAACCCAGACGACGGACATCGCCGAGGGTCGCTGGGGCGACGGTGCGGATGGGCCCTTCCTGCGGCTCGCACAACCCACACCGGGCACGACCAACGCGCTGCCCGCGGCCAATGCCCTGAACATCCGTGTCGGCGCGGCCTGGGATCCCGCCCTTGCGGACCTCGAACTGCGGTGGAATGCCTTCACCGGACGCTCCTATCGGATCGAACAACAGGCAACGCTCGGCGCCATCTGGCAGCCATTGGAACCCGATATCGCCGCGACGGACACCAACGGGATCGCGCGCATTCGGCTCGGGGAAAACCCGCAGGAGCCCGCCGGCCTGTACCGTGTGCGGCTGCTGCCGTGAACGCCTAGAGCAACCGCGTCAGGTTGTTCACGAACCAGAATCCCAGCAGGGCAATTCCGGCGATGGCACCGAGGATCGCCATGGCGGCGACCCACCAACCGGGGGGCATGCGGAGCGCGCCGGAATCCGTGCCGGCCTCCTTGCGGCCGTAGAACCTCGACGCCACCCACAGCACGAGCAGTGACACCAGCGCCAGTGCAGGGACCGAGATGTATCCGTTGAGGCGGTCGAACCGCATCTCCTCCAACTGGACCGCGCCACGCAGCACGATCAGTGCGCCCAGGACGCCCCAGATCCAGGACAACAGCGCGACCGAACGCGATCGCGCCAACGCGGACAGCGCGAAGCCCAACGCGAAGACGTTGAACGGCACCACCAGCACCAACCCGTAGAGCAGGATCGGCTGACTGATCTGCACCGCCGGCAATCCGCTCGTCACGAACACGCGCAACAACACGTCCGACAGGTTGCCTTCGAGTGCCAGCACGCCCATCAGGGACACGGTCACCAGCGATCCACCACCCACCATCAGCCGTGCCACGAAGCGTTGACGGCGGGGCACCGGCCACGAGAACGAGAACTCCTCACAACCGGCGATGACGTCGGCCCCGCCGAAGGCCGGACCCGCAATCACAGCGACGAGCAATCCGTACCCGAGGATCCAGAGCGGATGGGCGACCAGTGGCAGCAGCCAGACCATGGCCAGCCAGCCCAGCAGGAAACCCAACAACAGCCGGCTGTGCGCGAACCATTCCCCCCAGATCAACGCCCGCCACCATGCGATCGGGCGCAGTCCCTCCTCGGCGGTGGGAGGCTCATCCTCCACCACGCGCAGGACCGGTCTGGAATCACGAGCCCTCACTCGGGGTGGAACAACATCATCTGGTTCTGGCTGCCGGCACCGCGTCGGAGCACGCCTACGAAGCGCTTCCGTGCGCTGCCGATCCGCGCCTCGACATGGATTTCAAAGGTCGCGCTCTGGGTCGTGAAGAGGCTGACGGGATTCACGCCACCGCCGGGAATCTCCGCAGCGTTCCGGAACGGTTGATCGTCCATGGTTCCCGGCTGTCCATCGGGACCATCCCGACGCTCGACGATCTGGCGCGCCAGGTTTTCGTCGCCGCCCATCAGCACCCGCAACACCGGGAGTGGCGCCGTGTTCACGTTCACGCGGTTGGCCGAGATGGCCGTAAAGATGTCCACCATCCCTGCACCCGTGGTGTCGGCCGCCACGAGGCTGATCGGGCCACGCCGCCGTCCTGGACGCTGCGGTTCCTCGGGCATGCCGCCGTAACGATCGCCGAAGTACATCGCCGGGCTCACGCCGCGGACGCGCAGCAGTTCGCTGACGTCGTCGAAGGGTCCGTCCTTCGGCACGTAGGGAGGTTGGAGTCCGGCATAATAGGAGCGCTCGGCCCCGCCCTTCACGTGTTCGAGGTCGTCGCGGTCCCGCCAGTCAAGGATCGCCGCGGTGATGAGCGAGGAATCGCCGGCACCGACGCCGAGGACCTGCAACGCGAGTTCCAGGATGGGTTCGGAGGCGGTGTTGAGATTGATCTTCCGCTCCATGTCGATGATCTCGATGCCGACGCTGCCTTCGCCGATCGGGATGTTCGAGAGGTCGATGCCCATGTACGGGTTGTCCACGGAATCAATCGGTCCCGGACCTCCCGCCCAGAACTGGTTCAGGCCGTCATAGGTCCCCTCGCCGGGAATCTTGCGCTGCTCGGTGAGCACCCAGCGTGCGAGCTCGACGCCGGACCGACCCAGCCATTCGAGTTCCGGGCTCGACTGCGAATTCACGGCGAGGCGCGCCTCGACCTTCATCGCGTAGGCGAAGGCTCCCGCCATCACCGCCATGGCCAGCACCAGCACCATGACGATCACCAGCGCCGCACCACGTCGCGCGCCGGTCGTTTGGGGTGAGGGCAGGGCGTTCATTGGGGATTGTTGGCTCCCCCGACGGGAAGGCCGGATTGCGCTTCACCGGCAACTCCCGCGCTGGGAATGCGGATGATGCGCGTCACGACGTCGTTGGGTTCCTTCGAGAAGCGCGACTTCTGGCCGAACCCGACCGTCACCCGCACCAGCGGCGGCAACGAGTTCGTCTGCCTCCACTCCGCCATGAACTCGCCCCGGCGCGTATCGAGGAACATCACCTCGAAAAGGGACACATCCCGCGCCAGCAGGATCGGGTAGGCATCCGCTGTCTCGCCCACCTGATCGAGCAGGGAGTTCTGGTACAGCATCAGTGCGTTCGAGCCGTTTTCGTCCGGTTCGACCGTGAACGAAACCCGGCGCACCTTCTCGCCATCAAAGCGTCCGGACCCGGGAAACGACGGTGCCAGGTGCGACACGAACGACAGCGCCGAATAGGTCGAGTCGCCCTCGGCGATGAACGCGTAGTGACGGGCGTTGGCGTTGAAGAACACCGCGGAGTTCAAGGCTTCCTCGATGGTCTGGATGGTCATCCGCGTGCGGTGGGCGTTCGCCGCGATCCGCAGGCCCGCGGCGTTGCTCTGGATCAGGATCCGCCAGCTGCCGTACAGCAGGCTCAGCACCAGTGAGAAGATCGTCAGCGCCACCAGCACTTCGAGCAGTGTGAAGGCGCGGTTTCGGAAGCCGGGACGCTGGGGGTGGAGGTTCATCGGCTGGCGCGGCGGACCGAATTGGGACTGAACAGGAGGAACTGCATGCGGGATTGGCCTGGGGCCTTGTCACCGCTGCCAATGACTTCCAGTTCCACCAGCAGCAGCCCCGTCGGCTGCTCGGCGTTGAAGTTGTACTCGGAAATGTTCCCGACCCAGGAGTAGCCAGGATACTCCTCGAACACGCCGCTGATGGGCCCGGGTTCCAGCGGCCGGTTCGTGATGCTCAGCAACGCGGCGACGCTCGAGGCATCGACGTGCGTGCGGTTGAGCGCCCGGGCCGTCTTCAGGTTCGTGGCGCACAACGTCAGGATCGAGAACAACGCCACCGCCAGCACCGCCGAGGCGATCGCCACCTCCAGCAGTGTGAAACCGCCGGTCCGCCGGATCCCGCGTTGTGGTTGGATGTTCATGTCATTTCACAGACGTAGCCTCGGCCAGACCGGTCATTGCCTCGATGGTCAACCGGCGCCCCTCCCGGCGTTGCCAGCTCAGCACCGCATCAAAGTGGTCTGCCGTTCCGTTGGGAAAGAAGCGCACCGCCGTCGCCGGTGCCTGCATGAACGAACGTCCGTTCACGTTGATGGATTCGAAGGCCACGTCCGGATCATCAATCCGCCGCAGGAACGAGGGCGCTCGACCCTCCGGCGACGTGATGCTGGAATACGACTCCGAGGACACCCCGTTGGTCGCCCCCACGATGCCGTCCGGTGCCAGCTCGACCGACAGTTCAGCGCCGGCCTCGCGGATCACCAGCTGGGTCGGGACCCCTTCCATGATGGCCTTGGACCGCGCGTGGCTGCAGGCATCCAGAAAATCCTTCGTGGCCTGCGTGATGGACGGCCGCTTGATCTCCCGCAACACCGGCACCGCCAGCGTCAGGATCAGGAGGCCGATCGCCACCGCCACCAGCAACTCGACCAGGGTGAATGCCGCCCGTCGGGGATCGGAATCCGATCCACGCCGACCACTGCGGGCATCCCACCCGGATCGGGTGCTGGCATTCATCGCATCTGGATGCTCTGGGTGATGGCGAACATGGCCTGCATCACGCCCACCAGCAGGCCGCCGATGATGACCGCCAAGCTCACGATCAACGCGGGCTCGATGAGGTTCATGACCGCGCGCAACGCGATGTTCAGGTCCGCCTCGTAGGTTTCCGCGACATTCATGAGGGCCGCGGGCACATCGCCCGTTTCCTCGCCGATGCGGATCAGGTCGATCATGAGCTGCGGGAACACCCCGCTCTTTGCCAGCGGTTGCGCCAGGGTCTTGCCGTCCGTCACCGCCTCGCGCGTCCGTGAGAGCGCATCACGGATCACCGTGTTGGGCATGATCTGCTCCGTGATGCGGAGGGCCTGGAGGACCGGGACGCCGTTTCCGAGGAGGGTCGACAGGATGCGCGCGAACTGGGCGAACAGGTTCAGCCGGATCACATGGCCGAAGATCGGGAGCTTGAGCTGGAGGGTGTCGAGCCGACGCCGTCCGTCCGGCGTCGCGCCGTACCGCTTGGTCAGGAAGTAGAGGATGAAGCCGCCCATCGGGATCATCCACCACCCATAGATCTTCATGAAATCACTGATCTGGATGACGATCCGCGTCGCCAGCGGCAGGCCATCCTTCAGCTGCATCGTCTGGAAGAACTCGGTGAACTTCGGAAGCATCACCGCCGTGAAGAACACGATCAGCACCAACCCGAAGAAACAGACGAACATCGGGTAGATCATCGCGGACTTGAACTTGGTCTGCACCTCGGCGAACCGCTCGAAGTGCAGCGCCAGCCGGCGGAGGACCTCTTCCAGCGCTCCGGATTGCTCGCCCGCACGGACCATGTTGATCACCAGGTCCGGAAAGATGTCCGACTGCCGCGCCATGGCATCCGACAGCCCACGGCCTTCGATGACGTCCTGCTTGAGTTGTTGGGAGACCGTTCCCGGGATGCCCTTCGCCGTGAGGCTCGACATCGAATGCAGGGCCATCGTGAGCGGCATGCCGGCCTTGAGGAGGTTGGCCAGCTGCTGGGTATACGTCGCCAGCTCCTGCAACTTCGGCTTCCGCCGCTTCTTCATCATCGCCTTCAGCGATGCTGGCAGCAGCGATCCGCCTGCTTCGGCAGGTTTTCCCTCCACGTGGACCTTGCCGGCCTTGCCCTGGGTCACCGACACCGGGAACAACCCCAGACGCTCCAGCTGTCCCAACGCGGCCGTGCGATCCGCCACGTCGAGGATGCCCTCGACGGCTTCACCTGTCTTCCGCCGCGCCTTGTAGAGAAACTGAGCCATGACTGGTCGGAATGGATAACCGCCGGCGAGCGAAAGTTCCAGCACGGTTACCCCCCGGGGAGATTCCAGTCACCAGTTGGCAGGAAGAATCGGAGTAACCTTTCGACGTTGGCGGCGTAGCAGGGGTTGTTGGACACCGCGACTGAATACGACGCCGCGTGGAAGGCGACGCTGGAGACATTCTTCCAGCCGTGCCTCTCGTTGACATTCCCGCGCTTGGCTAAACAGATCGATGGGTCAGTCCCGCCACGATTCCTGGACACCGAGCTTCAGGAGATTGTCCGCGATTCGGATGCAGGTCCAATGCGGGTCGACAAGCTGGTGGAGGTCCACCGCAAGGATGGGTCCAAAGACGTGTTGCTGGTACATGTGGAGGTCCAGGCCCAGCGGGACGATCAGCTTCCCTTCCGGATGTTCCGTTACCTTTGTCGGATCCTCGATCGTTTCGGTCATATGCCGACGAGCCTTGTGATTCTGGCGGATACGAATCCACGCTGGTGCCCCAAGGCTTATGAATTCTGCGGTCCTGTCTCGTCCCTTCGGTTCGACTACGCGACCTGCAAGCTGAGCGACCTGGACCTTGCACCATGGATTGCCGCCGGGAACCCGGTGGCCCGGGTGATCGAGGCGCATCGATTAGCGCAAGGAACGGGACGGAACATGAAGGCCCGTCGGAGCGGGAAGCTTGGATTGGTGAGGCAGCTGCTGGAGTCCGGGATGGGCGAGCCGGAGGTTCGGGAGGTGATGCGTCTGATCCATTGGCTGCTGGCGTTGCCGGAAGCAGAGGAGATAGGATTGAGGAAAGATGTGAAACAGATGGAGGCCAGCATGCAGACGAAACGGCGGAGCACGTACGAAAGGATCGTGTGGGAGGAAGGCCTCGAGCAAGGCCTTGAGCAAGGCTTGAAACAGGGCCGTGAGCAAGGAAGGCACGCGGCCGTGAGGGAGCTCCTGCTCGACCAGGTGGCCGAACGGTTCGGTCCATGTAGCGAAGGCCTTCGGACGAGGGTGCAGTCGATCCAGGATGAAGCCCAACTCCGCCAGTTGGGACGGGCCATCCTGAAGGTTTCCACCCTGGCTGAGTTTGAAGCGCGGGTGGGGCTAAGCCTGTGACCGGTGATTCAAGTGACCTGCCTCGTCGCCGTTCCAGAGCCATTCTCAAGGCGATGAGGGCATCGCCGCCCCGGAGCTTGAATCCCGCGGCTCGGACCGCACCAGCCAAGCAGTCTTTCAAACCTGTGGCGGTCCCCGGAACCGACGGCGTTCCCATCCGAACCACACCACCAGCAGCACCCCCACGGCTCCGGCGAGGATGCGCAGCGCGAGTTCGTTGGGCGGTTGGATCCCGATCACCAGCAGTCCGATGCATCCGGCCACAGAGACCGCTGCCAGGGGCCGGAAGGCCTTCCCCAGTTGCCATGGTCCGGGTTTCGTCCAGCTCCGGCCCCAGGCGAGGAATCCGGCGGCCACCGGAATCACGTAGCTCAGATACAGGAAGGTGGTGCACACGACGGCGATGGTTGTGTAGGGCACCAGTACCGTGAAAGCGGCGGCCGTCAGGGCTGCCGTCCAGACCGCCACCGCAGGCGAGCCGGTTTCCGTGCTGACGCGCTTCAGCCAACCCGATCCCGGCAATCCGCCGTCCCGAGCGAAGGCAAACACCATGCGTGACGCGGACGTCAGCGCGGCCAGGCCGCACAGGTACTGCACCCCGACGATACCCACGAGCAGTGCCTTCGCGATCCATCCCGGCAGCACGGTCCGGAGCACCCACGGTACGACTTCGGCACCGCGTTCCACCCCGCCCTGGACGGATGGCAATGCCAGGGTGATCGCCATCACCAACACCCAGCCCATCAACCCGGAGATCCAGACCGACCGCACGATCCCTCGCGGGACGTTCACCGAAGCGCCCACCGTCTCTTCGGCTGTGTGCGCCGACGCGTCGAAGCCCGTGATCGTGTAGGCGGGCAGCATCAAGCCCAGCAGGAACAACCACGACAGATTCTCGGTGCGTGGGAACCCGGCACCCCCCACGGCCGCCCCGCTGAAGTTGGTGAAGGTCCAGAGGCGCGCCCACTCCAGCTTCGGAGCCCAGGCTAGCAGGCCCACCGCCAACACAGCGGAAAGGACCAGGATCAGCCAGCCGCTCAGGTCCGTCAGCCGTGTCGTCCATCGGATCCCAAAGTGGTTCAGAAGGCCTTGCGACAATGTCATCAGCACGACCACCGCGAGCTTGAGGGTCGCGGCCGAGCCTTCGGCAGGGTGCAGTTCCAGCGCGGCCAGGGCGAAGTCGTAGGTCCCTGAGTTGACTGTCGCCAGGACCGTCACCAGACCGGCGAGATTGAACCACGCCGTCGCCCAACCGCAGAACCGTCCGCCCAGGATCGATCCCCAGTGATACAACCCCCCGGCGGTGGGAAACGCCGACGCCACCTGCGCCATGGTCATCGCCACGGCCAGCGCGAAGAGGCAACCCAACGGCCAACCCAGCCCAAGGGCGGCTCCGCCGACACTGCCCAGTCCCACGTGGAACGAGGTGATCCCGCCCGCCAGGATGCAGATGATCGACAGCGAGATTGCGAAGTTGGAGAAGGCCGACATCCGCCGCTTCAGTTCCGGCTCGTATCCGAGCGACCGCAGCATGGCGTCATCCGATCCGGCCGGATCCGGGCCCTGTGGCAACTGTGGTTCGCGCATTGCCGTGGTTGTCCCACGACGCCCCTTTCCACTGCCAGCCTGGACCTGGAACGGGGAGGCGATGGGGCGCACCTCGACACTGTCGCCGCACGGAACGGGGTGGCGACGTCCTCGTCGCCGGTCCAAAGCCTTACTCAGGGCGATGAGGACATCGCCACCCCGAACATCCAGGAGAATGGCCGTGCTCCATGTGGGGCCAAAGGAGTGTCCGGAAGCCAGAGGCCACTTGCCAGAGCAGGTGAAGTACGGGGTGGCGACGTCCTCGTCGCCCCGAACGCGTTCTCAAATGGGGGCAACGAGGCGACCGGGGATCCCGGGGCTTGACTCCGGGGGTGGGTCCCGGGTGAGGTTTGGGAAGATGAACTTGGTTGCATCCCACCTTGCGAAAGCCGCCGCCCGCGCCCGGGCGGCTCGAGCTATCGTGGAGGCCGCGGCTGCCGGTTCGTTGGAGGCAGCCCGGGCCTGACGGCCGGCAGGGTTCTCCCCGTGCCGGTCAGGGGACCGGCACTTCGGTGTTTCCCCCCTTGCCCGGCTTCGGTTTCATCCCACCCATCACCGGAAACACAGCATGTCCACCACCACTCGGAACTTCGTAGCCGACCACGTCGCGGGGATCCCCCGATCGGGAATCCGCGACTTCTTCGACATCGTGCAGCGCATGCCGGAAGCCATCTCCCTAGGAGTTGGCGAGCCGGACTTCGTCACGCCCTGGCACATCCGTGAGGCGGCCATCTACGCCCTGGAGCGGGGTCGGACCCAATACACCGCCAACCTGGGATTGCTGCGGCTGCGCGAATCGATCGCTGCGTACGTGCACCAGAAGTTCGGGGTTCGGTACGATCCCAAGACGCAGGTGTTGGTGGCGGTGGGTGTTTCGGAGGCGTTGGACCTGGCCTTGCGCGCGGTGCTGAACCCGGGCGACGAGGTGATCTACCACGAGCCCTGTTACGTGAGCTACGCGCCGTCGGTGGTGCTGGCCCATGCGGTGCCGGTGCCGGTGGCGTGCCGGGCGGAGGACGGGTTCGCGGTTTCCGCGAAAGCACTGGAAGCCGCGATCACGCCGCGGTCTAAGGTCCTGATGCTTTCGTTCCCCACGAATCCCACGGGCGGCACGATGACACGGGCCCAGCTGGAGGAAGTGGCGGCGGTGGTGCGGAAGCACGACCTGCTGGTGCTCACCGACGAGATCTATTCGGAACTGACCTTCGAAGGGGAGCACGTATCGATCGCGAGCCTGCCGGGCATGGCCGAACGGACGATCTTCCTGCATGGATTCTCGAAGGCGTTTGCGATGACCGGATTCCGGATCGGATACGCTTGCGGGCCGACCGACCTGATCGAGGCGATGATGAAGGTCCACCAATACGCGATCATGTGCGCGAGCATCATCGCGCAGGAAGCAGCGGTGGAAGCGCTCGAACACGGCGAGGCGGCCGCGGCGGAGATGCGCGAACAGTACAAGATGCGGCGCAATTTCATCGTGAAGGCCCTGAATGACATGGGGCTTCCGTGCAACCTGCCGCGCGGGTCGTTCTATGCGTTCCCCGACATCCGCAGCACCGGGCTGACCTCGAAGGAATTCGCCGTCCGGCTGTTGCAGGAGGAGAAGGTCGCGGCGGTTCCTGGCGTTGCCTTTGGTCCCAGCGGCGAGGGGTTCCTCCGTATGTGTTTCGCCACGGCGTTTGACCGGATCCAGGTCGCCATGGAGCGGACGTCGAACTTCGTCGAGCGCTGCCGGAAGGGGTGAATCGTCGGTGAGCGTGCGGGGCTGGGTGCTGTGTGATGTGACTTCCAGCGGTGGTGCCTCGCCACCCCGGAATCTGCTCCGGTGACACCCTTGACGAGGTCCGGAGATGAGGTCCTTGTCTGCCATGACGGTGAAGCAAACCAATCCGCTGGGCGGCCACAGTCCTCGATGGGGTGGTGGCATGCGCTGGCTCCTGGCCTTGGGCTGGCTGGCTGCGCACGCCGTTTGCCTTTGCGGCCAGACGCCCGAGGTGCGCGGGTTCTGGGTGGATGCCTTCCATGCCGGCCTACGGAATGCCACCGAGGCACGGCAGGTGATCGCCGACGCTCGGGCGGGCGGATTCAACGCGGTCTTCGTCCAGGTCCGGAAACGCGGCGATGCCTATTACCGCGGCGGCCTGGAGCCGGTGGCGACCGATGTGGCCAGCGGCTTTGATCCCCTCGCCGAGTTGGTGCGCACCGCCCACGACACCAGCGGCGGCAAGGCACGGATCCAGGTTCATGCGTGGATCGTGGCCTTCAACATCTGGAACCGCGAAACCGCCGTTCCCACGCAGCCGGATCACCCCTATCGCCTCCATCCCGATTGGCTCACGCGCAATCGCACCGGCATCACCTGGGACGGTTCCAACCATGCTTTCGATCCCGGCCATCCCGAGGTCCAGGAACACACCCATCGCGTCGCCATGGACATCGTGTCGCGATACGACGTCGACGGCATCCACTGGGATTACATCCGCTATGCGGGTCGGGAATGGGGGTTCAATGCGGAGGCGGTGGCCCGTTTCAACCGGCTGCGGAGCCGCACCGGAATGCCCGCGAATGATGATGCGGCCTGGCTGCAGTTCCGACGCGACCAGGTGACCGGTGTGGTTCGTCGGCTCTACCTTGATGCGACGCGCGTGAAGCCGCAGGTGATCGTGTCGGCAGCGACGATTGCCTGGGCTCCGGGGATCACTGCCACCGGGCAGTTCCCCTCGTCTGCGGCTTACGGCACCGTGTTGCAGGATTGGCGCGGTTGGATGGAGGAGGGGCTCCTCGATCTCAACATTCCCATGGCCTACTTCCGTCAATCGGAGCGCGCCGCGGATTGGTCGGCGTGGAGCCAGTTCGCCAAGGACCATCGCTACCGCCGCGCGGTGGCCCTCGGCATGGGATCGTACCTGAACTCGATGTCCAACGCCTTGGTGCAGGCCCGCAGCACGCGTCGGCCCACCACGCGCTCGGGTCCCGCGGATGGCATGGTCTTCTACAGCCGCGCTGTGCCGGCCACCGACGCCACCACGGCGCAGTTCCTGACGGCGGTTTCGAAGCCGGGTGCGCCGGACGGTGTGGCGACGCCGTTGTTTGGCGAGTTGGCCCCGGCATGGGAACCCGCATGGAAGAAGTCCCCAACGCGGACGCACCTGCTGGCGCGGGCAATGACCGTCACCAACACACCGATGGATGGCGCCGTGATCGAGTTGCGTCGGTTCGGTGCGTGGAGCCAGCGGCGCACAACGACCACGGATGCCAACGGGTGGTTCGGTGTCGTCGATCTCGATCCCGGCGACTGGTACGTGCGGATCCCCGCGGCGGGTTCGACGCCGGCCCAGGTGTCGCTGGCGTCAGGCGTAGTGGGCGTGGTGGCGGCCCCGACATTCCTGGACGAGGCGGGCGATGCGGACGCCGATGGCGTCTCGAACCTGGAGGAAGTGCTCGCTGGCACCGATCCACGCTCCGCGGAATCCGTGCTCCGCATCGGCGCGGTGCTGGAACCCGGTGGCGTGCGGATCACCTGCACACCCCGACGCCCGGGACGCCGATATCAACTGGAGGTCTCCGAGGACCTGGGTGACGGACGGTGGACCGTGGTGGAGTCCAGCGTCGGCGCGGATGGAGCGGTGCTCGCTTCGGATAAACCCGATGCGTTCGTGCAGGTCCGGGTGATTCCTGAATGAGTCGGTAACCTTTCGATGGCCCGCGGCGTAGCAACGGTTCGTTGAAGCTGAAGACCGATTGTTTACCAATACGCCACCTGCAAGTTGGCGCAGCTCGACCTGACACCGTGGATCGCTGCCGGCAATCCGGTGGCGCGGATCATCGAAGCGCATCGACTGGCCCAGGGAACCGCAAGGAATCCGAAGGCTCGGCGAAGCGGGAAGCTGGGGCTGGTGAGGGCGTTGCTGGAATCCGGGATGGGCGATGTGGAGATTCGCGAGCTGATGCGTCTGGTGCACTGGCTGCTGGCGTTGCCGGACGAGGAGGAGCTAGAATTTCGGAAGGATGTGAGGCATATGGAGGCGAGCATGCAGACCAAACGGCGAAGCA
>JAIXZE010000025.1 GCA_027489875.1 Verrucomicrobiales bacterium
CCGGTCTACATCGCCGCGGGTCCTTAGCCGCATCCATGCAGAAGTCATCTCACGCGGAGCCGCGGAGAGCGCGGAGAGAGGGGCTGCTCGCGAGCCTTGTCACCTCGGTAACCGGTCACAAAACGGTGACTGGCCCGCCTGCCTTCCATGGGTCCATTCTCCGCGCCTCCGCGTCTCCGCGTGAACCTATCCCCCCCGTTCTCAACCGCAGGGTTACGGCTTGGTTCATGGAGCGGCGCTGAAACTCTAAGGCCGCATGGACACGGCTCAGCGGCGCGGATGCTTGATCCCGAACCACGCCAGCAGGGCCAAACCGACCGAGGTGCCCATCACCGGCAGCGGCACCGCGGCGACACCGGCCAGAAAGAGGGCCTTGAGCGCCGCCGTTCCTGGGGTGTCGCGATGGGAACGTCGCTGGATGAAGTAGCTCGGCACGAACACCGTCAGAAAGCACCCGATCACCGTCAACGGCCACGTCACCACGGCGAACTCCGGGATCCCCCACAAACTGTCCACCAGGATCATCAACCCGGCCGCGGCGGGATGGAATGGGGTCACCGGCCCGGCGGGAGCCGAGGATTCCGAGCCTGTCGCACGGCCCTCACCGCCCCCATCGCCCCCGCCCGTTGTGGCCACACCCTTGGTTGCCTCCCCGGGGGGAACCACCTCGACGGGTATCTCGGGTGGTTCGTCAGCCATGGTGATCCCTCAGCCCGGTTCAGGCCGCTTCCTGCTCGGCCTTGCGCCGGATCAGGGGAGCGCTCTCACCGCGGACAACGGCCCGGTTGACCGTCACCCCGGCGACATCTTCCGAACCCGGGATCTCGAACATCAGGTCGCGCATCAACCGTTCCACCATTGCCCGCAACGCCCGGGCGCCGGTGCCCTTCTCGCGGGCCCGGATGGCCAACTCGCGGACGGCGTCGTCGGTGAACTTCAACTCCACGCCATCGTACCCGAGGAGCTTGGCGAACTGTTTCACCAGCGCGTTCTTGGGCTCGGTCAGGATCTGTACCAGATGATCCACGCTGAGCTCGTTCAGGATGCTCAGCACCGGCAGACGCCCGATGAACTCCGGAATGAACCCGAACCCGAGCAGATCCTCCGGTTCGACACGCGCCAGCACCGCTTCGGCATCCAGGCTCGCCGCCTTGGCGGTTGCCTCGCCCGCCGCAAATCCCAGTACCTGCCGCCCGACCCGCCGCTGGATGACCCGGTCCAATCCCACGAAAGCCCCACCACAGATGAACAGGATATTGGTGGTGTCGACCCGGATGTATTCCTGCTGCGGATGCTTCCGACCGCCCTGCGGCGGCACGTTGCACACCGTTCCCTCCAGGATCTTCAGCAACCCCTGCTGCACGCCCTCGCCGGAAACATCCCGGGTGATCGAAACGTTCTCGGTCTTGCGGGCGATCTTGTCGATCTCGTCGATGTACACGATCCCGATCTGGGCGCGCTTCACGTCGAAGTCCGCATTCTGCAAAAGCCGCAGGACAATGTTCTCCACGTCCTCGCCGACGTACCCCGCCTCGGTGATCGCCGTGGCGTCGGCAATGGCGAAGGGAACGTCGAGCAACTTCGCGAGGCTCTTGGCGAGAAGCGTCTTCCCGGAACCGGTCGGGCCGATCATCAGGATGTTGCTCTTCTCGATCTCGACCGTGTCCGCCGCCTCGCCCGCCGGTTCGGCCGTCAGGGCCATGACCCGCTTGTAGTGATTGTAAACCGCGACGCTGAGGGTGCGTTTGGCGTCGTCCTGACCGATCACGAATTGGTCGAGGTGGCGCTTGATCTCCGCCGGCTTGGGAACGCTCAGGGACTTCAGCTGGCGCCGGGCGTCCTGGCTGAATTCCTTTTCAAGGACACCCTTGCACACCCCCACGCAGACGTCGCAGATGAAGACCCCCGGCCCGGCAATGAGCTTGCGGACCTCGGCCTTCGATTTCCCGCAGAAGCTGCACATCGTGATCTGGCTTGCGCGTGCCATGTCTTTGTCTCCTGAACCGATCCTTACCAATTCGAACAAATGCTCAAGCCCCCGCCCCCTCCCCTACCTGGGGGAGGAAGCGGGACACCTGAATTCCATCAAACGAAGGCCTCAGGCCTTCGTGTCACCCGGGGGCACCACGGCCGCGGCGGCTGCCGGCAGGTCGCGACGGCTGCGGACCACTTCATCCACCAACCCGTACGCCCGGGCCTCCTCGGCACTCAGGAAGTTGTCACGGTCCGTGTCCTTCACAATGTCACTGACCGTGCGCCCGCAGTGATGCGCCAGGATTTCGTTCAGCTTGTCGCGCAACCGCAGGATTTCGCGCGCCTGGATGCTGATGTCCGACGCCTGACCCTGCGCACCGCCCCACGGCTGGTGGATCATGATCCGGGCGTTGGGCAGCGAGAACCGCTTGCCCTTGGTGCCGCCCGCCAACAGGACAGCGCCCATGCTGGCCGCCTGGCCGACGCAGTAGGTGTTCACGTCACAGCTCAGCCACTGCATCGTGTCGTAGATCGCGAGGCCGGCAGTGACGCTGCCACCCGGCGAGTTGATGTAGAAATGGATGTCCTTCTTGGGGTCGGTCATCTGCAGGAACAGCAACTGCGCGATGATCACATTCGAAACCATGTCGTTGACCTCTGTGCCCAGGAACACGATGCGATCAACCAGAAGGCGCGAGTACAGGTCGTAGGAACGTTCGCCGCGACCGGTCTGCTCGATGACGTAAGGAATGGAAAAGCCGTACATAGGTGGAAGCCCGAAAGGCGGGCCAAACTAGGTTTCCACCCCTCCAAGGTCAAGGAACCGGCTCCACCAGAAAACCAAACGCCTCCTGCCACCACTCCGGCGGCCGGTGCGATCCCTGCCAATGATCCTCCCCCTCGAACTCCCAAAGCCGCTTCGGCCCCGCATATCCGGCATGCAGCCGACGTCCCAGAACGGCCGGGACCACCTGATCCGCAGTCCCCACGACGATCCCCACCTTGCCGCGGTACCCACGCAGCCATTCCTCCGACGGGTACCGGTCGAGCAGGATCCAGTTCACCGGAAGCAACGGATAATGGTGCTTTGCCGCAGAAGTCAGGCTGTCGAACGGCGTCAGGAGGATCAAACCCGCCACCTGCTC
>JAIXZE010000412.1 GCA_027489875.1 Verrucomicrobiales bacterium
GATTACTCACGCCCGCTTCGCTCAAGACGCAAAGACGCCAAGACCAGAAGACAAGGGCATCCTCTTCTTCCCCCCTTTGCGTCTTTGCGTCTCCTGACTAACTCACCCGGTTACTCTCCGGGCCGACCGGGTCCCGAAGGGACCGTTCTTTGCTACCAATGAACTGAGCACCCGTTCGTTGAGGACAAGCCACGGATCTGAAGGCCGGGTGCCCTCACCCGGCGCATGCAATGAAGACCGCCAGTTCATTGCTGCAAAACACCCTTTCCGTAGAGGGTCGGTTCTTTGCGTGAGCCCATTCGTGTCCTTCGTAGTCCAAAGCAGCGCACCCCGGGTTCCCGTAAGAAAGGAAGACAACTCCAGACAGATACCCGCTTCCCATGATTCTCAAGAAATGGAGGCTCTGTCGCTTCGGACGGGCTCCTACCCCGGATGAATGATCTGGTTAGCCGCCATCATCGGAGTGGTGCATCCGCTCCTGCGACACGCTCGGTCAAGTCTGCGCTGAGATAGGTAATGCTCGCGAAAAGTCTGCCCGACTCGCCTGCGGCCAGTGCTGGCAACTGTGTGCTGCCCGTTATGGGCGTCTCCTGCCGATTGAGCACAACCGCAGCAGCGCGCCCTCCACACGCGACAAAGTCACCACGGCGCAGGCACGTCTTGGCGTGTAGTGATGCGGTCGGGTCGGTAAACCTGAATCCTTTCGACTCATCGAATGTGAGACTGCCGACGATGCGCACCGGAGTGGCTGCCATACTGCGAATGGTGACCGTAGCGGTAATGCCAGTAGCCGTGGCAACCGGCTCAACGGAAACGGAAAGTGTCGTACGACTCGCGCTGGCTGCCTGACCAAACCGGCGCTGATACTCGGCCTCAACCCGCCGCTGCGTCAGCGGGCCGATAATGCCATCAGTCTTCAAGTCGTGTGCCTGCTGGAAGGAAGGCACCGACGCGAACCCAAGGCGCGCAATCTGATAAACCGTCCGCGAGGTGTTGGTGACCGTCCGATACGGATACGGCTGGCACAAGAGCACATCCCCGGCTCCAAGCTCTGGCAAAGCGACCGAGTCTGCGGCGAGCAACGCGATCCCCCAGCACATCCCAACGGCGAGACTAGCGAATTTGAAGACGGTCAGAAATTGTCTTTGACCCATACAAAGGCTCGGTTCTGTGCCTTGTCGTGAACCAGGAAATAATGTGCCCCATCCGGGCCTCTGCTGTCTCCTGAGAACATCGGACTCTGAAATGCCTCTCCACCCGCAGGCATGGAGCGCGGCCAGTAATGCGGCGACATCCCCCAGAAACCCTGCGGCACCGTGTTGGTGCTCCGCAATCCAAGCCCGCTGACCACCATCGCCATCCCCTCCGGCTTGGCGTCTATGCGCCAAAGCCACTCATGGTCAATGAAACCTCCACGATCGTAGCGATAGAACGCAGTCACGAGCGAGGCGTTCGTGCCCAGAGTGTGTGCCAGCTCCGGCGACAACGCTTCGGGATGTGCGAATCGGTCAGTGAAGCGGGCAAATACCACGCCGATGAAAATGATAAACGCGGCGCAAACACTGATACCAACCCACAAGGTCGAACGTCGTGTGCGCTGCGGACGAAACCACCACGCGACAAACGCGACGGCAACGATAGCGCCAACTAAAGTGCCCAAGAGATGAAATCTCATGAGTGCTGTGACGAGCGCTGTTCCAACGACGGCCAACACCAGCGCAACGGCAAGACGCTGTCGTGGCGCGAACAGCGAACCTGCGAGAACGATGAGAAGCCCCATCGTGAAACCAGCCGTCGGCTCGGCCAAATCCTTGGGAAACGGGCCGAACATCAGGGCGAACAGCCTGAGATAGACGGCTGCGTAGAACGCGACAACAACCGCGCCCGCTGCAAGAAGCCAGCGATGCAACTCTCGAATGGAAGACGCGCTTGTCATGGCTGTGGCTCGCACACCCAACGTTGTTTAGACTGACGAATGGCAGCCTAGAAATTTGGGAGTGTCAACGGTGGCGCCAACTGGCCGCGTAGGCTGGGAATTCTCCGCAGGCCTTGTGGGAGGGCATGGTGGGACGGCTTTTGGCGTGCGTGGACATGTTCGTACGGGTGCGCTCGCGATGCGACCGGCAGACCCTGCGGGATCCCGTGCATGGTTTCAACGGGCTGTACAGGGGGGGGAGGTTCCCGTGCCCGCTGTTGCATGCGTCAACAAGGAGCGGCGCTCGCGCGGAGTCGCAGGGACGCCGAAAATGCAGGCTGCGATGGTTGGTCCAGAGGGGGTGGCGGATGGAATGCTCACGCCCGCTTCGCTCAAGACGCAAAGACGCCAAGACCAGATGAAGGAGGGATCCGCCCCCCTTTGCGCCTTCGCGTCTCCAATGAACTGAGGACCCGTTCGTGGAATCCGAGCCATGGAACTGTAGGCCGGGTGCCCTCACCCGGCGGAATTGGGGATGCGCCGCGTGGGGTCACGCGGCCTTCAATGGGTCGAGGCTGAAGGCCGGGTGCCCTCACCCGGCGCATGCTTTGAAGACTGTAGACGCGCTGCAGACCGCCCGTTCATTGCTGCAAAAAACCCCTTCATTAAGGGGTCGGTTCTTTGCGTGAGCCAATTCGTGTTCTTCGAGCGCTTCGTGGTCCAAAGAACCTCAGATCTCTGAACCACGAAACACACAGAGCCCACGAATCCTTCCATCAACGATGCCACCAACGGGAACCGTGGCAGACGCAGGAAGCTCGTGAAGACGCACGAACCGTCCACCACACCTCGCTACTTCCGAGCCGTTCTCGTCGACAACGAATCGCTTTAGCTCCCTCACGTGGGCGACGAGGTTATGAGGCGGGGGAGGGAAGAGTTCGAAGTTTTCAGTTTCAAGCTTCATGCGCGTGAGGGCACGCGGCCTTCAGCAGGGAGTTGGAAGTTTGGAGCTTGAAGATTGAAGGCCGCCTGCCCCGAAGGGGCAACCGGTGAAAGCGGGGTGGAACCCCGGGGACCACGCCATACAACGACCTCTGTGCCCTGAAAGGGCACACGGAAGAGGGTGCTTGTGGTCACCGTTCGCCCCGTTGGGGCGAGGTGTCATGGGGTGAGGTGACCCAGGGTTCCGCTCCGCTCCACCCCGGGCTGTCGCCGTGCGCCGCGTTGCGGCGAGGGCGGGCGCGGGATGCACCCCCAAAGGCACAACCGCTGACTTCAGGTGTCAGAGCCCTGCGGTGACAACTTTGGATCAGGACGTGACA
>JAIXZE010000418.1 GCA_027489875.1 Verrucomicrobiales bacterium
AGCGTCCGCCTGCGTCCTGGTCTAGAACAAGGATCGCTGTCCGCCAGGGAATGGGAGGAACTGGAGGAAAGCCTTCCGGAAACCGAACGCCCCCTCACCATGGAGATGGCCACCTCCAAGGACGATCTGAAGATCCTTCGCATCACCCGCAAGCCCGGCTTCACCGAACCCTGGCTCTGTCTTTTCCTCACCCCCTACGACAACGACCGCCGTTACCGGATCACGTCCCTCCTCCTCTCGCCCCGTGGCTGGACCGGCCCGTTGCCGGATTGATCCCGGTGAGGCGAACACCCTGAGCTTGAAGCTGACTTCCGCTGCCGCGCGTGAAAACCTCCACGGATCCAAGATGAATCAACTCATCCCCCTCGCCCTCCTTCGTTGAAGTAGCCCCGTTCCCTTACCGGGCGGTCGCGGAGAGTTCCGTGCCCAGAGCCTCACCTTCGGCCATGGGGCGTCGGCCCTCGCCACGCCACCAGGTGGTTCCCCGAAGCACTCCCGCGCGCAGGTGGACCTGATGCCCGACGATCCGCCCGTAGGCCGCCACGGGACTCTGGCATCCGCCACCCATGCCCCGCAGGAAGGCCCGCTCCGCCACCACGCACCGCCAGGTATTGCCGTGGTTCAAGGCCATCGCCACCTCCCGCGCCTCGGCATTGGCGGACCTTATCTCGATGCCGATCGCGCCCTGCCCCACCGCCGGCAACATCTCCTCCGGTTCGAGCAATGTCGCGCACAGGCCCTCTGGCGGCGGCTCGAATCCGTGACCCGGGCGCAGCACCGGATCGAGGATCAACCGCGACTTCGGACCCACGAACATTCCCAACCGGACCAGTCCCGCCGCGGCCAGGATCGTGGCATCGAACCGTGCATCCTGAACGAGCTTGCCGAGGCGGGTCCCGACGTTCCCGCGGATCGGCATCACCTCAAAATCCGGCCGAAGCGAGCTTAGCCACGCCGCCCGGCGCGTGCTGCTCGTGGCGATAACGGTCTTCGGAGGCAGCTTCGAAAGCTTCAGGGGTGGCTCGAACCCCCGCATCATGCGCGTCCCCGGCGACCACTCGGCCGGGGGTGGCAACGACGCCACCAGCGCCGCACTCCGGTAAACCAGCACGTCCCGCACGTCCGCCCGTGGCAACACGCCGGCCAGTTCCAGTCCCGACGGCAGTTCCGTCGGCAGATCCTTGAGGCTGTGCACGGCAAGATCTGCGCCGCCCGACTCCAGTTCCACCTCCAGTTCCTTGGTGAAAAGCCCACGCGGCAGCGCGCCGTCCGGATTCGCGAGGGACGCCGTCTGCATCTGGTCGCCGGTCGTCCGGACGATCTTCAGCTCGAAGCTCCGCCCGGGAAACAGCGCCTTTGCCGATTCCATGACCGACCGGGCCTGAGCCAGTGCCAGCGCGGATCCGCGCGTGGCGATCACCATCGTTCGATTTGGATTCACAATCTGAAAAGCATTCGCTGGCGGGACGCCTGCGAGGCGCCGAGGCCCGTTGGAAGATCAGGCCGGCCGGACCGGAACGGCCGGCCCCAACCGACCACCGCTGGCCTCGCCACCCGTCCACTGTGCCACCCTGGCCCGGATCAAATCCTCGCATCGCGCCACCTCGGCCCGACGCAACCGTGCGTATTGATCCGCGACGGTCTGGAGGTGATCCACATTGTACAGGAACACGTCGTCCAACTTTTCGACTTCAGGATCGATGTCCCGGGGGACAGCGAGATCGATCAGGAGCAGCGGTCGGGCCGGACGCGATGGCATCAACCGTTCCAGGCGTGCGCGATCCACCACATAGTGCGGGGCACTCGTGCTCGACACGAGGATGTCGACCCGCTGGAACTCGCGCTCCCACTCGTCGAAGTGCACCGCCCGTCCGCCGAGTTCCTCCGCGAGTGCAGCCGCCCGGTCGAACGAGCGGTTCGAGACCATGAGGCTGCGTGCGCCACGACTGAGCAACGCGCGGGCCGTCTTTTCGCCCATGTCACCCGCACCCAGGATGATCACCTCCCGATGCTTCAGGTCGTCGAAGATCTTCTCCGCCAGTTCGACCGCCACCGACGCCACCGAGGTGTTGCCGCGCTGGATCTGGGTTTCCGAGCGGAGCAGCTTTCCCATGCTGAACGCGCGCTGGAAGGCCTGGTTCAGGACCTTGCCCGTGAATCCTCCGCGCAGGGCGAGATCGTAGGCCTTCTTGAGCTGTCCCAGGATCTCGGTTTCGCCGAGCACCAGGGAATCCAGTCCGCCCGCCACCCGGAACAGATGCTCGAGGCATCCACCATCCAGATGCGTATAGGTCACCGCACCGATGTCCCCTTGAAACCGCCGGTCGGTTCCGAGGAACTCACGCAATCGTCGCGCCCCCATCCGCGAATCCCCCGCCACCGACGCGTACAACTCCACCCGGTTGCACGTCGACAGCAGCACCGCCTCCTCCACCCACCCGGACTTCCTCAATACCTCCAGCGCCACCGGCACCGCATGCTCGCCGTAGGCGAAGTTCTCGCGAACCTCGACCGGCGCCGTCCGATGGTTGAGCCCGACCACGACAATGGACATGTCAGCGGGTGGTCAGGGTGATGCGGGCCGGCACGGGCGCAGTACCGGTCGACGCGGACGCGCGATGCAATCCGGAGAGCAGGTAGATGCCCCAGAAGGTGAGCAGCAGGAAAGCGAACCCGGCGACGGCGCCGAGGGCCAAACGCCGTCCCCGCTGATCAAAACGCCACCTGGCCACGACCATCCCGGCGTACATCAACCAGGTCAGTGCCGAATAGACCACGAAGGGATCGGTGCTCAGGTAGGAACCCTTGGCCGCCTTCAGGTAAAAGACCCCGGTGACCAAGCCCGCGGTCAGCAGCCCCACGCCGGCGAGCAGGCTTCCGCCGGTCACGGCTTCCACCCGCGTGATCGGCGGCAGCAACGACGCCATCGCCCGCGCCTTGTGATTCTTCAGGGTGTTCGCCTCCATCAGGTACATCCCACCCGTGAGCGCCCCCAGGCCAAACGCTCCGTAGGCCAGGAGGATGAAGGTCGCATGCAGGCTTTTCCAACCAGGCACCAACCGTGTTCCCGCCTCTGGTGCATCCAGCGCCGGCATGAGGGCGAACACGCCGACTCCGAGCAGCAACGGAGCCACGAAAACACCCAGGAACCGCACCTGGCGCACCACCCCCACCAGCAGGTAGGCAACGGCAATCGTCCACAGCAGGAAGGTCGTTGCCTCGTAGAGATTGCGGATCGGACACCGCGAAAGGCTCACCCCGCGCGCCACCAGTGCCAGCGTGTGCATCGCGAATCCCGCCCACAGGAGTCCATAGAGCGCACGGTTGTCCCGACGAAACCCATGCCGCCAGACCAGCACCCCGAATAGCGCCGCCACGCCGTACAACAGCACGGCGCCCAGGAACCAGTGGCGATCGCTCAACCCGAACACGGCCGCGAAGGTACGTTCCAACCCTTCCGGGGCAAGCCTGCCTTCGCTGTCATTCCACGCCGCGTCGGATCCCGATGTTCCCCCTGGAGCCCTGTTCGGTATCGGGATCGCAATCGGGATCGGGATCGAACCCATTTCTTCCCCCCTTCGTTTTCGATTCCGATGCCGATACCGATCCCGCCCTCGCCGCAACGCGGCGCACGGCGAGAGCCCGGGGTGGAGCGGAGCGGAACCCTGGGTCACCCCACCCCATGACACCTCGCCCCAACGGGGCGAACGGTGACCCCACGCACCCTGTTCCGTGGCCCCTTCAGGGCACGGAGGACGTTGTGTGGCGTGGTCCCCGGGGTTCCACCCCGTATTGGCTTTCACCGGTTGTCCCTTCAGGGCATGAGTTCTGGAATATGGGTACTGCCCACTGAAAAGGGCGCATCTGGACACTGCCCCGACATGGAACGGGGTGGCGACGTCCTCGTCGCCGTTCCAGAGCCATTCCGATGGCGATGAAGACATCGCCGCCCCGCATCCTTTCCAACAGGGGGCAGTGGAACTGGTTTCTGGCGACTGGCAACTCCCCTCACACTTTTCCTAGGCCACCCCCTCACCTCTCCTCCAGACTGCGTGGCATGATTTCGTTGATCATCGGAACCAATCGTCCCGACTCGAACTCCGCCCGCGTGGCACGCCACGTCGCGGAACTCTATGCCGCCCTCGGTGAGCCCCTCCACATCATCGACATCGGCCAGTTCCCGGCCGATGCCTTCGCGCCGACCTCCTACGCGGCCAAGCCACCGGCCGTCGTCGCCGCCTCCGACGCCATCCTCCAATCCCGCGGGTTGATCGTCGTCACGCCGGAATACAACGGATCATTCCCGGGTGCCCTCAAGTGCCTGATCGACCTGCTGCCCTTCCCGGCCGCGTTTGATCATCGCCCGGTGGCCTTCATCGGCGTTTCGGCGGGAGAATCCGGAGCCCTGCGTCCGGTGGAACACCTGCAAGGCGTGTTCGGGTACCGCAACAGCTACATCTTCCCGGATCGCGTCTTCATTCCGGCCATCTACAACGTCCTCGGCAAGGACGGCCACATCAGCGACGCCAAGCTCGTCGCCCGACTCCAGCGTCAGGCCTCCGGCTTCCTCGCCTTCGTCAAGGCCCTGCCGCCCGCACCCTCGATCGACCGCATCGGCGTCTGCTCGTGGTCGCTCCAGCCCGCGTCCCCTACCGAACTTCTCGAACGTCTCGCCGGCACCGGCGTCCGCGCGCTCCAACTCCACCTCGATCCCCTCCGTGAGAGCCCGGGTGCCTGGGGCAACACCGCCACGCTCTGCGCCCGCCACGGCATCCGCCTCCTCTCCGGAATGATGACCACCGTCGGCGAGGACTACACCACCCTCGACACCATCAAGGTCACCGGCGGCGTCGTGCCCGATGCCACCTGGGACGAGAACTGGCGGAACTTCCAGGCCAATGCCCGCATCGCCGTCGACCTCGGCCTCAAGCTCGTCACGCTCCACGCCGGATTCCTCCCGCACGACGAATCCGATCCCACCTTCGCGAAGCTCATGGACCGCATCGCCCGCACGGCGGACCTCTTCGCCGAGCACGGCCTCGAAATCTCGTTCGAAACCGGACAGGAAGAGGCCCCCCTCCTGAGCCACTTCCTCCGCAAGCTCAACCGCGCGAACGTCGGCGTGAACTTCGATCCCGCCAACATGCTCCTGTACGACAAGGGCGATCCCGTCACCGCCCTGCACACGCTCGCCCCGTGGATCCGCCAGGTGCACCTCAAGGATGCCACCCGTACCCAGACGCCGGGCACGTGGGGTGCCGAAGTCGTGGTTGGAACCGGCGAAGTCCAGTGGCCCGCGTTCATGCGCGCGCTCCGCGACATCGATTTCCGCGGCAACCTCTGCCTCGAACGCGAGGCCGGTTCCCAGCGCGTTGTCGACCTCGCCGCCGGACGGAAGTTCATCGCCGAGCTCAAGTACTGAGCCCGCCCGTCCCTCCTTGCGGCGGGTTCCTCCCCATGGAACCCGCCGCCTTGCCCCTCCTTCCGCCCTTCCTTCCCCTTCCATGCGCTCCGCCCTCCTCCTCAGCCTGGTCACCGCCGGTTCCCTCATGGCGGCGCGCCCCATCACCGTCGAGGACCTCCTCGCCTTCCGTCGCGTCTCTGATCCCCAGCCCTCCCCGGACGGCAAGTGGATCGTCTACGTCGTCAGCGAGGTCGAGTACGCCGACAACCGCACGAACTCCGATCTCTGGATCGTGCCCACCGCCGGCGGGACACCGCGTCCCCTGACCACCTCCCCGCGTCACGACCGGCACCCGCGCTGGTCTCCGGACGGCCAATGGATCGTCTTTGAGTCCAACCGCAGCGGTGAATTCCAGCTCTACACCCTCCCGGTCGCCGGTGGCGAAGCCCGCGTCCTCACCCACGTCTCCACTGAGGCAACGACGCCGGTCTGGTCGCCGGACGGCACCCACATCGCCTTCGTCTCCGCCGTCTTCCCCGAGTTCTCCGACAAGCCCTTCGCCGAGGCCGACAAGCTCAACCGCGACAAGCAGAAGTCCCGCGAAGGCTCCAAGGTCCAGGCCCGCGTCATCGACCAACTCCTCTATCGCCACTGGGATTCGTGGGTGGACGACAAGCGCCAGCATCTCTTCGTCGTCCCCGTGACCAATGGCGTCGCCGCCGGTTCGCCGCGCAATCTCACCCCCGGAAACCGCGACGCCGTCCCCACGTCGTCCACCTTCAGCGCGGGCGACGAATTCGCCTTCTCACCCGACGGCCGCGAGATCGCCCACACGGCCACGCCCATGCCCACCCGCGAGGAGGCGTGGTCCACCAACCACGATCTCTGGTCCGTCAACCTCGCCTCGGGCGAACGTTCCCGCCTCACCGCCAACCCCGCCGCCGACGGCTGTCCCAAGTATTCCCCCGATGGCCGTTACCTCGCGTGGCGCGCCCAGGCCCGCCCGGGAGCCGAGGCCGACCGCTGGCAACTGTTCCTCCTCGATCGCCAGTCCGGGAAGTCGCGCAGCCTCACCGCCGACTTCGATACCTCCGTCGAGGGCATCACCTGGAATCCCGACAGCCGATCCCTGATCCTCGAAGCCGAGTCCGCCGGCACGAAACGCCTTTGGAAACTCGGGCTCAACGGCGGGCAACCCCAACCCCTCACCACCACCGGAACCGCTGGCGACGCCGCCTTCGCCGGTTCGCAACTCGTGTTCACGCTCAGCCGGATGACCCATCCGCCCGACGTCTTCACGCTGCCCCTTTCCGGCGGAACGCCGTTCAACCTCTCCCGCGCCAACACGGCGCGCCTCGCCGATCTCACGCTTCCTGAACCCGAGTCCGTCACCGTCACCGGCGCGGGCGGCACCCCCGTCCAGATGTGGATCCTGCGCCCGCCCGGGTTCGATCCCAAGCGCCGGCATCCACTGGTGTTCTGGGTGCACGGCGGTCCGCAGGGAGCCTTCATGGATTCCTGGTCCACCCGCTGGAACGCGCAGGTCTGGGCCGCCAACGGATGGGTGCTTGCCCTGCCCAATCCGCGCGGAAGCACGGGTTTTGGCCAGAAGTTCACCGACGAGATTTCCCACGACTGGGGCGGCAAGGTGTACGACGACCTCATGGCCTGCCTCGCGTGGGCGGAGAAGCAACCCTACATCGACAACCAGCGCATGGCCGCCGCCGGAGCCTCCTTTGGCGGTTACATGATGAACTGGTTCCAGGGCCACACCGACAGGTTCAAGACCCTCGTCACCCACTGCGGTGTGTATGAGTTCACCAGCATGTACGGCACCACCGAGGAACTGTGGTTCGACGAATGGGAGCACGGCATCCCGTGGCAGGATCCGAACTTCGATAAATGGTCCCCGCATCGCCACGCAGCGAAGTTCCGCACGCCGAATCTCGTCATCCACAACGAACTCGATTTCCGCGTTCCCATCCACCAGGGCCTCTCCCTGTTCACCACCCTCCAGCGCCAGGGCGTGCCCTCCCGCCTGCTCTACTTCCCCGACGAAGGCCATTGGGTCCTGAAACCCCAGAACAGCGAACTCTGGCACCGCACCATCTTCGACTGGCTCAAGACCTACCTGCGCTGACGCGCGCTCCTGTCACCGCGTCCAGCCTTCGCGCCGGTCCTTCAACGCCGGGAACGACTCGCGCCACGCGCGCACCTCCGCCACGTCCACGTCCAACGTCACCCAGCGTTCCCCTTCCCCCGCGTCCGCGCGCACCACCCCCATCGGATCCACCACCACACTCCGTCCCGAGTAGGTCGCGTTGGGATCCGTGCCGGCGCGGTTCACGCCAATCACCCACGCCTGGTTCTCGATTGCCCGCGCCTGCAACAGCGCCAGCCAATGACGCTCCCGGCGTGCGGGCCAGTTCGCGATCACCACCATCAGGTCCGCCCCCTGTCCCACCGCCGCCCGGAATACCTCCGGAAACCGCAGGTCATAACACACGAACGGAGCCACCCGGAATTCCCCCAGCGTCCACACGCCCACCGCATCGCCCGACCGATACTGCTGGGGCTCGCCCGTCGGACTGAACCCGTGCAGTTTCCGGAACCGGAAAAGTTCCGCGCCATCGGGGCCGAACCCCAGCGCCATGTTGCCCGGACCGTTCGCGTCCTCCAGCGCCACTCCCCCAACGACCCAGCAACCCCAGCGTCGCGCCCAACCCGCCAAGGCCTCCACCGCCAACGCCCCGCCCGCACACGCCCGCGTCGCGTCCATGCTGAACCCCGACGCGAACATCTCCGGCAGCACCACCAGCGCTCCGGCCCGCGGCATCACCCGTTCCAACGCTGCGGTCACCCGCGCCGCGTTCGCCGCGGCGTCCTCCCACACGATGTCCATCTGTCCCAGCACAACCTGCATCCCGCAACCCTCGCCACCCGACCGCAAACTTTGAAGACCTCAATTTCCATCGCCCCATCCGTAGCAACCGACCTTGTAGGCCGGGTGCCCTCACCCGGCTGCTTCCATTGCCGATAACACGGCCCCGTGCGGTTGCTCGACCGGGTACCAATACGAGCAGCCTCCGGGCTACGGGGTCCTCACCGTCGTGGATCGCCCTTCCGGGCACAGATGTATTGCGACACTCCAAAGGCCCTCAACCCAGGCAGACGCTCAAGCAGCAGGGAAAGCTTCCTCAATGCGGGACGGGCTAAACGAAGGAATCCTGATCGGTCTCCGGAAATCCCCTCGAATGTCTGCCACACATAGGAAACCTCCTGAATGGTGAATCCGCTTCGCACCACCAGGGCCCTCAATTCATGGGGCCAATAATTCCTTGCCCAATAGTGGAAGAAGCGTCTGCCAATGGAGAGCGGGATATAGGGAATGAACGGGGTCCATACCGGTACCTTCACCTTTTGCTCCTTCTGCTTCAGCAGGACGCCATGGGATTCAAACGGGTAGAGTCTGTTGGGCGAGAACACCACCAGCAGCCCACCCGGTTTCAGGACACGATGGGCCTCGGCCAGTGCAGCCTCATCGGAGGGAACGTGCTCAAGGACTTCATTGAACAGCAGGATGTCAAAACTCTCCGATGCATAGGGCAGTGCCTGAAGATCCCCCTGGACAACCTTGTCCTCGCCCAGGCCAGCCGCTCGAGCCGCTGCAATCTTCTCGGGCATGAATTCCAACCCGGAAACCTGCCATCCGAGGGCCTCAAAGTGCGGCAGATAACTGCCGGCTCCACAACCACAGTCCAGAAAGCGGGTCCGGTGAAATCCCGCGGCGCTTCTTGCAACCACGGCAACACGCCGGGCCGTATTGATGGGTTGGGCGGTGTCGCCCCCTGCAATTGTGATGCCGTCTTTCATTTGGGACCATCGACAGCCACTCGAAAGGACCGGGCCACGGTAACGCGGCAAAGTCGGGAAACCGGTTTCTGCGCAACTCCTTACACCCTGGCGAGTCGGACTTCACGGTCAAGGAACGACTCAAATATGGGGCGGGACGCAGCCTGCCGCCGGGTGAGGGCACCCGGCCTAAACTGGCAACTTCCAATCTTTAGGCCGCGTGCCCCCACGCGGCGAAAGTCCAGCCCTCAGTTCCCAGACTCCGGGCGTTGCCCCGCTGGAGCTGAGGACGCATTCGAGTCCTTCCCACGGTGTGTTCCCGACAAGAGAGGACGTGCGCAACCCGGGGACCCGTGTCAGGTTCCTGTCATGGCGAAACCAAAGAAAGCACCCACCACACCTCCCCTCGTTGTCGTTCCCCCGCCGCCCACGGTGGAGGTCCCACTGGCTGTTCCCCTCGCGGAGCAGACCGCACGACGCAGCAAGAAGCCCCTCGCTCCCGTCGAACATCCCGACGCTCGCAATTCCGCCGGAAAGGCCACCCGGACCGAGGTGCGCCGTGTCGCGCCACGGGCCACCGCTCCCCGGAAGACCGGCAAGCCCGCCGAACGTTCCAGCCAACCCCGGAGCAGCATCCCCAAGCCCAAGGGCAAGACCAAGGGCTGAACCTCGCGATCCGCCCATTGCCAGTCGCACACCGGTTGAAGGCCGGGTGCCCCCACCCGGCGACTCCATGCCCCGCCGCGTGAGGGCACGCGGCCTACAATCTCCGGAGAGCCAGATTCCGACGACCTGCCCTTCCCTTGAAGGCCGGGTGCCCCCACCCGGCGAAAACGCCGAATCCAAGCCTCAACCAGTTTCCGGTCGAACCTCACACATCACACAACGCCACCGCGTGCCGCAATGCCAGCACGCGGTCCGTCCACGTGGGCAGGAACTCCTGCGCCACGAACCCCGTGTATCCGGAGTCGGCCACCGCACGCATCACGGCCGGGTAATTCAACTCCTGCGTGGAATCCAGTTCCCCACGCCCCGGTACGCCCGCGACATGCAGGTGCCCGATGATCGACTGCAACTCCCGGTACCGCCGGATCACATCCCCGTGCATGACCTGCACGTGATAGAAATCGAAGAGCAGCTTCATGCGCGGGGAATCCACCTGACGCACCAGGCGGGCGCAGAGGCCCACGTCATCGCCGAAGTACCCCGGATGCCCCTTCATCGGGTGCCCGAAATCGCGGCTGTTCAGGTGTTCCAGACAAAGGTCGACGCCCTTCTCTTCCGCGTACGGCATGACCTCCTTCCAGGTCTCAACGCAGTACTTTGCGCCGGCTTCGTCGGTGATCCCCGGCTCCCGCATCCCCGTGAACGTGATCACGCGTTTCGACCCAAACTTCACCGCCGTATCGATGCCCTGCCGCAATGCCGCCACCACGGCCTCCCGGTTCGCCGGATTGAAGGGCCCCTTCGCAAATCCATGCGACCCCACCAACGCGATCTCCATCCCCAACTCCCGGATCAGCGGGTAATGCTGCGCATCGACGCCTTCCATCCCGACCAATCCAATCTCCCGACACAACCGCGCCAGTTCCGGCACCGGCATCGGATTATAGGTCCAGCCCATGATCGACTGGCGGATCCGCCCGTTGCGGACGCGGAATTTCGGATCGGCGGCGGCGGGCGCCAGCGCGCCAAACAAGGTCTCGGAAGGCATGAGAGTGAGTAGCGGTGTCCCCACACCCAACCGTCCCACGCCCCGCCATGCAAACCCGAAACCTCTCTGGCGTTGGGCGCATCCTGACACTGCCTCCTTTTGGAAGGGATTCGGGGCGGCGATGTCCTCATCGCCTTGGGAATGGCTTTGGAACAGCGACGAGGACGTCGCCACCCCGTTGAAGGCGGGGGCAGCGCGCAAGTTGCGCCCTCTGGCGTCGGCAATTCCACGGCTGTCTTGCCCAAGTCGAGGCACAGGGCCAAGGTACGGACATCCGGTCCGGTTTTCCCCGCACCGCTTCCCGCCATGTCCTCCAACGTCTGGATCCCGATCGCCCTCGCCGCCGCCATTGCCGGAGGGACCGGCTACCAACTGGGCCGACGACGCCCCTCTTCCCCATCATCGGGCACCCCCACCGCCGCGACGTCCGGGCTGGGCACCCTTCCGACGCCATCGCGTCCCATCCCCGCACGCACCAACAATCCTTCGGCCACCGCCGCCACCGGCTCCATCGAGGCCCGACTGCGGGCCGTGCTGCGCGAACACCCCAGCCGACGCTGGATCCGGCTGAGCGACATCGCCCGGAGCATCAAGGCAGCCGAAGCCATGGAAGCCATCGCCGCCGGCAACGCCATCCTGCCGGCGGGTCTCCGCGAGAACTTCCGTTTCCAGGTCCTCGAACACTGGGCCGAGGTCGACCCGATGGCGGTCCTCGGCTACGCCCAGAACCTCCGCGACCGCAATGAACGTCTCCAGGCCCTGCGCCCCGCCTTGATCGAGTGGGCCCGGCGCGACGCCTCCGGTGCCCTGGACTGGGTCCAGAAACTCCCGGCGGGATCCGAACGTCGCGAACTCCTCGTCGCCGCAATCCATGGCCTCGCCGAGGTCGATCCAACCGCCGCCCTTGCCCGACTCGACTCCCTTCCGGCCAACCAGCGCGTTGAAGCCCGTCGCGCCGTCCTGACCTCGATCGCCGAGGTCGACCCGCAACGCGCCGCCGACATGGCCGTGGGTATGCAGGCCAACAACCCTGGAACCCGGAACGGCGGCAACCTCATCGCCACCGTGGTCCAGATCTGGGCGCAGCGGGACGCGGCGGGTGCCGTCGCCTGGTGTCGCAAGCTTCCTGCGGGATCCACGAGCCAGCGCGTGCTTGCCGAGGCCACCCAGATGGTCGCGTGGCAGGACCCCCGCGCCGCCCTCGAACTCGCCGACCTCATCCCCGCCGGCAAGATCCGCGAGGGGGCCCGTTCCGCTGCCCTCACGGCCCTCGCCCAGCGCGATCCCGAAGGCGCCCGCGAAATCATCAACGGACTTCCCGAAGGACCCGAGCGGACCGCCACCGCGCTGGCTATCGCCCAAGGCATGCAGGGCGATCCCGCAGCTGCCGCCGAACTCCTCAAGGGACTCAAGGGCGTGGGCGATCGCACCTGGGCCTTCCACAATGTGGCGAGCGAACTCGCCATGCAGGATCCCACGGCCGCGCTCACCTGGGCCCGCGAACTTCCCGCGGGTCCCACCCGAGACCAGGCCCTTGCGGGAGTGTTCGCCGGATGGGCCCAGAACGATCCCACCGCCGCCGCCCAGGCCTCCCTCAATCTTCCCCCCGGCACCGCCCGCACCCAGGCCACGACCCAGGTCCTGCAAGCCTGGGCCGGACAGGACCCCACCGCCGCCATTGCCTGGCTCCAGCAGAACCCCGCCCTCGCCAACAACCGCGAGGTCACCCAGTCGTTGATCTGGGCCATGGACGGGACCAATCCCAAGCCCCTCGCCGAATTCCTCGCCACCCTTCCCGCCGGTGAATCCCAGCGTCAGATGCTCGGCGACCTCGCCGGCCGCTGGGCCGATACCGACCTCGAAGGAGCCCTGACCTGGGCCAAGGCCCTGCCCGAAGGCCGCGCCCAGAACGCCGCCATCGGCCGCCTCACCCACCAATGGGCGGAACAAAACCCCACCGAAGCCGCCGCCTACGTCAAGGACCTTCCTCCCGGCGAACTCCGCTCCCAGATGCTCAACACCGTCACGGAACGTTGGGCCCAGACCAAACCCGAAGAGGCCGGCCGTTACCTTCTGGACCTTCCCGCCGACTCCGCCCGCCACGGAGCCATTCAGAATCTTCTGTCCACCTGGGGTTCCACCGATCCCAAGGCCGCCTCCGCGTTCCTCGACGAACTCCCCGCCAACATCCCCCGTGAGGGCCTCGTCGAAGGCCTCGCCAACCGCTGGGCTTCCCAGAACCCTGCCGATGCCTTGGCCTGGGCCGGCACCCTGACGGACCCCGCCGTCCGCGAGGCCGCACAATCCGCCGCACTGGCCAGTTGGTCGGGACAGTCCCCCGCAGAAGCCGCTGCCGCCGCCGCCGCCCTCCCTCCAGGCCCCGGTCAGGACCGGGCCGTCTCGGCCGTGCTCATGGAATACGTCCGCGCCAACACCGAGGATGCCGCCGAGTGGATTTCACGCTTTCCTGAAGGCGATCTGCGCACCCAGGCCAACAACATCCTCATCAGCCAATGGTCCCGCGAGGCCCCCGCCAAGGCCGCCGACTGGATCAACAAGCTCACCGACGAACCCACCCGACAAAAGGCCATCGAGACGTTCGTCGGCCAGGTGGCCCACGAGGAACCCGCCGCCGCCTTCACCTGGGCCGGCGCCCTGAAGGAGGAATCAACCCGCAACGCCAACCTCGAAAGCGCCGCCGCCGCATGGCTCCGCCTCGACCCCGCCAAGGCCACCATCGCCATCAAGGATTCCAAGCTCCCCGCCGAGGTCATCGAACGTCTCCTGAAGTCGAATCCGTAGGGCAGAGTTCCCTGTTCCATGAACCCTCCCCAATCTCCGCGACCGCGTCGCCGACTTCGCTGGATCCTCCTCCCGGCACTGCTGGTTGCCCTGATCCTCGGCGCTCTGATCAGCGGCCGTGGGGACCTTCCCGGGTTCGAGGCACGGGTCGCCGCCCTGCGCGCGGCGGGTCAACCCGTGAGCCCCACCGACCTTCCGGGTTCCACACCCCCTGCACCCGCGGTGGCCACTGGGATCTTCCTCCTCGACCAAGCGCTCGAACGGTTGAACAACCGACTCACCGCCCCAGGAAACGGCCCCTACTGGAACAAGCCCGACTCGCCCCATCACGCATTCCTGCAGGAGACGGAAGCGCTCCGCCGGGAACTCCATCTCCTGCTGGCCCCAGATCCCGTCCTGCGTTCCCTCCACGAGGCCCGGTCGCACCCGGGTGGCCCCATTTCCTTCGGCCAGGGCATGACCCTTTCTGTTGGAGTCCTCAACATCGAGCTCTGGCTCCTTGCCTCTTCCACCCATAACTTGCAGCAGGGCCAGGTCGACGACGCCGTCGATTGCCTGACGGATGCCGTCCGCCTCCGTACCGTCCCTCGCGCCGAACGCGGGTTCATTCTGTGGACCTTTGATGCCGGCACCTACACACGGAGCCTGATCGCGCTGCTGGAATCCGGAAAACTCACCCCGCAACACTGCCAGCGCCTCCAGCAAGCCTTTGAACAACTCGAGAAGGCTCCGATCCTGCGCGACCACCTGCTCGTCGAACGGGTTGGCTTCATCACGGACACCAGGTTTCTTGCGACCGTCGGAGCCCGCCAATTTGTCAGCAGCGTCATCGGTCCCACCGGATGGCGTGACCGGATCGAGGGAGCATTGTCGTGGCTCCGGAATCGCATGTACGTCCGCCTCGGATTCTATGATCGCGCCGCCAGCCTCGCCCTCGACGCCTACGCGGACCAACTCGGAGCATTGGATCGGATCGGTGACCCCAAGGTGCTCACAGAACTCAAGGAGCGCGCGACCCGGATCCAGTCCGAGCCCCGTTCGGTGCGTGAACTGTACTTCGGTCCCCCCTCCTCCGTGCGCGAAGGAGCCTTCCTGACCAAGGCCCACGCCCGCCTGGGCCTGCTCGCCGTTGCCGTGCAGCGCTACCGCCTCGACCACAACGGAGCCTTCCCGTCCGCTCCTTCCGACCTGATCCCACGCTACCTGCCCGCCCTCCCGACCGATCCCTTCGGTGGCGGGCTCCCAACCTTCCAGCGGCTCGACCCGGGCCTGGCCATCGGTTTCGACCGCACCGCGCTCCATGGAATGGAAGCCCCTGCCCCCACCGACCCCGGCGGCTCCGGTGCCCTTCTCCACCTCACGCGCTGAGTCAACCTCCCAGGTAGCCCTCGACGTCACAGGTAGCAGTCGACGTCAGGAGGCTGGGGAGGAAGTCCCAAGTTTGAAGCCCGCATGCGCGCATCTTGACACTGCCCCCGTTTGAGACCGGGAACGGGGCCGCGATGTCCTCATCGCCTTGGGGAGGGGCTTTGAGGACGGCGACGGGGACGTCGCCTCCCCGTCTGTGAGCGGGGCGGCGATGTCCTCATCGCCTTGGAGGAGGTTTTGGAACGGCGACGAGGACGTCGCCACCCCGTCTGTGAGCGGGGCGGCGATGTCCTCATCGCCCTTGGGGGAGGTTTTGGGACGGCGACGAGGACGTCGCCACCCCGTTCCATGCGGGGGCAATGTCCAGATGCGCCCAGCCCAGACCGAAGCCCAAGGAACCACTTGCCAATTCCACAGCAAGAATGCACAAAGGCAAAACTCCACCACGATCGTGAACACCAGAACCCTCCTTCCACTGGGCCTGTTCCTCGTCTCGTTGACCGTTGCAGCCGCCGATCTCCGACGGACCCCATTGCCGATCGACCTGGATGGAGACGGCGTCGCCGAGATCGAGCTGTCGACGGTTTCCCAGGGTTTCTCGATCGAGTACCCCAACCTGTTCGAACACCTTCTGAAAACTCGCGGCACGACCGAGGTCTGGGTGGACAAGGGCACGGGAATGCCGGCGGTCTACCCCCAACCCGGCGCGTGGACGCCCGAAAGCGATGGAACCCGGGAATGGCGGGCGGACCCCGCTGGTTACGCCTTGCAGCGCTACGTGCTGAACGGCGGGGATCCGCGATTCGGCGGCGGGTCCGTCGCGCGGAACGGCACCCTGGGGATTTCCCAACAGCCCGGCTCGGAGGTCCCCCCGCCCGAGAAGGTGTTTCTGGTGGTTCGCTATCAGACCGCCGCCGGCTTGCGCCTGGGATGGTTGCACATGCCCACGTTCCTCCCTTCGTGGCAGCCTTGGAGCCCAGGGCCCTTCGGGTCCATCCCGCCGTTCGGACCCGTTGATCTCAAGCCCCTCGACGCCGGATCCGAGCCTCAACCCGGGGCCACGCTCCAGACCTTGGGAAGCGCGAGCGTCTGGCCGAAGGGCGGCATGAAGGTCGAACGGAGGGTGGACCCAACCTCAGGCAGCGCGTTCCTGGAGGTCCGCTGGCCGAAGGTCCAGGGCTGGGAAAAGTTGGAGATGGCCCCGACCTTCAACGCGACCCAGTGGACCCCCGTGGGTTCCCTCGACCTCGGCATGGCCCGGATCAACCTGGACAACGGAGATCCCCGGACCGAGGACCGTTCACCCAAGTTCTTCCGCCTCCGTTGAGC
>JAIXZE010000123.1 GCA_027489875.1 Verrucomicrobiales bacterium
GACATCCCGGTGCTGTGGGTGGACCACGGTTACAACAAGCCGGCGACCTACCTCCACGCCGAGGCGTTGCGGAAGCAGCTTGGCCTGAACATCAAGCCGTTCCTGCCCCGCATGACGCCCGCGCACCGCGACGCCGTGCATGGCCCGATTCCCACGACCGAGCAGGAGGCGGAACTGAAGGAATTCAGCGCCGTGATGAAGCTGGAACCCTTCCAGCGCGGCATGCGCGAGCTCGCGCCGACGGTCTGGATTACCGCCCTCCGCAAGGTCCAGAACCCGAACCGCGCCGAACTCGACATCATCTCGCCCGACGGCAACTTCGGCTCGCTCAAGGTGAGTCCGTTCTTCCATTGGACCGATGCCCAGCTCGACGCCTACCTCGCCGAGCACGGCCTCCCGAACGAGTGGGACTACTTCGATCCCGCGAAGGCCGACGAGAAGCGCGAATGCGGCCTCCACGCCGCCTGGGGCGGCAAGGCCCTCGCCAAATAGCCCACACCCACAGAAACCCCTGCGAAAACGGTGAAATCCACGACCAGACCACAGCTCCATCCAATCTGTGTCATCTGTGAAATCTGTGGATAGCCCGATCTCCACCCTCTGCGGAATCTCCCTGTGACGTCGTACCATCTCGATCATCTCGACCAGCTCGAAACCGAAGCCATCCACGTCCTGCGGGAGGTGGCGGCCGAGTTCGAGCGTCCCGCGCTGCTGTTCTCCGGTGGCAAGGATTCCATCTGCATCCTGCGCCTCGCGGAGAAGGCGTTCCGGCCTTCGGAGATTCCGATGCCGTTCCTGAACGTCGAGACCGGCCATGAATTTCCGGAGCTGCTGGAGTTTCGGGACCGTCGTGCGGCCCAGCTGGGTGCCAAGCTCATCGTGCGCACCGTCGATGACGTCCTGAAGCGCGGCCTCGCCGTGCAGGCCCCGGGCGAGATCAGCCGCAACAAGCTCCAGATCCCGGCGTTGCTGGGAGCCATCGAGGAGTTCCGCTTCGATGCCTGCATCGGCGGCGCCCGCCGCGACGAGGAGAAGGCGCGCGCGAAGGAACGTTTCTTCAGCTTCCGCGACGCCTTCGGCCAGTGGGATCCCAAGGCCCAGCGCCCCGAGATCTGGAACCTGTACAACGCGCGGCTGAACCCGGGAGAGAACATGCGCGTTTTCCCGCTCTCCAACTGGACCGAGATGGACGTTTGGCAATACATCCGGCGCGAGAAGCTCGAGGTGCCTTCGATCTACTTCACCCACGAGCGCGAGTGCTTCCGCCGCGGCGGCCAATGGCTGCCCGTGCCTCCGGACCACACCGACCCGACCACGCCCGATCCGTACGCCGGTGCCCGGCCGCGCCCGAACGAGGACCGTCGCCGCCTCGTCGTCCGCGTCCGCACCATTGCCGACATGATTTCCACCGGCATGATCGAATCCCCGGCCGACACGGTGGATGACATCATTGCCGAAGTCGCCGCCGCCCGCGTCACCGAGCGCGGTTCGCGTGCCGACGACAAGGCCTCCGAAGCCGCCATGGAAGACCGCAAGAAGGCGGGATACTTCTGAACCTTCCCCCTTTCCCAACCATGTCCGCACATCCTGTCGAAATCCTGCGATTCAACACCTGTGGCTCCGTCGATGACGGCAAGTCCACGTTGATCGGCCGACTTCTCTACGATTCCAAGTCGCTGATGGAAGATCAGCTGGAGGCGTTGGAGCGGTCGGCCGACCTGAGCGGTGGCGGCCAGATCAACCTGGCGAACCTCACCGACGGCCTGCGGGCCGAGCGCGAGCAGGGCATCACCATCGACGTGGCCTATCGCTACGTCGCGACGCCGAAACGGAAGTTCATCGTCGCGGATACCCCGGGCCACGTGCAGTACACGCGCAACATGGTGACCGGCGCGTCGACGGCGAACCTGTCGATCGTGCTCGTCGATGCGCGCCTCGGCGTGATCGAGCAATCGCGACGCCACACGTACATCGCGTCGCTGCTCCGCATCCCCCACCTCGTCATCGCCATCAACAAGATGGACCTCGTCGGGTGGAGCCAGGAGCGGTTCCTCGAGATCCGCGACGAGTTCGAGAAGTTCCTGCCGCTGCTCGACATCAAGGACGTCAAGTTCATCCCCATGAGCGCCCTCAACGGCGACAACGTGGTGACGCCGTCGCCCCACACGCCTTGGTACGAGGGACCGACGCTCCTCGGTCATCTGGAGTCGGTGCACATCGCCAGCGACCGCAACCTCCAGGGCTTCCGGTTCCCGGTACAATGGGTGAACCGCCCGAACAACCCGCGGGATGCGAAGCTCCATGACTTCCGCGGCCTGAGCGGCCAGATCGCCGGCGGCATCGTCAAGGTCGGCCAGCGCGTGATGGCGCTGCCGTCCGGGATGAAGAGCACGATCGAGGAGATCTGGACCTACGACGGTCCGCTGCAGGAAGCCTTCTGCCCGCAGTCGGTCACGATCCGCCTTGCGGATGACATCGACATTTCGCGCGGCGACATGCTGGTGGCGCTCGAGAACCTCCCGGGCATGTCCACCGAACTGCACGGCAAGGTCTGCTGGATGCACCCGCGCCCGCTCGTTGCCGGACGCAAGTACCTGCTCAAGCACACGACGCAGACCGTCCAGGCTGTCGTCACCGCCATCGAGAGCAAGATCGACATCCACACCTACGAGGCCCTTCCGGAACCCGGTGAACTCGCGATGAACGACATCGGCACGATCCGCATCAAGACCGCCAAGCCCATCGTCTTCGACGGCTACGGCACCAACCGCCTCACCGGCGCGTTCATCCTCATCGAACCCGGCTCCAACCTCACCGTTGCCGCCGGCATGCTCCACCCGCCCACCGAAGCCGTCCGACCCGAGTACAACGACTTCGCGATCTGAGGGGGGAGTTTCAAGTTTCAGGTCTCAAGTTTGAAGTAGGACCTCCCGATTGTAGACCGCGTGCCCTCACGCGGCGGATCCTGAGCCGCGAGGAAGCTCCGGAAGAAGTTCCCAGTCGCCAGTTTCCGCCCCGAGTTCCCAGTGGGCGCATCTGGACACTGCCCCCTTTTGGAAAGGATTCGGGGCGGCGATGTCCTCATCGCCTTGGGAATGGCTCTGGAACGGCGACGAGGACGTCGCTACCCCGTTGCATGTGAACCAGGATCGCCCCACCACCCCACCGATCCGTCGCAACCCATGAGGCTTTTGCAAACTCGCGTCGC
>JAIXZE010000245.1 GCA_027489875.1 Verrucomicrobiales bacterium
CCCCGAATCCTTTCCAAAAGGGGGCAGTGTCAAGATGCGCCCCCCGCCTGCGGGACTTCGTGTCAGCGAAGCCCGAACAGGCGCATCGTGCCGGACTCCTCGAGGGGCACGGGCACCTGCCACTCCGATGCGGACGTGGGCATGTCCCTGGCCCGCGATGGAGTCGCCCCAGTCAACGACACGCCCCACGCCGACCCAGGCCCGGAGGGCCGAAAGACAGTAGCCCACGGCGTGAGCGGTGGGTTTACGTCGGTTGTGGACTTCCAGCCCCAGCGGGGCGGCAGAATTCCCACCTCCCACCGAGAACCACTACCGTCCGTGTCGGTATCGGGATCGCTATCGCCATCGGAATCGAAAACGAAGTGGAGCATCCGGTTCGATCCAATACCCACTGGGATGCGATCAGGGGTGACGTGCATGCGGTCTTCCTACCTGCTGCTGGGTGCATGGGTCCACCGATTGGCGAAGTTCTGAAATGAATCGGCGGTTTCAATTCGCGGCGGCTTTGAGTTCGGCAAAGCGCGTCCTCATTTCCGCGAGCCGCGGGGCGTGTTGTGGGTCGCGGGCGAGGTCGGCTTCCTCGCGCGGGTCGGTGGTGAGGTGGAAGAGCTGTTCGTAGTTCTGCGCGGGCCAGAACATGTATTTCCACTCGCGCTGCACGAGGGCTTCCGAGGCCGGGATACGGCCATCGGCAATGACTGCGTGCTCGTAGAAGAACTCGGTGCGCCAGTCGGGGCTCGTGGCCGAAAGATAGAGCGGCGCAAGGTCGCGGCCCTGCATCGTCTTCGGCGCGGGAGTGGCGGTGGCCGCGAGGAGGGTGGGTGCGAGATCCACGTTGAGCGTGAAGGCGTCGTTCGTCGTGCCGCGCTTGTCCGGTGTCATGCGCGGGTCGCGCACGATGAGCGGGACGCGGATGCTCTCCTCGTGCGGATACCACTTGTCCGCCAGGCCGTGCTCGGCGTGGAAGTACCCGTTGTCCGTGGTGAAGATGACGAGCGTCTGGTCGAGCAGTCCCTGCTTCCTCAACTCGTCGAGCACACGCCCGCAGGTCGCGTCGACTTCCGTCGCGAGACGGTAGTAGTTCTTCATCATCGTCTGGAATTTCTCCGGGGTGTCGAAACGCCAGCCCCAGCGGACGCGGCCTTCGTTCGTCGCGTTGAAGAACGGCGGCATCCGTCTCCAGGATTCCTCGGTGGCATTCGGTGGAACCGGGATGGTGACGTCGTTGTAGAGCGCCAGGCTCTGCGGTTGCGGGCGGAACTGCTCCTTGTGTCCGTCCTCCGCGTGGGTGGCGAAGAAGGCGAGCGTGAGGCAGAACGGTTTGTCGGTCGGGCGCGTGCGCAGGAACTCCAGGGCGTCCTTCTCGTTCTTCTGTGTGACGTGGATGAGCGAGCCGTCCGCCTGCTTCATCCAGTGTGTGCCGTTGTAGGAGCGGCCGAAGTCGAACTCCTTCGCCGGGAATGCGCCGTTGTGCCATTTGCCGATGTGCCCGGTGAAATAACCCTTCGCCCGGAGCAGCCCGGGATACGTCTCCGTCCAGGGCGTCTGGAACATCTTGAAGGCCTTGTTCCCATGCCGCGACATCCATTGCCCGGTGAACAGGGTCGCGCGGCTGACGCCGCAGATGGACGTGGTGACCGCGTTGCGTGTGAAACGCACGCCTTCCCCGGCAAGCCGGTCAATGTTCGGCGTCTTCACGACCGGATGGCCCGCGCAGCCGAGCGTGTCGTGCCGCCAATCGTCCGCGTAGAGGACGAGGACGTTGAGCGGTTGGGCCGCGGTGAGGTTGGCTGCGATCAGATGGCAGCCCAGGAAGGCGAGTCCGGCGCGGAGGATCCGGCGGATGCAGTTCATGGCGCCACGATGCCAGATCGAGGTCTGCGTGTCTGCCAACGCCGAGGAAAAGCCGAAGGGCCCGGATTGTGTTTTCCATTGCCACACTACTACCGCAGTAGTATTACCACGGTCGTCATGAACGCGCCAAACCTCCGGCTGGGCGATCTGCAGCTGCGCATCCTCGAAATCCTCTGGGACCGCACCGAAGCCTCCGTCGCCGATGTCCACGCCGTCCTCAAACCCGAGCGCGAGCTCGCCTACACCACCGTCGCCACCATGCTCCGCAAGATGGAGGCCCGCGAACTCGTCGGCCATCGCGAGGAGGGCCGCACCTTCCTCTACCGCGCCCTCGTCCAGGCCGATGCCGTCACGCGGAGCGCCGGGGAACACTTCGTGGGACGCCTCTTCGAGGGAAGCCTGGCCGACGCCGTCAGCCACCTCCTCACGACCCGCGAGGTCAGCCGGACCGAACTCGACCAGATCGAGAAGTTGATCCGCGAAGCCAAGAGGAGGGCCAAGTGAACGATCTCCAGAACGCCTGGGTGGCCGCCACGCTGCTCGCCGCGCTCGAAGTCACCGGCATCGTCCTCCTCGCCGCGGTCGCCTGCCGATGGATCCGCACCGCTGGCACCCGACGCGCCCTGTGGCAGGCGGCCTTTGTCGCCGTGGGATGCGTCTTCATCGTGGAAGCGGTGGGGTGGCGTCGGGCGGCACCCGTGATTGCTGAGGGCCCGGGGCGTGTGTTGACGGTCACACTGCGCGACCCTGCGGGTGGTCCTGCTCCGGAAGAATCGAAGCCGGACGCACCGACGCGCGGTGACGGCACCGCGGCTACCGAATGGAAACAGCCGACTTCTCCGGCAACGGTGTTTTCATGGCTGGCACTGGTGTGGGGTGTCGGTGCGGCATTCCTCGGGGCACGCTTCGTGGGTGGTCGCCTTTGGTTGATTGCCACGACGCGGAGGCTTCCCCGGTTGAAGGTGCACGCGGTGGAGGATCTCGTCGGGTTGCCCGGGGCGTCTCCCGGCGCCCCCACGGGGAACGGGGTGGCGACGTGCTCGTCGCCGTTCGGAAGCCTTTTCCAGGGCGATGAGGCCATCGCCGCCCCGAAACCTTTCCCAAAGGGGGCCATGTCACGAGGCGCCGGATTGCCCGACGCGCTCCGACTCGAGCGGGTCCGGTGGGTCTCCTGGCGTGGGCTCCGGGGTCCGGTGGCATTCGGGATGTTTCGTCCGACCGTGGCGATTCCGGCCGATTTCGAGGAACGCTTCGCGCCGGAGCAACGCCGTTCCATGCTGGCGCATGAGCTGGGACATCTCACGGGGCGGGACCCGCTCTGGTTTGCCGTGGTCGACCTGATCTGTGCCGTGGGCTGGTGGCATCCGGCGCTGTGGTGGGCACGACGCCGGTTGAAGGTGGAGAGTGAATGGGTGGCGGACGAAGCGGCGGCGGCGGTTCCGGGAGGACGGTTGGCGCTGGCGGAGTCGCTGGCCGTGTTGGGACGGGAACTGGTGGTTTCCGGAGGCCTCGGTGTGGGCGGCAGCGGATTGAAGTCGGATCTCGCTGCCCGGGTGCAACGGCTCCTGGCGAACGAAGGACCGGTGCGCGTGCGGAGATCCGGATGGCTCCCGGCGCTGGGCCTGGCGGCGGTGGCCGTCCTCGCGTGGCTTCCATTGGGAATGCCGCGTGGAAATGCAGGACCGACGACCGTGCCCGCGACCGCAGGAGCGGATCGGGCGGCGGCAGTGGCTCCCGCATCGCCATTGCCATCGACGGGACCGCTTCCCCAGGCGGGTACTCCGGTGTTGGTGCCGATCATTTCTTCTTCTCCCACGCCGGGTGCCGCAACGTCGGCACCCGCAATCACGCCGACCCTGTTCCCCGACGGACACCCCTCGTTGGGTTATGTGCGGGATCGATGGCCGGGCATCAGCATTGCGAGCTACTACTATGTGTCCCTCGTTACCAATGCCAGTCGGACCGGGACCGTTGTCGGTGCAGCCGCGCCAAAGCCCTCTTCGTCGGTGCCGTCGGTGCCGTCCTCCCCTTCCACGAACGCCTCCGTTCCGGTCATCGAGCTTCAGGTGAAATGGGTGGAGTTCACGGAGGCCGTTGGTGGCACGGGATGGTTGGACTGGATCTTCGGTGACAAGGCCGAGGCTCCGGAGGAAATGGTGCGCGTGGAAGACGGCGGGATCCGGACGGACCGGGTCCAGACCACGAACCAATGGCGGGCCCTCGACGAGGGTCAGTACAAGGCGTTGCTGAAGCGGTTCGAGGAAACAGCCGGCATCGATCTGCTCTCGGCTCCCGGGATCACCACGCTGGCAGGCCGCCAGGCGGAGGTGTCCGTGGTTGATGTCCGGAAGCTGGCTGTGGGACCGAAGAATATCCCGGCGACGAACGGGGAACCGGCAACGGTCGTTTACGATACGGTCGATGTTCCCGTGGGGACGACGGTCGACCTCATTCCGCGGTTCGAATCCGGGCGTCACCACATCACGGTGCGCGGTCAGTACACCGAGTTCATGGGATACGACGCCCCGCCGAAGACGAAGGGCGCGGCGAAGTCGGTGCCCGCCCTGCCCCGGTTGCGGGTCCGCAACGCGCTGGCAGAGGCCCAGTGCGCGCCGGGAGAAACGATTGTGTTGCGGGGTCCGGTGGGGACGCAGGTGGTGCGGTGGAAGGACCAGGTCCCGGTGCTCGGATCCATTCCCGTGGCCGGACGCCTGTTCCGCAAGGAAGGCGTCCAGACGAACCTCACCCGCGTGTACCTGTTCGTCACCCCGCGGGTGGGGGAGTGAGGGGTGAGTTTCAAGATTTCAGTTTCAAGTTTGCGTGCGAAGCACGCACCCGGGGAATGGCGCGTCGAATGGGAATCCGCACCCCGGAGGGATGCGAAGGCTCGCGATCCTTCAACCCCTCCGGGGTTGTTCATCCTTTCCCACGCGTGACCCGGGGTCGCTTCGCACCCCGGGCTACCCGCTCCCACGCCTCCGGCGTGAAAGGCATCCTCGGGATGCCAACGAAAGCACGCGCCCACCACCCGCGCGATAACCCCATCGACTCTGTCATCCCGGAGGGATGGGAGCCGATAGCCCCGGGTCGTGCGAAGCACGCACCCGGGGAATGGGGTGTCGAATGGGAATCCGCACCCCTGCAGGGGTGCGAAGGCTCGCGATCCTTCAACCCCTCCGGGGTTGTTCATCCTTTCCCACGCGTGACCCGGGGTCGCTTCGCACCCCGGGCTACCCGCTCCCACGCCTCCGGCGTGAAAGGCATCCCTTCGGGATGCCAACGAAAGGACGCACCCACCACCCGCTCGACACCCCCATCGCCTCTGTCATCCCGAAGGGATGGGAGCCGATAGCCCCGGGTCGTGCGAAGCACGCACCCGGGGTCGCTTCGCACCCCGGCTAACGGCTGCAACGCCTCCGGCGTAGGAGGTTGCGCCGGGTGAGGGCACCCGGCCTACAGACGGGGTTGCCAGCAGAGATCCCAGAACTGGGAACTGGCAACTGGAGACTGGCCACTTCCAATCAAGCCCTCGGCGGGAGGGTCTTGTCGACGGGGCTGCGGGTGAGGACGACGTACTGGGGCAGGCCGTCCTTCGTGGGCACCTTGACCTCGCCGACGATGAGGGGGGCGGCGTACTCGACGAACTTCTCGTTCGGGAGGAAGCCATCCTCGCTGATCCAGTCGCGGGGGATGAAGTGCTCGACGTTGGCGATGTTGGCCAGGTCTTCGAGCTCGATGGTCCACTTGTAGGGCTTCGAGCTGAGACGGACGATCTTGGGCATCAGGCCGGACTTGCCGTTGACGGCGGCCTTCACGGCAGCGGTGCCGCAGGCGAAGGCCTCGTCGGAATCCGTCTGGGAGGCGAAGTGGGCGGCGGCGCGCTGGGCGTAGCCGAGGAGGACGGTCCGGGTCTTGAGGTTGAGCCGGCCCTGGACGATTTCCTTCAGCTTCTCGGAGGCACCCGCGAGGACGGCATGACCGAAGGCATCGAGCCGGGTCTTGTCGGCCCCGATCTCTTCACCGGCGGCGTTCTTCACGCCTTCGCCGCAGACCACGATGCAATACTTGTGGGCGGCGATGGTCTCCTGGACGCGGGCGATGAAGGCGTCCTCGTTGAAGGGGATCTCGGGCAGGAGGATGATGTGGGGCGGCCGGGCCGGATCTCCCTGCTTGGCGAGGATGGTGCCGGCAGCGATCCATCCGGCGGCGCGACCCATGACTTCGATGATGCAGCAGGAGCCGTCATCGGTGGCCATGGAACCGACGTCGAACCCGACCTCGGTCACGGTGGCGCAGTTGTACTTCACCACGGAGCCGTACCCGGGGCAGTGGTCGGTGTGGGGCAGGTCGTTGTCGATGGTCTTGGGGACGCCCATGACGCGCATGTCGTAGCCGCGCTTGACCGCCTCCAGATGGATCTTGTGGGCGGTGTCCTGGGAGTCGTTGCCGCCGGCGTAGAAGAAGTACCGGATGTTGTGGGCCTGGAAGACCTCGAAGAGGCGGTCCATGTCCTTGGCGGCCTTTTCGGGCTTCTTCTTGAAATCGATCTTGTAGCGGCAGGTGCCAAGGGCAGCCGCGGGGGTGTAACGCAGGCCTTCGATGGCGCTGCGCTTCTCGTCGCCGAGATCGACCAGTTCTTCGTTGAGGATGCCGAGGATGCCGTTCAGACCGCCGTAGATTTCCTCGATGCACTCGTGGTGCCCTGCCTCGGTGATGACACCGGCGACGCTCGCATTGATGACGCTGGTGGGACCACCCGATTGGGCGACCAGGAGATTGCCGTTGAGTTCAGCCATATCGGTAGAAAGTTCGGGTGACAGTGCCGTGCTGGGGAAGGGGGTGGCAAGACTGGACCCAAAGGAAGAACGGGGATGAGGGGTACAACGAACGAGGCTGAAGGCCGGGTGCCCTCACCCGGCGGGGATCATGAAGCGCCGCGTGAGGGCACGCGGCCTGCAAGGGGAGTTTCCAGTTTTCCAGATCCCAGTCTCCAGATGGAAGGCCGGGTGCCCTCACCCGGCGGGGAAAGAGATGCGCCGCGTGGGGGCACGCGGCCTGCAAACAACGAGGCTTGGAATATCCTCTTCCACTGCCTCGTGAACTCGTTGGCTACGTGAGGGAGGGAGTCAACGACGCAAAGAGGCGCCCCGCAGTTGCCCACGGGACGCCTCAACCTATGCGTAACTCAAGCCGCCCACCCACCCGGGCTGACGGACACACAGCTCAATAGCCAGTGCCGTGCCAAGGTTCATAACCTGCGTTGGTAACCCCGGTGCTTGGCTGGAATGTCACATCCTTGTCCAACAATTGCAGCGGGTTGCGCCTTCCGAGCCGCCCGAATTCCGCCAACCCCGACAAATCTCGCCAACTTCAGCCGCGGCCCCGGGCGCGCTGGATGGATTCAGGCAACACGGCTGCGATCCGTGCGACGTCTTCGGCGGTGTTCTCGCGTCCGAAGCTGAACCGGAGCAGGGAATGACATTCCGCCGAGGGCACGCCCATGGCCTGGAGGACGTGACTGGGTTCCAGCGAACCGGCAGAGCACGCCGACCCACTCGACGCGCAGATCCCTTCCAGGTCCAGGTTGGCCAGCAGCGCGATGGCATCGGCCCCTTCCACAGATACCGCCAGGGTGTTGGCCAGGACGCCTTCCACCGGACTCCGCCGGTGAACCCCGGGGATCGCGGTCGCCGCGGCGGCCAGCTGTTCCGTCCAGCCGCCGAGAACCGCGGCGTCGAAGACCGGTGTCGGGACGAAACGCTCGAAGGCCTCCACCAATCCCACGATCCCGGCCACGTTCTCGGTTCCGGCCCGGCGTTCATTCTCGTGTCCGCCGCCGTGCATCACGGGATGCGGCAACAGGGGCGACCGGACGAAGAGCGCGCCCGCTCCTTTCGGTCCGTGAAACTTGTGGGCGCACACCGCCACGAGATCCGCCTCGAAATCCGCCATCGCGCGGAACGGCTGCTTGCCCATGGCCTGGACGGCATCGGTGTGGAACAGGATCCCACGCTCCCGACAGCGGCGACCGATCTCGGCTACGGGTTGGACGGTGCCCACCTCGTTGTTGGCCGCCATCACGGAGACGAGGATGGTGTCGGGGCGCAACGCAGCACTGACGGCGTCGGGATCGACCCGGCCGTTGGCATCGACGCCCACGCGGGTCCAGTCGAAGCCTTCGTGGCGGTGGAGGTATTCGAAGGCGTGGAGGACGGCGTGGTGTTCGACGGTGGAACAGACGATGTGACGGCCGCGGTCGCGTCGGAGGCGGGCGGTGCCGAGGATGGCGAGGTTGTTGGACTCGGTGCCCCCGCTGGTGAAGACGACCTCACTGGGGCGGCAGTGCCAGCGCTGGGCGAGACGGTAGCGGGCGTCGTCGAGGAGATCGCGGGCTTCCCGGCCGGCCTGGTGGATGCTGGACGGATTGGCCCAGGCGCGGTCCAGGGCGGTCATCATGGCCTCGCGCACGCCCGGATCGAGCGGGGTGGTGGCGTTGTAATCGCAGTAGATGCGGCGCACGCGGACACGATGCCGTGTTTCTGGGAACTGGGAACTTGGAACTCCGCCTCACCAATCGGTGGACCGGTAATCCTTGAGGAACTTGCCCCAGATGTGTTCGCCCGTGTTGAAGCCGGCGATGATGGGATCGACGATGCGGGCGGCTCCGTCGACGATGTCGAGGGGCGGGTGGAAGCGGTGTTCGCGTTGCTTCCGTTCGGCGATCTGGACGGGGTCCTCATCGGTGACCCAGCCGGTGTCGACGGCGTTCATGTGGATGCCGTCGGCGTGGTAATCGGCGGCGGCGGTGCGGGTCATCATGTTGAGGGCCGCCTTGGCCATGTTGGTGTGGGGATGCCGGATGGTCTTGAAGCGGCGGTAGAACTGCCCTTCGACGGCGGAGACGTTGACGATGTGTTTGTCGCGTTCCGGCGTGCGGAGCATGAGCGGCTTGAGTCGCGCGTTGAGCACGAAGGGCGCGATCGCGTTGACGAGCTGGACTTCGAGCAGTTCGACCGTGGGCACCTCGGCCATGAGCATCCGCCACGAGTTGCGTTCGCGCAGGTCGACCTGCTGGAGGTCCTGATCGAGCCGGCCTTCGGGGAAGAGGGCCTTGCGCGCCTCCAACTCCTCGGGCAGCAGGGGCACCTGCGACAACGCGGCGGCATGGGTGATGCCGGCGACGTCGGACAGCACAGGAGCGACGGACGTGCCGGAGCCGTCGGGAAGGATGTTGCAGCTGCGGAGGCCTTCGTAGGCCCCGAGGAGCCGGCGGGCCGACTCGGGCATGTCATTCGCCGAGGCTCCTTCGAGTTCCATCATGTGGCGGTAGAACTCGGGTGGACGCCGCACGGTCTGGCAGGCGTTGTTGATGATGAAGTCGAGGCGGTCGCGGGTCTTGAGCAGGTGGCTGCAGAAGGCCTCGACGCTCGGCGTGTGCCTCAGGTCCAGGCCGAAGACCTCGAGGCGATGTCCCCACTCGGCGAAGTCCGGTTCCGCGGCGTAACGCTGGGCCGAATCCCGCGGGAAGCGCGTGGTGACGATCAGGTGCGCCCCGGCGCGGAGGAGCTTGATGCCGGCCTGGTAACCGATCTTGACGCGACCGCCGGTGAGGAGGGCGACGCGCCCGGTGAGGTTCGCGGTCTCGGTGCGCTTGAAGAAGTTCAACTCCGCGCACTTCGGGCACAGCTGGTCGTAGAAGTGGTGGATCGCGGTGTAGTCGGACTTGCAGACGTAGCAGTTCTGCGGCTCGACGACCTCGCGGACCTCGGGTTCGAGTTCGACCTCCTTCTGTTCGAAGCCGACCGGCGGGAAGAAGTCGGGGGTGCGGAAGACTTTTTCCTCCCGGCCCTTGCGGATGCCGGTTTCGGCGAGGCGTGACTGGTCACGCTGGATCTTCTCGGCCTTGAGGCGGCGGACCTTGGCCTTCACGAGGCGGCGGCGCTGGTCGACGTCGGGACAATAGACATCCCCGGCGGCCTTGATCAGACGGGCCTGATCCTCCGCGGAAAGCTGGGTGAGCAGCACGCGGTTGGTGGCGAGGCGTTCGAGCAACGCGATCGCCGACCGCAGGCTCTCGGCGAGCGCGTTGTCGTTCATTCGCGGGGGAGGCTCCGCGAATGCCGGCCGGGGATCCAGCGCGGTTTCTGCTGTGACGGGAGTGGGGGCGCATCTGGACATTGCCCCCGTTTGAGAATGGGAACGGGGCGGCGATGTCCTCATCGCCTTGGGAAAGGCTTTGGAGCGGCGACGAGGACGTCGCCACCCCGTTGCATGCGGGGGCAGTATCCAGAGGCACCCACCCGGTTCAGGGCGTGATCCCTGCGTCGTGACCCGGCAGCTACCGGTGCTGCCGCCGGCACCTTGGATGAATAGGGTGCATTCGTGTAGATTCGTGCGTATATTATTGGTAACCAACGCATTTGGTCCCTGCTTCCGCCGCGTTCGCCCCATTTCCGGAGCGGTTGATGTCTGGATTCCGGCG
>JAIXZE010000223.1 GCA_027489875.1 Verrucomicrobiales bacterium
GATTCGCGAGCTGATGCGTCTGGTGCACTGGCTGCTGGCGTTGCCGGACGAGGAGGAGCTAGAATTTCGGAAGGATGTGAGGCATATGGAGGCGAGCATGCAGACCAAACGGCGAAGCACGTACGAACGGATCGTCTGGGAGGAAGGACGCGACGAAGGGCGAACCGAAGGGCGGAGCGAAGGGCGGAGCGAAGGACGATTGGAGGGCCTCGATCAGGGGCGACACGAAGGCCGCCTCATCGCGGGCCGGGAACTTCTGCTGGAGCAGATCCACGAGCGGTTTGGTGGTTGCGCTGAATCCCTTCGTCAGCGGGTCGAGTCGATTCAGGACGAGACCCGGATCCGGCAGCTCGCCCGGGCAATCCTGACGGTGCCCACCCTCAGTGAGTTTGAAGCGCGGGTGTCCGGTTGAAGATTTTGTCGGATGCGCTCTCGCACGGTTGCCGCGAAGGAACCCGGCAGGAACGTAGGCGCGACGTTGTCATCGCCATTCCCACACAATATCCAGGGCGATGGGGACATCGCCCGTCCGGAACGGGATCCAGTGTCTGAAATCAAAAACGGTGCCGGGCCCTGTGCCCGGCACCGTCGTGGGTCTGTGTGTGTTTCCTTCGCTGCGTTGTTGCATCCACCCGCCGATCAGTGGGGGAACTGCTTCGGCACGTGGAAGAGCTGGAAGAAGCACGGCTCGGAGATGAGCCGGAGCAGGTCGTCCTCGCGACGCTTCAGGTCAGCGAAGAAGTGCGGGGTGACGCCGTCGGCGGGATCCATCTTCGGCATGGCATTGCCCGTGAGGAAGTCGCTGAGGCGTGCCTCTTCACCGGCGCGACGCGGGAACACGTGGGTGAACGGTGTTCCGGTTTCGCCGGCATGACAGCCGTTGCAGGTGTTCAACGAGAACTTGTGCCGCACCGGCGTCGGGATGCTCGAAGCCGCGGGAGGCGGGCCGTCCCAGAAGAACCGGTCGGTGGGCATGGGCGCGTTGCCGCCGAGGAAGGGAACGCGGGGCTTGCCCGGCGTCTGCCATTCCAGGGGCACGACGTGTGTTTCGCTGAGGATGGCCGCCGCGTTCATGGCCGCATACTCGGCGATGATCGGACGGAAGTTCTGCTCGAAGTCCGGCGTCTGCTTGGCCGTGACCTGACGCAGCTGTCCGGCGTCGCTGTCCGACGCGAACAATCGCCACTCACGCATGTCCCACGGCTCGCGGAGGAGTTCGTTCACGCGCAGCTGACTGAGTGCGCTCAGGTTGGGACGGCGGCTGGGATCGGCACCGGCGGTCGCGAACTGGTCGGTGAGCTTCTGGAGCTCGGCATTGAATGCGGGACCGAACGGGATGCGTGAGAGGTTGTACCAGGCGAGACCCCAGTCCTTGATCTCGCCACAGCTGGTCTTGGGCACGCAGTACTCGAAGATCACGGTGAACTGCGCGGCATCGCAGTTGTTGGTGTTGCCCGGATCACCGCCGCCGTAGCCGCCACCGGTGCCCGTGCCGCCGCCGCTGCCATTGCCCGGCGCGAAGGCATTCGGAATGAGGCCGAAGACAAAGCGCGCCTCGCCACCCACGCAGCTCGGGTTGCAGGGGTCCTGCTGTGTCGTGCCGCCGTAGCCCGGGTTCCCGCGCAGGTCGACGCGGTTCACGATCGCCAACAGGCGGAAGGGCGCGATGGCGAGATCCAGCGGCTTGTCCGGTCCGCCCGAGGCCAGTTCCCACTGGTGGATGACCTGCGCCAGGATCTCAGGATTGCGATTGGTGATGGTGTCGAAATTGATGACCTGATCCGTCTGCCACGAGCGCAGCCAGCGGCGTGTGAAGTCGCCCGGGCGGATGCCGGTGACGGGCTCGTTGCACATGTCGATCATCAAGCGGCCAAAGGTCCACGGCGCGAGCTTCGATCCACGACCGGAGCAGACGTCGAAGGTGCGGCTCGGGTCCTCGACCACGGAGAGGTCGGTCACCAGGAGACTCTTGGGCCAGATGACCGGGCGCTGGATCAGGTCGTTGATGTTGGTCTGCGCGCCGGGATCGATGCCGGGGTTGATGACGATGTTCGTGCAGGAGATGTTGGTGCGAAGGCCATCGAACGGGACGAGGACGATCCGTTCGATGAGGTTGGTGAACGGACGCGGCTCGATCACCGGTTCATCCACGGTTCCCACCTGGATCTCCTTCAACTCCACGTTGGTCTTTCCCACCTGGACGATGATCACGCCAGGCACGAGCACCACGTTGGTCTCGAAGCACGGAACCTCGATCTGGACGATGTTGGTTCCCACCACCGGCTTCGGCGGAAGGTCCGGGAACTTCGGATCGGACACGAAGTTCGTGAACACGATGTTCGTCACCGCAGGGCAGAACTTCGCCAGGATGTTCGTCGAGAGGACGTTTGTGGGAACCTCCACGGGGGTGAACACGACGTTCGTCACGAACACATTCGAGAACACCGGCTTCACGATCACGTCGACGACGACGTTCGAGATCACCACCACCGGATCGAACACGACATTCGTGAGCGTGCCGGTGAACGGCACGAGGTTCGTGGTGCAGATTTCCTTGAGCAGGATCGGGAGGCTTCCTTGCACCCCCGCGAGACGGCCCGGCCGGACCCCGCCCTGCGGCGCGATCGGTGATGGATGCACGGGGATGGCGTCGCCGCGGTTGAACGCCTCGATGTCGAACAATCCCGGCGGACGCGCATCCACGATGCTGCGCCCGTCGAACGTGCCGAACACCTTGAACTGCTGGGTCAACTCCGTGACGAACTGGTTCGCGCCTTCGAGCTCGCCCACATCAAAGAACAGCCCGCCCGTGAACACGCCGTCACCCGCCGTGCGGTCTCCGTCCTTGCCCTCGTCGTTCAACTGGATGACGTCGCCATCCAACAGCAACGGGAAGTTCGTGGGCGGGTTCTGCCCCGGTTCCAAGCGTGCTTCCAACACCACGTTGCCCCGTGGGTGCGTACCCCGGCGGAGGGCCGCCGACTGGATCACGAACGGTCGCTTCGGATCGCCGCCCACGATGGGATGGGGTTCTCCGGCAATGCCGTTGTCGAGCACCCGGAAGAACAGGTTGCCTTCCCGAAGTGCGGGGACACTCGCCGAACTGTTTCGGCTTTGCGGTGCCTTGACCGTTGTCCAGGGACCGTTCGGTGTCGGCGCCACCTGGAGGTCGCCGCCGGCATCCCAGTTGAAGTGGACCTGATCGCCCTCGAAGCGGGGCGGTGTGATACGGGAACCGCCCGGCTCGGGACGGGCGAGGAGGTCCGGTGCCCAGGCCGCGGCAAGCGCGACGACGGCGAGGGCCCGGCAAAGGGCCTGCGTGGATTTCATAGGAGGGAGACGTTGGTGCGCCGGGGGACAGTGGATGTCCCGGCGGGAGACAGCTCACGCGGGGCTCAACCTTCCCGCGTGTCTGTCGCAATCACTCCCAAGCAATCCCGATACCGTTCGCAAAGATGCAACCGGAGCGGCGTGCCAGACGTTACCGCCGGCTCAGCGCAGCAGCGCAGAGGTCGGCAGGGATGCGCGTGGCATGGAGGTCTTCAGCCGTTGCGCCAACCGGACCGGATCCTCCCAGAATCCGCCCTCGCACGACAAGGGCGCCAACGGTTCACCTTCCGCCCCCACGGAGAGCAGGCGTGCACCCGGACCCGTCTGTACCAACAACGCCTTCCGTCCCGGCTGTGCCTTCAGGTTCCGCACCGGTGTCGACCCCGGGATTCTCCCGACCTCCCGCCAGGTCGGAACATTCAGGAACCGCACCGTCCCGTCCCGTCCCCCCGCCACCAGGGTCTTCCCGTCCGGCATGAAGGTCAGCGCACTCATCGCTCCCGGCTGCACCGCGACCTCCACTGGACGACTCCGCTGTGGAAGATCCTGGACCGTCAGGCTGCCCGACTCGAACCCTGCCACCGCAAACCGCCCATCCAGCGAGAATGCCATGGCGGTCACCGCACCTGTTCCGATGTGGAACTGCTCTCCGCACCCCACCTCATACACCCCCGCGCCACCTGCGGTCGAAAACAGGATCCAACGGCCATCAGCGGAAATGACGAAGCTCCGGATGTTGGCCACCGGACCGGGGAGTTCCTGTCCAGTGCCCCCATGAAACAACCGCAGCCGCCCATCCGAACCCAGGCATGCGAAGAAGCTGCCATCCGCGGCCACCTGATCCGGCACGCCACCCGGCGATGGATTGACCCGGAAGGAAGTGATGGGACGGTTCTCGTTCAGTTCCCACACTTCGAGATGGCCGTCCGCAAACCACTGCAAGGACCGCGCCGCGTTGGGTGCGAGATGCACGGTGCGTCCTGGGACGCGGATCGGCGATGCCTGCGGATCGCGGGTCGGCCAGAGTTGGCTCAACCATTCGGTCCCGGCCTGTGACGGGATCGCCAACCAGCGTCCGTCTGGCGAGAAGACAGGCTCGCCAGCCGCTCGTGCCGGGGAGAAATCCCTCCAGCCTTGTGAGATGTCGGCCCCCTCCCACGCCCAGCGCCGCAACGAACCGTCGCGCGAAATGGTCAGGACCCCCTGCCCGGATGGAAGAAAGCGGACCTGGTTCACCCGGTCCTCGTGCCCCACCAGAACGCCGCTGACGGACCAGTCGGGTGCCGTCCGCAGGATGAGTCGGGAGTCGTTCGCTGCGGATTGCACGAGACGTTCGCCCTCGGCATCCATGAACAATCGCAAGCCGTCGGAAGCCGGGAGCCGTTCCTCGTGTTCGATCCGTTGGCGGACGCAATCCTCCACGCGAAGCATTCCCGTGCCGTCCAAGGTGGCCCGACGTCGGGTTCCTGCAGATCCGGCCATCGCCTTCCAATCGGATCCCGGGTTGCGCATCGGGTCGCCCAGTTCGATCACGCCTGATTCCGACCATTGCCAGATCGAGCCTGACGCCGATCGTCCTCGGAGGATCCCGTCCCTGCCCCACTCGATTCCAAACCGAGCCGGATGTGGAACCGAAGCGACCTCAGTCCGGTCGTCCAGCTTCCAGATCCGGACATTTGATTTGGAAACCTCCTCGCCCACAACGGCAGCAATCCGTGCACCCACAGGATCGATGGCGAGGTCGAGTCCCTGTCTGCGGGTCAGCATCCGAAGATGCCCGGATGTTGGATGAACGCTGTACACACCCACGTCATCTGCGATCCAGACTTCTTGCCGGCCAGAGGCCGTTGCGATCCGTCGTCCGCGTACTGGACCGGGCAGTCGGTGCTCTGCCAGCAGAAGGCCGCCACCTGCTGGGATCATTCGGAGATGATTGGCCGTCACGAACAGGATCGAACGGTGATCATCGGAAAGCGCTGCATCGAGGATCGGGTCCTTGCCATCCCAGAGCACGCGTCCGCCTGTACCCGTGCATTGCTGGCGCAACAGGAACCATTCGAAGCCGCGGTGATCCATTTCCGGTGTTGCCCTGTTCGCGCCGTCGAGGAGCTTGATGGCCACGCGGGTGTCTCCTTCGGCGAGTGCCCGACCGGCTTGGTTCACATCGGCGATGTAACGGTTGAGCTCTGTCTGCGAGCGCTGGGTCTGTGCCTCCAGGCGCGTTTGGTTCCGGTGTCGGTCGAAGTGAACCCATCCAAGAAGCAGGACGCAGCCCAGTGCCATGGAGATCAGGGTCAGGATCGCCATTGCGGGCTCACGGCGCCCCCAATGCCAGCTGCGTCGCAGGAGGCCTGGGGCGCGGGTGTCTGTTGGTTGACCCCGGAGCACGCGTTCGAGTTCGGTGGCAAGCAACCGGGCAGAGGCGAATCGATGCGAAGGTTCCTTCGCCAGACACCGCAGGATGATCTCCTCCAGATCTGCCGGGACGGAAGGTTGGAGCTCGCGAGGTCGGACAGGGGGTGCGGTGAGCACCTGTTGCAGTGTGGCGGAGATCGACCCGCCATGGAATGGAGGGCGACCTGTGACTGCGTAGTAGAGAAGGCTTCCCAGCCCATAGATGTCCGTGCGGACTCCGATGCTTCGGGCACGGCCTGAAACCTGTTCCGGTGCCATGAAGCACGGGGATCCCAGGACTTCGCCCGTTTGCGTCAGCTGACCTTCCACACCCATCTGTCGGGCCAGGCCAAAGTCCGTGATCCGGGGCTCGCCGCTGGGTGCCACCAGTACATTGGAAGGCTTCAGGTCGCGATGCAGGACTCCGAGGTCATGGGCATACTGAACCGCCAGCGCGACGGTCCGGACCATCTGTGCTGCCTCCCGGTACGGCAGGGGACGTTCCCGCGCATAGGTGCCGAGATCCTGTCCCGCGACGTAATCCATCGAGTAGTACGGGATGTCGTCCTGCTCGCCGACTTCATGGATGGCGACGATGTTGGGGTGTTGGAGGCGGCCGGCGAATCCCGATTCCGCGCGGAAACGCGTGAGGCGCAACGGATCGGCGGCGAGGTCTGGAGGCAGCAGCTTGATGGCGACGTGCCGGCCCAGCGACCGCTGGATGGCGAGCCAAACGACACCCATCCCGCCCCGGGCAATCTCCCGGATCAGTTCGTAATCTCCGAGACGCTTGGGCAGTGCCTGGTCTGTCGGACGCTGCCTGCGTGTTGCGCCGCCGCCCAGATCCAGCCGCGCCGCTGCCAGCATGCATCCTGGGCAAAGCTGACTGGACCCGGGGACCGGCGAATGCTCCCAGACGCCGCCGCAGCGCAGACACCGACCTGTTTCAACCGTGGGCATGGTGTGTGTGGGCCCTTCCCGGCGGGCAATGAACCCTCCGGGATGCCCGTCAGCGGTTGTCAGTTTGAGCTTCCGACCACGTGCTGCAGCACGTGCTGCAGGTGTTCCAGTTCCGAATCGACCTCATCCGCGTCGAGTGGGTTCTGGACTGTTGCCGCGACCGCATCCCGGATCCGCTGGCGGAAACGGGATCGGATGCGGTGGACGGCGATCTTGACCGCCCCTTCGGAGCTTCCGACGCGTTCGGCGATTTCCTGATAGGTGGACCCGTCAGGATCTCCCCACATCACCGGAAGGATGGAGTCGAAGAGTTGGCCCTGGCCGGTGCGTTCATAGTCCTGGCGCAGCGCGGCAATGACCTCTTCGAGCAGTCGGGTTGCCCAACGACGTTCATACACCGCCTCGGGCGAGGCACGGTCGATGGGTTCGTGGACGTAGACATCCTCCTCGGTCGAACAATCGATGGGGACGTGGGCGAGTCCGGAGCCGCGCTTGATCCGGGTGCTCCGCCGCCATTCGTTCACCATGAAGTGCTTCAGGCTGCTGAGGAGGAAGGTTCGGAACCGACCCTTCCCGCGCTCTGCGAACCCGAAGCGTCCCTCCGTGAGCAATCGCTCGAAGAAGGACTGGGTGAGGTCCTGCGCATCCGGCGGCGAATGGCCGGAACGCCGGACGTAGGCATACAGCGGCGGCCAATAGGTCTGGCACAGCCGCTCGAGCGCATGCGCTCCAGCCGGCGTGCCTTCCTGACGGGCACACATCACGACGCTCCAGTGCGTCGTCGCGAAAGGTGATGCAAGAGGAAGCATCACATCGGACAATCCTGGACTCATGGGGTATCTGACTCTTTGGGGGGTAACGGACTCCTTGGGCGAAGATTCTATAGGATGAGGTCGTAGGGGTTTCCAGTGCGAGTTGGGGATTTTTTTTGCCTCCGGGGAACAACCCGCGGTTGGAGCCCATTCGTTGAAGGCCGGGTGCCCTCACCCGGCGAAGGTCATGGGGCGCCGCGTGGGGGCATGTGGCCTTCCGAGGTGGGGAACAGGCACCATCTTGACACTGCCCCGGACGTAACGGGGTGGCGACGTCCGCGTCGCCGTTCCAAAGCCATTCCCAATGGCGATGAGGACATCGCCGCCCCGAATCCTTTCCAAACGGGGGCAGTGTCAAGATGCGCCCGTGAGGAACTCCCATTGAACCCCCTGCTAGGCGAAGCGGGTTCCTCCGCCTAGACTCGCGCGGTCACATGTCTGCAAACGAAGTCACGCTCACGCCGATGATGGCGCAGTACCGGCGGATCAAGTCCGAGCTGCCCAAGGATGCGCTGCTGCTGTTCCGGCTGGGGGACTTCTACGAGATGTTCTTCGAGGACGCGCAGGCGGGCGCGCAGCTGTTGAACGTGGCGTTGACGCAGCGCAACGGCGTCCCGATGTGCGGCATCCCGTATCACGCGGCCAACGCATACATCGGTCGGATGCTGCGCGCGGGTCGCAAGGTGGCGGTCTGCGACCAGACCGAAGAGGCGAAGCCCGGGAAGCTGGTGCAGCGAGAGGTGACGTCGATCCTTTCCCCGGGAACGCACTTCGACGATCGGCTGCTGAGTTCGGACCGGAACAACTTCCTGGCGGCAGTGGCACGGACCGGGAAGGAGATCGGGGTGGCGGTGGTGGACCTCACCACGGGGGATTTCCGGGTCACGGAATTGTCGGACCCACGGGCGCTCATTGCCGAGCTGGACCGGTTGCGTCCGGCCGAACTGATCCTCCCAACCGAAGCCATGGACCTGCGTGCGCTGCTGGAAGCGGGCGTCGTGGAAGAGGGATCGACACCGGTGCCGGGTGCACCGGGGCGGCTGTCCTCGGGTGGGATCCTGATCGGGTACGACGACTGGACGTTCCTGCCGGAGACGGCGGTGTACACGTTGCAGGAACATTTCAAGGTCGCGTCCTTGGACGGGTACGGGCTCCGGGGCAAGGCGGCGGCAGTGGCGGCGGCGGGCGCGGTGGTCCATTACCTGTCGCATCACCTGCGTCGGGATCTCACGCATCTGACCCGGCTGAAGACCTATCAGGTGACGGACTATCTGGTGCTGGACACGACCTCGGTCCGGAACCTGGAGGTGTTGGAACCGTTGCATGCGGACGGCAACCGGCAGACGACGCTCTTCGGTGCGATGAACCGGGCGGTGACGCCGATGGGGGCGCGGCGGTTGCGGGATTGGCTGACCCAGCCGCTGGCGTCGGAGGCCGCGATCAACGAGCGGCAGGAAGCGGTGCAGGCGTGGGTGGGTGCGGGCGGGGTGCTGGACGAGTTCCGTTCGGCGATGCGCGAGATGCGGGACCTGGAGCGGACCTTGGGGCGGTTGAGCCTATCGTCCGGTAACGGTCGGGATCTGGTGGCGTTGCGGGTGGCGTTGAAGCAGGTGCCGCGGCTGCGATCGCTGGTGGAGGAAGTTGCGGGCGCGGCGGTGGATCCGTTGGCAGAGGCGGGACAAGGGACCCTGCTGCAACGACTTGCGGGGAGCCTGCGGGACCTGCCGGCTCTGGTGGAATTGTTGGAACGTTCCATCGTGGATGAACCGCCCCTGGCGGTGAAGGAGGGCGGGTTGATCCGCGACGGGTTCAGCGCCGAGCTCGACGAATTGCGGAACGCATCGAAGGGGGGCAAGGACTGGCTGGCGAAGCTCCAACAGGACGAGTCGGCGCGGACGGGGATTCCCAACCTCAAGATCGGGTTCAACTCGGTGTTCGGGTACTATCTGGAGGTGACGAAGGCGCAGCTCTCGAAGGTGCCGCCGGAGTACATCCGCAAGCAGACGGTGGCCAGCGGTGAGCGGTTCATCACCCCGGATCTGAAGGCGATGGAGCAGAAGATCCTGGGTGCCGAAGAACGGGGCGCGAAGCTGGAGTACGAGATGTTCCAGCGCGTGCGGGAGGAAGTGTTGACCAACCTGCCGGCCTGCCAGGACACCGCTTCGGCAGCTTCGCAGCTGGATGTTCTCGCCGGATTTGCCGAGGTCGCACGGATGCACGGCCATGTCCGACCGGAAGTCCGGGATGAGGGCGTGCTGCGCATACGGGAAGGCCGTCACCCGGTGCTGGAACAATCGTTGAACGGCGAGCGCTTTGTCCCGAACGACACCGATCTCGATGGCGCGGCGCAGCAGATCATGCTGATCACCGGGCCGAACATGGCCGGCAAGAGCACGTACATCCGGCAGGTGGCGTTGTTGGCGCTGCTGGCGCACACGGGAGCCTTCCTGCCGGCAGCCGAAGCCCGGATTGATCTCCTCGACCGCATCTTCACGCGCATCGGGGCGGCCGACGACCTCGCGCGCGGCCAGAGCACCTTCATGGTCGAGATGAGCGAGACGGCGAACATCCTCAACAACGCCTCGCGCAAGTCGCTCGTGATCCTCGATGAGATCGGTCGCGGAACGAGCACGTTCGATGGCCTGAGCCTGGCGTGGAGCATCGTCGAGCACCTGCACAACCAGGTGGGTGCGAAGACCCTTTTCGCCACGCATTACCATGAGTTGACCGAGCTGGGTGGAGGACAGGCAGGGCCCGATCCCGGCGCGGCGGTCCGACTTTCCCGGACCCGGAACTTCCACGTCGCGGTCCGTGAGTACAACGACCAGATCATCTTCCTGCGGAAGGTTGTCGCGGGCGGCACGGACAAGAGTTACGGCATCCAGGTGGCACGCCTCGCCGGGGTTCCGCGCAGTGTGATTGATCGCTCCAAGGAAATCCTGCGCGTGCTCGAAGAGGCGGAACTCAACCTGCAACAGGTCGTGGGTGCGTCCAACCCGGCGGCTCCTTCCGCGGCCCAGGCGCCGACAACCGCTGCCAAGCCTACCCGGAAGCGATCCGACCGCGATCGGCTGCGCACGTTGGCTCCCTCGGCCCAGTTGGACCTCTTCCGTCAGGCCTGAACCTGGACAAGCAAAAGGCCCCGGTTTTCACCGGGGCCTGTCGTGATCTTCAGGAGGGAAGGCTCAGCCCTTCTTCTCGGTGGGCTTCGCCATCTTTCCGGTGTCCGAGGACGATCCGGATCCAGGGCGCGTCCGGTAGTGCGACGCGTAGTACCGGTTCTGGTAGTAGTGGTAGCTGTAGTAGTAGGAATCGCGGCCCTCGAAATCGATGTCGTTCAACACCAGACCCACGACATGGATGCCGGCGTCCGTGATGCGTTGCACGGACCGGCGGGCATGTTCGCGGCGGATCTTGTTGAACTTCGTCACGAAGATCAGTCCGTCGCACATCGCACCGACCACCAGGGGATCGGCAACGGCGGAGACGGGCGGACAGTCGAGGATGACGCGGTCGTAGCGGGTCGAAGCCTCCTCCAGGAACTGGAGCATGCGCTTCGAGGAGATCAGCTCCGACGGGTTGCTGGGAGTCGAGCCGCAGCACACGACATCCAGGTTCGGCACTTCCGTCGCGTGCACGATCTCGTCGAGGGAGTTGACGCGCTCGGAGAGATACGCGCTCAGGCCGATCGGACCCTGGATCTGGAACGCCTTGTGGACGGAGGGACGACGAAGGTCCGCGTCCACCAGCAGGGTCTTCAGGCCGGTCTGGGCGGTGACGATGGCGAAGTTGGAGGCCACCAGCGATTTGCCCTCGGACGGAATCGTCGAGGACACGCCGATGTTGCGGAGGCGTTCGGCGTTCCGTGCCAGAGACACAGAGGCACGGAGCGTCCGGAAGCCTTCGGCAGCGCCGGAGGTGGGATGCCGGTGTGCCTGGAGATCGCGCTCGACGACGGAGGTGGACTTGATGTTCGGGATGTATCCCAGGAACGGCAGGCCCAGGTAGGCTTCGACGTCTTCCTGACTCTTGACCGAGTCGTCGAGGAAGTTGACGAAGAAGGCGAGGGCCAAGGCAAAGACAATGCCGCCGGCCAGGGAGCCCACGATCACAAGCGGCTTGTTGGGCTTCACCGGCTTGGCGGGGACATCAGCCTGGTCTACGATCCGCATGTTCTGCAGCACGTCCTTGGAGCCGAGGTCGTACTCCTTGGTCTTCGCGATGATGACGTTGAACATGGCCTCGGCACGCGCCTTCTTCTGGAGCAGGACGTCGTAGGCCACCTTCAGTTCGTTGAGCTTGGTGACTTCCTTCTCGGCTTCGAGCGCCTTGGCCCGGGCACCTTCCAGGTTGGCCTTTTCCAGGTCGACCGCGGCCTGCATGGAGTTGAACGCCCGCAAGGCCTCTGCTTCGAGCTTGAGCCGGTCCGAGGCAACAGCACTGGCGCGCGCCTGGTACTCCTGATGCTTCGGGCCGTACCGGTTCGTGATGGACGAGAACAGCGACATGCTGTTGCCGAGGCTCGACTTGAATTGGGACACCAAGGCGTCCTTCGCGACTTCGGGGAAGTCTGCGATGTCCTTGCCGGCGGCCTTCCAGCGCTGGGCCTCGTCGGCCAGCCGGAGCAGCCCCTCGCTGCGGATGCGCTGGACTTCATAGGCTTCCTTTGCCTGACGGTACCCGCTGTAGACCACGTTCACGTCCTGGTCGAGCGACACGGCTCCGTGCTGCGCGCGGTAGTCCTGAAGGGCCTGGATGGCGGCCAACAGTTCCTTTTCCTGGGTGTTCTGCTCCTGCTTCAGGAGGCGGAGACCCGAGAGCGCGCGGAAGGACTTCTGGTCCTGATTGTCCGCAAGAAAGAGGTCCAGCAGCGTGTTGGCAATGTCCCGGGCGCGCGTCGGCACCGGGTGCCGCGCCTTGACCAATACAATACGGGTGAGGCGGATCGGCTCGACAATGATGTCCCGGTTCAGGGCCTCGTTCCGGTCGGTGGATTCCTTGTAGCGGGGATCCTCGTCGAGCTTGAGCTTCTGGATGACCTTCTCGATCAGGGTTCGGGACTGGAGGTTCCGGTACTGCGTCTGGAGGTATTCCTGATCCTTGCTGTTGATCGTGATGCCCTCACGGATCGCGAGGACGCCGGCGCTCTCGGGATCGATCTGGAGCCGGGCACCGGCCTCATAGATCGGGGTCGCACGGAAGGCGTAGATGAAACCCGCCGCAAGGCAGGTCACTACCACGAAGACGATCAACCAACGGCGCTCAAGCAGGACGTGCCAGTACTGGCGAAACTTGCCCGCGTCATCCGTGCCGCCCTGTGGAGCGGGTCTGATGCTATTGTCCATGATTTGAAATCAGAAGATCCGTTCCTTGACGTTGATCTGGTCACCTGGCTCGACATAGATCCGTTTCTCCGGATCGGTGTTGTTCTGTAGGTCCTTGTACTTGTAAGGCTTGGATGGCTGACCCTGTCGCGTCAGAATGATCATGTCCTTGTCAGCCTTCGGACTGAGGTCCTTGGCCAGTGAAAGCACGTCCATGAGGTCCAGCCGGCGATCCACGGGAAGTTCGATGCGGCCCGGGTTGTTTACCATGCCGGTCACGTTGACGAACTCCTTTACGTACTCCTTGAAGTCGACGGTGACCTGGGGGTTGACCAGGACGCCTTCCTTCAGGCCGTCGCGGATCATCCGTTCGACCTCCGTCGGTGTCTTCCCGGCAACCTTCAGTTCTTCGAGGTAAGGGTAGGTGATCGAACCATCCTGGCCGATCCGGCGTTCCATGCTCAGGTCCGTCTCACCAACGACGCGGATGGCGATGATGTCGTTGGCCTGGATCTTCCGCGTGGTGATGCTGTTCTGGGAAGGAGTGGAGTTCGTCGACTGCGCGGTGGCCGAAACCCACAGCACGGCGGTCAGCAGCGCGGCCTTCGACAGGCGCAGAAAAGGATGTGCGTTCATGAGGTGTCCCTTTGTCGGATCAGAAGCCAATGGCCACGGAAAGCGAAAGGCGGTTGTTGTGGTAGGGGACCAACTGCAGGACGCCGCTGGCTGCGGCGCTGTTGAAGGTCACGTTGAAGTCTTCAAAGCTGTAGGCCGCAATGCAGGAGAGCCACGGCTGCGGCTGGTACACCAGTGCGGCGCCCAGAACAAGGATCTGATCCACGCGCTGGACATTGATGCCGGCACCGGTGGTTCCAGGCGGCAGGGTGGCCGAAGTCATGTCGTTGTTGTCAAAACGCACGGAACCTCTCGCGAGCCAGCGCCCGGATGTTCCCAGCAACTGAGTGACTTCGAAGCTTACCGAGTCGGTGATGCTGATCTGATTGGCAAACTGCGGGCCCGGGAACGTGCGGCGATCGTACCGGAGCAGCGCTGTCGTCATCGGGCTGAACTGATAGGTCAGGTCTGCACTCACGGCTGGCGTGGAGGCTGACGAACTCTCGCCGCTCGCGAAGTCGCGCTGTTCATACCCCACTCGCGTGGAACCTGTCAGCTTCGAGGTGAAACTGCCGCGGACACCGACGAATCCGCCGTAGTACAGGGAATCAGGCCCCGTAGCTCGCCCTGCATTCGCTCCGATGGAGCTGTTGCCCACGAAACCCTCCACCGTGACCCGGACCTTGGGCGTCCACTGGTAGGAGGCTCCCAGCAGACCTTCGATGGTTGTCTGGTCGAGGAGGAACGTCCGTTGGTCGAAGTCGACCATGTTATGCGTTCCGCGGACGTAGAAGTCGGTCTTCTCGGTCCAGTCGTACGTGACCCGGTAAATGTCGCTCAGTGAAACCCGATCGACGAGCAACTGCGCCTGGCCTGCCGAGCCGCCGAGCAGGCTCGAAAGGAACTGAAGGGAATCGCTGCCTTCCACGCGGATCTTTCCACGATTGAACCGGAGCCTGAGGGCGACCCGATCCTGGTGGGTGTTGTAGTCCGAGTGGTCGATCAGAATGGTCTCGTCGTGCGCGTATTCCAACGAGGCCTGGTTTCCATCATCCCGACCCAATTGCAGCTTCAGTCCGGGACTGACGGTGAACATCACATCCGAAACCCGGTTGGCTCCGCGTGCGTAGAAGAGGTTGTCGGTGTACATCGCCGACGTATCGAATTGCGGCTGGATCGCGAGGTTCTTCCACGAATAACTGAGATATTCCCCTGGATTCTCAGCAGCGCCCACGCTGGAACCCATCGCCAGCATTCCGGCGATCCACAAGGCTCCTGCGCTCTTCCTGTTCACCTGATGATCCATGACTTGATCCATTGACTCCCGACAGTGGCTATCGTTCAGCCGGACCCGTGCGCGCGTATACGACTGGGATCCGGCGAATCCCGTTTTCTCGCAACTTTCGCCCGTACCTTGGGAGATGCAGCGTCGTGCTGTAAATCACTTTCCCCGACACCGCCGTACGGCCAAACCGCACGGAATCCGACCCTTAAACAGGGCCGTGAGCCGTTTCGCAAAAGTTCGTCAGAGCAAGACCTTCGCCAGTCTCCGGATTGATTCCGGGAAGGGAGGGGCGTCAGGACAGGATGGCGCGGACAACCTCGCCGTGGATGTCCGTCAGGCGGAACTGTCGGCCCTGGAACTTGAAGGTCAGCCGGGTGTGGTCGATCCCCATCAGATGGAGGAGCGTGGCGTTCAGGTCGTGCACATGGACCGGGTTCTCCACGATGTTGTAGCAGTAGTCGTCGGTGGTGCCGTATGAGAACCCCGCCTTCACGCCGGCTCCGGCCATGAGGACGGTGAAGCATCGGCCGTGGTGATCGCGCCCGTGGTTGTCCTTGGTGAGGCTGCCCTGCGAATAGACCGTGCGGCCGAATTCACCGCCCCAGATCACGAGGGTGTCCTCGAGCAAACCGCGCTGGCGGAGGTCTTCGATGAGTGCCGCCGACGGCCGGTCGACATCCTGGCATTGGCCGCGGATCTGGCGCGGCAGGTCGCCGTGCTGGTCCCACCCGCGGTGGAACAACTGCACGAAGCGCACCCCGCGTTCGACCATCCTTCTGGCCAGCAGGCAATTGCGTGCGAATCCGCCGTCCACGCCATCCTTGCGCACGCCATACGCCGCCAGGGTTGCCGCAGATTCACCGGAAAGATCCGTCAGTTCCGGAACACTCGCCTGCATCCGGTACGCCATTTCGTACTGGGCGATGCGCGCGTTGATCTCGGGATCACCGAAGGCGTCAGCCGCCATGGAGTTGAGTTGTCCGGCCGCGTCGAGCATGCGCCTTCGACCGTTGTCCTCGAGGCCGGGAGGGTTCGACAGGTACAGGACCGGATCCCCCTGCGAGCGGAACCGGACGCCCTGGTGTTCGCCGGGGAGGAAGCCGCTGCCCCAGTAGCGGGTGCTGAGGGGTTGGTCGGTCTTGTTGCCGCTGCCCTGGGAGATCATGACGACAAATCCGGGCAATTGGCGGTTCTCGCTACCGATACCGTAAGACAGCCACGACCCCAACGCCGGGCGTCCCGCCTGCTGGTGTCCCGTCTGGATGTAGGTCACCGCCGGGTCATGGTTGATGGCCTCTGTCCACATCGACCGCACCACGCACAGGTCGTCGGCGACGCGGCCCATGTTCGGGAGCAACTCGCTCAACCAGAGGCCGCTGCGTCCGTGCTGCTTCCATTCGAACATCGGGGCCACGCACGGGAAGCTGGTCTGGCCACTGGTCATTCCCGTCAGGCGCTGGCCCATCCGGATCGAACCCGGCAACTGCTCGCCGTGGTGCTGCTTGAGTCCCGGTTTGTAGTCGAACAGGTCGATGTGCGACGGGCCGCCCGACATGAACAGCCAGATCACCCGTTTCACCTTCGGGGTGAAGTGGACCCCCGGAAGGATACCGCCGGCGGGGCTGGCGAACAGGTCGGGGTTCATCACCGAGGCCAGTGCGGCGGCCCCGATGCCGGCGCTCATCCGGCCAAAGAAATGCCGGCGGGTGAGGAGGCGCGGGAGGTCGGATGAAGCGTTCAGTCCGTTCATGGCTCAGTTCTTGGTGATCGTTTCATCGAGGTTGAGGACCGTGGAGGCCACCACGGTCCAGGAGGCGGCTTCCACCGGATCGTCGAAGACCTGGGTGTATTCACCCACCGCGAGGACGCTTCGGGCGTTCTCGGGCTTCTGGGCGAACGCGGTCTGTTGGTCGCGCTGGAGATCCACCAGCACCTTCGTTTCAGCGGCCGATGGAGAGCGTCCCACGGCAAGCCGGAACAGGCGTTCGATCCGGGCCTTGGGATCCTTGCGTTCCTGCAGGACCCGCGCTGCGAGCTGGCGGGCGGCCTCGACGTAGGTCGGATCGTTCATGAGGGCGAGCGCCTGAAGCGGGGTGTTCGTCCGCGGGCGACGGACCGTGCAGACCTGGCGGTCGGGCGCATCGAAGTTCGAGAGGCTCGGGTGCGGGGAGGTGCGCTTGATGAACGTGTACATCGTCCGCCGGTAGAGGTCGGCACCACGGCTGGGCACGTATTTCTGGGCGGTGAAGGAGTCGTTGTCCGAACGGGACATCAGTTCCTCCCACAATCCGGACGGCTGGTAGGGGAAGACGGCAGCGCCACCGATGCGGGGATCCATCAATCCGCTGACGCTGAGGGCGAGGTCGCGAAGGAATTCCGCCTGCAACCGGACCCGGGGTCCGCGGGCCAGCCAGCGGTTCTCGGGATCCCGTTCGTACAGGGAACGCGGAGCGCGACTGTCCTGACGGTAGGTGGCGCTCATGAGGATCCGTTTCTGGAAGGCCTTCACATCCCAGCCGGTCCGGACGAATTCGGTGGCGAGCCAGTCGAGCAGTTCCGGATTCGTGGGGAGGTCTCCCTGGGTACCGAAGTTTTCGGCGGACTTGACCAGTCCATTTCCGAAATACATCTGCCAGAACCGGTTGACGGTGACGCGGGAGGTCAGTGGGTGATCCTTCGCGACCAGCCAGCGGGCGAGCCCGAGGCGATTGGCCTGGGATCCTTCCGGAAGTCCGGGCAAGGCGGCCGGGAGGGCGCGGTCGACCTTGTCGCCCTTCTTGTCGTACTGGCCGCGGACGAGGACGTAGGTGTCGCGGGGCTTGGCCATTTCGCCCATGACCATGGCGTTGGGGATGGCCCGTTCGAAGTCGTCCTTTGCCTTGCGGGCGGCCTTGGCCTCCTCGCGGAGACGGCGCATCTCCGGCGAGATTTCGTCGAGGTAATGCTTACGAACCGCCGCCGCCTGCTCGGCGGTGCGGGCGCTCCGCTCCGCCTTCAATGCGGCCAGGACCGCCTCGGGGAGCTTGGGCTTCTTGTCAGTGGCCTCTTTTGGGGCGTCGGCGTCGGCGATGGCCTTCGATTCCCACGCCTGCTGGTCCGTATCGAGGTTCGGCAGTTCCACCTTCAGCCGGGCCTCGGCGGTCGCAACGGCGGTTTCCAGCCGGCGACGTTCGGCGTCCTGCTGCGGCGAAGGCAGCTGGACGATGGGAACTGCGTTGCCATGACGTCCATCGAGGCCGTTTTCGGGCACGCCGTTGAAGATCGCGTACAACCCATAGTAATCCTTCATCGTGATCGGGTCGTACTTGTGGTCGTGGCATTGGGCGCACGCGACGGTCAGCCCGAGCCACACGGTGGCGGTGGTGTTGATCCGGTCCACGATGTAGGCGGTGTGGTACTCATCGGCAATCGCTCCGCCCTCGTAGGTGATCATGTGGTTCCGGTTGAACCCGCTGGCCACCTTCTGATCCAGCGTTGCCTCGGGGAGGAGGTCTCCGGCGAGCTGTTCCAGAGTGAACTGGTCGTACGGCTGGTTGTCGTTGAAGGCGCGGATGACCCCGTCGCGCCAGGCCGTCATGTCGCGTGCCGAATCGATGTGATACCCGTGGGTGTCCGCGTATCGCGCGGCGTCGAGCCAGTCCACGGCCATGCGTTCGCCGTATCGGGAGGACGCCAGCAATCGGTCCACCACCCGTTCGTAGGCTTCGCTGGAACCGTCGGAAAGGAAGGCGTCGATCTCTTCCGGTGTTGGTGGAAGGCCGGTCAAATCGAGGGTGGCGCGGCGGATGAGCGTCGGGCGGTCTGCCTCCGGGCGCGGTTCAAGTCCTTCCTTCTCCATGTTGGCGAGGACGAACAGATCCAGCGGACCCCGGGCCCAGTCCTTCTTCCGGACCTCGGGAAGGGGTGGGGTGGCCGGGGGCATGAAGGCCCAGTGGGGTTCGTATTCGGCTCCTTGGTCCACCCAGCGTTTCAACAGGTCGATCTGTGCCGCCGTGAGCGGCCGGTCCATCTTGGGCGGGGGCATGACCTCGTCGGGATCGGTGGTCAGGATCCGGCGGACGATCTCCGATTCCAGGGACTTTCCGGGAAGGATGGCGGCGTGACCGGACTTTCCGCCGCGCAGGGCGTCCTCCCGTTGGTCCAGTCGGAGGCCGCCCTTGCGGGTCTTGTCGTCGAAGCCGTGGCAGTTGAGGCAATACTCGGAAAGCAGGGGACGAACGTCGCGGTTGAAGCTCACCCGCTTCGTGTCCGCTCCGTCCACGGTCAGCACGACCGGTGCGATCAGCGCGGCCAGCCAGCTCCGGAACCGCATCAAGACTCTGTTTCCCATGGTGGAGCAACAGTTTGACGCCGGACGGCCGAGTGGCAACCGCGGATTGGCGAACAGTCCAGGAGTTTCCAGATTCAAGAACCAAGTTTGAAGCCATGTGGGACAAGGGGCCCTGTTTGCAAGTGGACGTCGCATATGCGACGTCCACTTGCAAATGAGGGTCTGACGGGGGTGGTTTGGGCGGCCTTTTGCAAATTCACGTCGCATATGCGACGCGCGGATGCAAAGAGGGTGGGAGTTGGATGCGGTGGCGGCAGGGGAGAGGGGGGACAAATGCCGGACGTGCCGGGTTGTCGGGTGGCTTCAATGCCACTGGTGTCCATGGTGCGTGGGCGGCCAACTCCCCTGACGACCGCCTTGCCGGGCGTTCCGTGGATCCCTACGCTTCGGGCTCATGCGACGGTTCCGCATTTCAATCCTGCTGGTGGCGTTCCTGTGGAGTTCCACGACTCACGCGGCCCTGGAGCTCGTCAACGGCATCTCTGCGGTCGTCAACGATTCGGCGGTCACCTTCATGGAGGTCCAGACCTTCTCGAAGCGCGCCCTCGAAGCGGCGGCGCGTCGGTCGCGCACCCAGGCAGACTTCGACACTGAGTCCCTCAAGATCACCAAGGCAGCGCTCGAACAGCTCATCGACCGCCGTCTGATCGTCCAGGAGTACAAGTCCACCGGTGGTACGATCTCCGAGTCGGCCGTGGACGACATCCTCAAGAAACAGATCAAGCGCGAGTTCGGCGATCCGATCACGTTCAGCAAGATGCTCCGGCAGGCGGGGCGGACCTACGAATCCTACCGCAAGGAAGAGGTCGACATGCTGATCTTCGGCCTGATGGTCCGGAACAAGATTTCCCAGGAAATCGTCATTTCGCCCAAGCGCATCGAACGCCTCTACAATCAGGATCAGGAAAAGTACCGCGTCGGCGAGCGGGCCAAGTTCCGGATGATCGTGGTCGAGGCCTCGCGTCATGCCCGGGGCGAACCCCGCAAGATCGCCGAGCAGGTTTTGGTGAAGGCGCGTGCCGGTGAGGATTTCGCGAAGCTGGCCAATGAGTTTTCCGATGACGCCCGCATCACCAAGGGCGGTGACCGCGGTTGGATCGAGGACAAGGAAACCAGCCTCGCCAAGGAACTGAAGGCCGCCGTCTTCGGCCTTCAAGCCGGGCAGGTCAGCGATGTCATCGAGCTGGGCGGAACCGCCTTCGTCATCAAGGTCGAGGAACGCAAGCCGGCGCAGATCAAGCCCATCACCGAAGTCCGGCTCGCCATCGAGAAGCAGCTCCGCGACCAGGAACGCGACCGCCTCCAGACCGCCTGGCTCAAGCGCCTCCGCAAGAAGGCGTTCATCGCCTACTTCTAGGCCTGCTTCCCCCATTCCGTGACCCTTGCGCTGAGTCTTGGCGATGTGACCGGCATCGGTCCCGAGGTCACAGCCCGGGCCCTGGATCGCTTGTGGGACGAGACCGAGGTAGGGTTTGTGGTTTTCGGGGACCGCGCCCGCTGGCGTGCGACCCTTGAACGCTTCGCGCCGCGGCTGGCGGCCTTGCCGGAGTCGACGTGGGAATGCGGGAGTCCCGTTTCAGGCCGGCTTTCTTTCGCCGTCGAAGACTCGGACCTTCCCGAGAATCTCCCCCCGGGCGATCCGCGCGCGGGTGGAGCCGCCCTACGATGGGTCCGTCGGGCGGCGGAAGCCTGCGCTGCCGGCCATTTCCAGGGTCTGGTGACGGCCCCCTTGAGCAAGGAATCCGTTGTCCAGGCCGGGAACCCCGGGTTCACCGGACAGACGGAGTTCATTGCCGCCATCGCTGGGACCACGCGTTTCGCCATGATGCTCCTCGGCCAGGACGATCGCGGCCGATGGCTCCGCGTGGCGCTCGTCACGACCCATCTCCCGTTGCGCGCTGTTCCGGACGCCATCCAGCCCCACGCCGTCCGCCAGGCCATCGATCTCGCGGCGGAATCCTGTCGATGGCTCGCATTGCCCCGTTGCCGTGTCGGGGTCTGTGGCCTCAACCCCCACGCAGGGGAGGGTGGCCTGATGGGGTTGGAAGACCGCGACATCATCGGTCCGACCGTGGTCCGGGCGCGGGCGGAAGGCGTGGATGTCGAAGGACCGCTTCCCGCCGACACCCTGTTTCACCGGGCGATCCAGGGGGATTTCGACGCGGTCGTCGCCCAATATCACGACCAGGGGTTGGCGCCGTTGAAACTGGTGGCCTTCGACAACGGCGTGAACTGGACGCTCGGATTGCCCTTCGTGCGCACGTCCCCGGACCACGGGACGGCGTTCGACATCGCCGGACGCGGCATCGCCAATCCATCGAGCATGGTCAGCGCCCTGCGGCTGGCGATCACCGTGGCCGGGCGCTATTCGCTGATGCAGTAAAGGTTCGCGTGGCCGCGCAGGAAGAGCTGCTTCCCGACGATCGCCGGTGAGGCATCGAAGGAATCCTCCAGCTTGTTGGTGGCGAGCACCTCGAACTGGTCCGCCCGCTTCAGCACCACCGTGGCTCCGTCGCGCCCCAACAGGTAAACCCGGCCCGCGGCCGCGACCGGCGAGGCGTACACGCCGTTCATCCCGGGGACGCGCTGGGCATCGATCAGCACCTGACCGGACTTGGCATCGAAGACCGACAGCATGGCGTTGTTGCCCGAGTAGAGGTAGATGCGGTCATCGACGTACAACGGAGAGGGCACGTACGGCGTGTTCTTGGCGTGCTTCCACACCACCGCATCCCCCTCGGAAAGGTCTCCCGTGCGTCCCAGTCGGATGGCCATCAATGCCGCACCCCGAAACCCACTGGTGGCAAACAACACGCCGTTGGCCGCGACGGGTGTGGGGATGGCATTGGCCGTCATCCCGGAACACGACCAGACCTCCGAACCA
>JAIXZE010000243.1 GCA_027489875.1 Verrucomicrobiales bacterium
GCAATGAGCGCGTTGTCCTTGAGCGTGGGGTCGGAGACCTTCCAGAGGCGTCCCTTGCCCGTCTTTTCCCAGCCTTCGATCCAGTCGGCGACGACCACGCCGCCGCCCGGCGGGAAGGCGACATCGACCGGGTAGAGGTCCCAGAGCAGCTTGCCCTGCATGTCGTCCGACTTGTTGTTCTCCATCCACGGGCCGGCATCCGGGATGCGGTAGAAGGCTCCAACGGGTTCGACGCGGAAGTGGCGGACGCCGCCGGGGAAGTCGGCGTAGAAGAAGGAGCCCTTGAAGCGGTCGCCGAGGCCGGTGCCAGGGTAGTACGCGATGCCGGCAGGGCCGTGGCCGATGTGGGCGACGGGTGGGAGGATGAAGAGGGCGGTGTTGGAGGGCTGGGTGTGCCAGAGACGTTCGGAGTTCCAGGCACCCATCTTCGGCAGCCATTGCCATCCGATGGTCCAGCCGTGTTCGGACCCCGGCTGGACCAGGGTCCAGCGAGCCTTGTCGCCGCCGTCGCCATTGTTGTCGGCGGTCCAGAGTTGGCCGTCGTCGTCGAAGGCGAGTTCCTGGGGATTGCGGAGGCCGCGGGCGTAGACTTCGAGGTTCCGGCCGTCGGGATCGCAGCGGAAGATCAGGCCGGTGTCGGGATCGGTGAGCTGGTCCAGGTCGGTGGCTCCGACGGTGGCGGCGGCGCGGGTGGCGGCGCCGCGATCGGCGATGGAGAAGTAGATCCGGCCATCGGGTCCCTGGGTCAGGCCGTGGAGATCGTGTCCGCCGTAGGCGACGTGGGCACCGAAGCCGGAGAGGAGGGGCTGGCCCTTGTCGACGGGACGGGGGTCGCTCCCGGCGGCGGGGAGTTTCCAGATGTCGGGAATGCAGGCGAACCAGACGCTGTCGCCGGAGACGAGCACTCCCGCGGCGACGCCGCTGACGGGCGAGTTGAAGTTGTCGGCGTGGACGGCGCTGCGGTCGGCGCGGCCGTCGTTGTCGGAGTCCCAGACGATGCGGAGGCGTTCGCTTTCGACGGTGAGGTCGGATACGTCGACGCGGCCGTCCTTGTTGAAGTCGCCGAAACCACCGCGGGTGGCGTTGCGGGTGGCGGTGTCGAGGAAGGCGGCGTTGGTGGCGAGTTGGCCGGTCAGGAAGCGGATGCGGTCCTCGACGGTGCGGAGGGCGAGGTCGTCATCGACCCATTCCTTGAAATTGCGGATGTCGAAGACGGAGGTGCGGCGACGGCCGGTTTCAACGACGTAGGCGCGGCCCCTGGAGTCGAAATCGATGGAAGTGATGTTCTGGACGAGGGGTTCCGTGGCCCAGGCTTCGACGGTCAAGCCCTGGGGGACGCGCAACCGACGGGTGGCGTTGGCGATGTCATCGGCAGGCTTTGCGGGCGCGTTGGTGGATGCCGCCGCGGGATCCGCAGCGGCGTGCGGGCTGAGGATCAGCGCGATGGTGAAGGCCGTGCAGGTGGCCGTGACCCGTCCGAATGGCATGCCGGAGGATGGCCTCAGTCCGGGATTTCGGCATCAAAATTGCCGGGGTTGTGCGGGAAGGTTGAAGCGGCCGGCGGTGTAGAGTTCGTCGGCCACCTGGAACAGCGCGATGCCGTCGTCCCTCAGGCTCTCGGCGGATGGATCGGGCATGGAACTGCGGGACATCGTGCCGGAGCCGGGTTCCCCCGACCAGTGCTCGACGGTCTTGCCGAGGCCGAGGACCACCTGGTGTCCGACATGATAGACGGCAACGGACCGGTTGTGGTGCATCAGGCAACGCGTCCGTGATCCCGCATCCGGTGTCAGGAGGTCATGTCCGAAAAACAATGATTCGTACGGACGACCGATCAGGCCGAGCACGGTTGGGGTGACGTCCAGTTGGGATCCGGGCACGTCGATCCGGCGTGGGGACTTCACAAGGCCGGGGGCGACGATGAGGCATGGGATCTGGTAACTCTTGAGGGGGATGGTCTGGCTGCCATAGACCCGCGCGCCGTGGTCGGCGATGACGACGAAGATCGTGTCGTTCCAGAATGGTTCCTTGCGGGCGCGTTCGAAGAAGTCGCCGAGCACCCAATCGGCGTACTTCACCGCATTGTTGCGGCGGTGTTCATCGGGGTCCTCGGTGATGTGGCCCTTCGGGTAGGTAAACGGACGGTGGTTCGAGACCGTCATGAAGCTCGTCAGGAACGGTTTTCCGGCGGCGTGGAGTGCGCGCATCTCTTCGATTCCCCGTTGCAGCAGGTCTTCGTCACTGACTCCCCATGCGGTCCGGAATGCGGGTTTTTCGAAGTCCGATTCCTCCACCAGACGATCCCAGCCATTGCGCAGCGAATAGCTCCGGATGTAGTCGAACGTGCCATGGCCGGCGTAGAGGAAGAGCGTGGAGTAGCCGTCGCGCTTCAGGACCTTGGCAATGGTCTCGACGTTCTCGGTGTGGTCGCGGGCAAGGATGCTGTCGCCGGGAAGCGGCGGGAAACTGGAGTAGACGGCTTCGAGGCCACGGATCGTCCGATTGCCATCGGCCAGCATGTGCGTGAACAGCAGGCCTTCGGAGGCAGCGAGCGCATCCATCCGCGGGGTGAGCGTGTCGGGGTGTCCGTCGACGGTGCGCCCGAGGCTTCCCCAGAATTCGGACCCGAGACTTTCCTCGGTGATGATGCAGACGTTTTGCCGGGGGCGTGCGGGATCACCTGCGATGCGACGGCGCAATGAATCGCGCGCCTGATCAAGCCAATGTTCGACGGCGGCAGGATCCGGTGCGGCGTTGGATGCGAAGGTTGGAAAAGGAGGAGCCGGCGGGGCGGTGAAGGCAGCGCCCGGCTCCGCCAGAAGGGTCCGGGCCCGATGGAAGGCCTGGACACGGTCGAGCACGGGATAGAAGTCCGGATACGAGAGGTTGCGGGACCATGCGGCGCGGAGGGCGGAGGCCCAGCCGTTGTTGGCCAGTTCATTCAGGATCCTGGGGCGATTGGCCGGCGGGCGGCTGAACTGGGTGGCGGTGGCGGTAGCGAGGCCCAGTGCGATCCACGCCGCCGTGGCGAACGTGCGACGGGCGCGGGACGCCGATTCCCAGGCCGGCGGCCATCGGCGGAAGGTGAGCCATGACAAGGCGAGGCCGCCAATGGCGCAGAGGAGGGCGATGGCCGGGAGCGGATAGCTTTCCCGGAGGTTGGTGAACACCTCATGGGGATAGATGAGGTAGTCGATGGCGACCGTGTTGAAGCGGCTTTCGAACTCGGCGAAGAAGTACCACTCGCTGACCAGCAGGAAGATTCCGGTCATGAAGCCGACCGCGATGGCAACGCGGAAAAGGAATCGCCATGTCGGTCGCCACGCTGCCGGACCAAAGGCCTGCACCAGCAGGGCGGGCAGCGAGAGGAGGGTGGCCAGAAGGGCGGAGAGACCGATCAGGATCCCACTGCCGAGGATCGCGAAGGCCACGTCGCCGAAGAGACCGTTCCCGAGGACTTCCAGTGTTTGGCGCCACGGCAGGTTGTCGGGAGCGAAACGGAGCCACAGGACGATCCGCAGGAGTTGCCACGCCATGAACGCCAGAACGGCGATGGCGAACGGGAAGGCGAGAAACGACCGTTGGACGGGCGTCGGAACGGGGGATGTGGGAGGGTTTTCAGCGGACATGGGAGAGCGGTGGGTTTTCCGGGCGGATGGGCGCGACGGAGCCGGCGGAGCATCCGCCTGCATTCTGAACCAAAGCCAAGATTGGGCCGTGAACCATCCGTGGGGACTGAGGGGGATCCACGGGCAGGAGGGGTGGAGGGTGCACGTCCTGACACGATGGAACCGAGGGAAGCGACGGGTCCTTGGAAAAGGCACCGGTGCGACTCACCTGTAACGACAGTGCAACGGCAGCCTCCGTTCAATCAAGGGGCCCTGTGGAGAAGGGAGTCTTCAACATGGCCCTCGTTTGAGAATCGCCTTTGAAGGGCGACGAGGACGTCGCCTCCCCGGCCGTGAGCGGGGTGGCGATGTCCTCATCGCCATGGGGAGGGGATTTGAGGAAGGCGACGAGGACGTCGCTGCCCCGGTCCAGGAGGGGCCAAGTCAGAACGCCTGGCTTCGCGCATCCGACGGAATCCGCAGCGAACTCCCTTTTGCCATGGGGAAGCGCGTGCGTCAGGGTGGGTGCATGTCTTTTGATTCCGGGGCACGCGGGGTGCCCTCGCTGTTCGATCCGTTGCAGTTGGGTGCGGTTCTTTTGCCGCATCGCATCCTGATGGCACCGCTGACGCGTTGCCGTGCGGGGGCAGGCAATGTTCCGGTGGCATTGAATGCCCAGTATTACCGGCAACGGGCGACGGCCGGCCTGATCATCAGCGAGGCGACTTCGGTGTCGCCGCGGGGCTTCGGGTATCCGAACACGCCCGGCATCTTCACGGAGGCGCAGGTGGCCGGTTGGCGAGGCGTCACCGAGGCCGTGCATGGGGCGGGCGGCCGGATCTTCCTTCAGTTGTGGCACGTGGGACGTATCTCGCATCCGTCCTACCAACCCGGTGGTGAATTGCCTGTGGCACCGTCGGCCCTGCGGCCGAAGGGAAAGATCTTCACCGGGACTGCGATGGAGGAATACGGGGTGCCGCGGGCGCTGGAGCGAAGCGAGATCCCGGGAATCATCGCGGAATACGTCCATGGGGCGCGGATGGCAAAGGCGGCGGGGTTCGATGGGGTGGAGATCCACAATGCGAACGGATACCTGCTGGATCAGTTCCTGCGGGATGGGACCAACCATCGGGGCGACAGCTACGGCGGATCGGTCCAGAACCGGGCGCGGTTGACGCTGGAGGTGACGGAGGCGGTGGTGGGGGTGTGGGGTGCGGACCGGGTGGGGATCCGGTTGTCGCCGGGCGGGGTGTTCAACGACATGCGGGATTCGGATCCGTTGGCGACGTTCGGGCATGTGCTGAAGGAGTTGGATGCACTTCATTTGGCCTATGCGCACGTCACCCAGGTGACGGCGCAGGACATCGCCCATGGAGCGGCCGAAGGAGTGGGGCCGCGGGAATTGAGGCCTTTCTACCGTGGGTTGATCGTTAGCGCGGGCGGGTTCACACGGGAAACGGGGGATCGTGCATTGGCGGAAGGGTGGGCGGACGCCATCGCCTTCGGGGTGCCCTTCCTGGCGAACCCGGACCTGCCGGAACGGTTCCACCGGGGAGCACCGTTGAACGCGGCGGATGAGACGACCTTTTATGCCTCCGGACCGGTCGGGTACACGGACTATCCCACGCTCTGAAAAAAATACCGGGCCGGGTGAAACTAAGCGTGAATACCCGGGGTAACACACGGCGCCGGACATCGGTCGACTTGAGGAGCGGAGTGTGGCCCAATCCCATGTCGACCGGTGTTCCGGCGCCTTTCTGACCGTACTGCCATGATGACGCGATGCAATGTCAGGTTTCTGGGGGTGATGCTGACCTGTGTTCCGGTGCTGATGGCTGCGACCGAGGAGCGGGTGGACCAGACCTTCGCAGCAACGCCTGGAATGACCCTGAAGGTGGACGTTGATTTCGGGGCGATCGAGGTGGTGACCAACGCGACGTCCCAGATTGTCGTCTCCGCGTATCGCAAGGTCACGGCCGGTACGGTTGCCAAGGAGAAGGCGTTCCTGGCCGAGCGTCCGCTGGTGATGAAGCAGGCGGGTTCCGAGGTGGAAGTGAAGGCGATCAAACCGGGAACGATCACGGGTTGGAACTGGAGCCGGATCAAGACCGAGGGGCTCTACAAGATTTCCGTGCCTGCCGATTGCTCCGTGAACCTCGACACCGCCGGGGGGCACATCCACGTCACCGGCCTGGCGGCCCCGGTGGTGGCGGATACGAGCGGCGGAGCGTTGAAGTTTACCGGCGTGCGCGCGGACATCCGGGGCGAAACTTCGGGAGGTTCGATCCTGGTGGTCGATTGCACCGGCAAGATCGATATCGATACCTCCGGTGGACGGATCGAGGTCAAGGGCGGCGGTGGCACCCTGGATGCCGATACTTCGGGTGGCTCCATTCGGGTGGCGCAGTTTGCCGGGCCGGCGGTGGTGGAAACGAGCGGAGGCAGCATCACACTGGAGGGCATTGCTGGCCGTATCGTTGGGAATACGTCCGGAGGCAGCATCCAGGCAATCGTCCCCGGGGCGACGCTTCCCGGGGCGGTGGATCTTTCGACTTCGGGCGGCAGCGTGAGCCTGACCGCTCCTGCGGATGCGGCCTTCACCCTGGATGCTTCTTCCAGCGGGGGCGGGGTTCGGTCGGAACTTCCCGTGGAAACGAGCGGGAAGCCGAAGCGCACCGAGTTGTCGGGGCCGGTCAATGGTGGGGGGGAAACGGTCCGGTTGCGGACGAGCGGGGGGTCGATCCTGGTGAAGCGTGGGATGGCGGCGGTCCGTTGATGCGATTCCTCAAAGGGCTCGCGCGAGGTCGGGCCGGAAGGTATGCCGGTGGCCGATGGGTATCTCAGCCAAGGAATTTGCGGAGTTGCAGCGCCGGATGCAGTCCGGTGGCGGACCGAAGGCGGGATCGGCGCGGCGGGCGTTGCCGGGGGAAGAGGTTCCGGTGGTGCGGATGGTTCTGGGGATTGATCCGTCGTTGCGTGGAACCGGGTGGGGGGTTGTGAAGGTGGAGGATGGACGGCCGTATGGGCTGGCGCATGGGACGATCCGCTGTCCGGCATCGTGGGCGCGGTCGCGTTGCCTGTTGCGGATCCACGAGGTTTTCCGGGAGGTGTTGGCGGCGCATCGGGCGGAGGTGTGTGCGGTGGAGGGTTTGTTCCATGCGCGCAACCTGCGGACGGCGATCATCATGGGGGAAGCGCGCGGGGCGGCGATGGCGGCGGTGGCGGTCTCGGGACTGGCGGTCTACGAAGTGGCTCCGAGCAAAGTGAAGCTGGCGGTTGCCGGGCATGGTGGCGCCCGGAAGATCGCGGTTGCGCGGATGGTGCAACGGATGCTGGGACTGACCGATTTGCCAGAGCCGGATGCGGCCGATGCGCTGGCCATCGCGTTGACGTACATCCAGGAGGCCGGGCGGCTCTCCTTGAACGCACCGAAACGGGTGTGAATGGGGGGGCGGGGTGCCGATGGAAATGACCCCTGCGTTGAACGGGGTGGAAACGGCTCTTCAGGGCGATGAGGACATCGACGCCCCGGAGGGAAAATTCCTTGAACGCGTCGGTAACCTTCCGGAGGTGGAAGTTGTAGCAGGGGACATCAACCCATGCAGACAACGCCCACTCCCAAAGGATCCGCCAATCGACCGCCGCCTGGACGCCCGCCCGTACTGCCCCCTGCGCCCGCGTCCGGGACCAATCCGGCGACACCCGTCAGTCCCGTCTCCACCTACTGGGCGGTATTACGGCTGACGGATGCGCTGCCGGCTGAGCTGCTGACGCGGTTGCGCTCGGAGGAGGAGGAGGCCAATCGGACCGACGGCGGCGATGAAGCGGCCCTGCGTCGACGGATTGCCCAGCGGATCGAAGCGGAACTGAATGCGGGTCACGGTGACTGCTGGTTGCGGGATGAGCAGGTGGCCCGGTTGGTGCAATCGGCGCTGCAGGCGGGTCACGGGAGGAGGTACACGCTGCGGGCCTGGTCGGTGTTGCCCAACCACCTGCAGGTGATCTTCACGACGGCGGAAGGTGTGGATGCGGGAGCGGTGGTCCGGGAATGGCGCTCGTACACGACAAGCCAGGTGAACCTCGCGCTGGACCGTGGCGCGGTGGAATTGTGGGAGCGGTTGCCGTATCTCCGGGCGCTGGAGGATGAGGCGGAGGTGATGCGGCGGATCCGCAATGTGGAGTTCCGGGCGGTAAACGCGGGACTTTGCCGACGTCCCCGGGATTGGAAATGGAGCAGCGCGCATGAATCGGCACCGGCTCCGGTTTCGCGGGGTGGGGGAGGGAATGGATCCGGCGGGGCTTCCGCGGGGGTGGCTTCCGGCGGACCGACTCCGCCAGCTTCCATGGGAGGTGCGGCGCGCCCCGTGAATCCGCCGCGGCCTCGGCCTGGCTGACGCGATGCTTTCGGGTCCGGTTTTCCCCTCTTGGCCGGGCCTGTGATCCACCGGGCACTCCGCGATGATCCCCCTCGTGTGCGCGGGGTGCCCGGATTGGATGCTTGATGCGGCGCCTGTGGACGCCGTCCGATGGGACCATGGTTTCCGGTCGGCGAGGACCTGTTCGCCAATGGAACGTTTTGGAAAGGCGACGAGGACGTCGCCGCCCCGGCCGCGGCGCTGGCTCTGGAAGGGGGAGGCGATGTCCTCATCGCCATGAGGAGGGGTTTTTGGAAAAGGCGACGAGGACGTCGCGACCCCGTTCCCAGTGGGCGGTGTCAGTTGCCGAAGAGCCGTTGCCACCAACTCTTGGGAGCGGCGGGCTGGGGCTCGCTGGCGAGGGATTCGGCGATGCGATCGCCGAGGCTGGTGGGGACGGTGGTCTGGTTGCGATCGGCGCGGAGGGCTTCCTCGGCGTTCTCGAAGGACCCCACCTGGCGTGTTTCCGACTGCTGGGAGTGGCTGGCCTGGGAGGACTGTTGTTGCTGGAGGCGTGTGTTCATGGTGTCAGCCGGTCTTCCGGAATGCGGTGCCGAAGGCCTTGCGGGCGCGGTGAAGCTTGCCGCGGACGGCATCGGCGGTTTGGTGGGTGATCTGGGCGACGGCGTCGTAGCTGAGTTCCTGATCGGCGATCAGGAGCAGGAGGACGCGGTATTCCTCGGGTAGTTCGTCGAGGGCCTTCTGGATGCGCTGGCCAAGTTCGGACATCTCGACATCGCGAAAGGGGCTTTCGGAGGCACCGGCGGCGTTCTCGATGACGGTGTCATCGGATTGCGTATGGACGTTCCGTGCGTGCCAGCTGGACCGGAGGTTCGAGCAATGGTTGAGGGTGATGCGATAGAGCCAGGTGCGGATGTCGGCATCCCCTCGGAAATTTCCCAGGTTTCGCCAGGCCTTGAGGAAGACGTCGTGGGCGGCGTCCTCCGCCAGGGTTGGGTCCCCGAGAAGACGCAAAGCGAGGTAGAACACCTGCTTGCTGTGCGTTTCGTACAGGGCAGCGAATTCGGAAGGCAGGGAGTCCACCGCCGGGGGAGGCGGCGGAACAGGCGCGCTGTCCGGCGGCAGTTCCATCAGGTCGGAGCGGGGTTGCACGCGGATTGGACCCGGTTGTCCGGGATCTGTCACGGGCGGATTTTGGGTTCGACGTGGGCTGGAATCGCGCTTCTCGCGGGTCGGGTTTGTCACCAAGCTTGCCCGGACGCTTGGCCATCACTGCTCCCAGCTTGTTGTTGTTGATTCCTGCCTACAATGAGGAGGGCCGGATCGCGCCCGTGTTGCAGGCGTACGCGGAGCATTTCATCCGTCATTATCCGGGGAAGTTCCAATTGGTGGTCGTGCTGAACGGGTGCCGGGACAACACGATCGGCGTGGTCCGTGCGGCGGAGCAGCGGTATCTGTGCATCTCGCACCTGAATTTTCCTGCGCCGATCGGCAAGGGCGGGGCCTTGATCGAAGGCCTGAAACTGGCACCGCTGGCGGATCTCATCGGCTACGTGGATGCGGACGGGGCGACGCCGCCGGAGGCGTTCCTCGAGTTGGTGGAAGCGTGCCGGCACGGGGTGGCGGACTGTGTGATTGCTTCCCGGTGGGTGGAGGGATCGCAGATCAATGTGGCGCAGACGACGGACCGGCGGCGGGCGAGCCGGTTGTTCCACGCCTTCGTGGAGGGTTTTTTCTGGATGGGGATCCAGGACACGCAATGCGGGGCGAAGGTGATGCGGCGTGCGGCGGTGGAGGGGGTGCAGCGGCAGTTGCGGCTGGCGGACCTGGCCTTCGACGTGAACCTGCTTTATTCGCTGCGGTGTGCCGGGTTCAGCATCCGGGAGATGCCGACGGTATGGACGGATCAGAGCGGATCAAAGGTGGCGTTCAACTTCCGGACGTCGCTGAACATGCTGTTGTCGCTGGTCCGCCTGCGGTTGTTGTACTCGCCGATCTACCCGTGGTTGCGGCCGTTGCGGCCGTTGGAGGCCTGGATCTACCGGAGTCTGAACGCGCCTCCCCCGCTGACGCAGGAGCAGGCGCAGGTGGTGGAGCCGCCGCCCCTCAACCGGCCTTCGGAGCTGCAATAGCTGTCTTCCGCAGGGCGAGCACGCGTTCCCAGGCGGTGCCTGAAGCGAGGATTTCCAAAGCCTTGTCCCAGCCGTCGACGATTGTTCGGGTGGCTCCGGCGATGAAGAGCGCGGCTCCCGCATTGAGAAGGACGGCATCGCGGCGCGGGCCGGTGTCGCGCCCGCGCAGGATTCCTTCGATGAGGGCCGCGTTGGCGTGGCGATCGCCGCCGGCAAGGTCGGCCAGGGTGGCGGGTTGGAGCGGGAAGTCAGCGGGGGACCAGGTGGACGTACTGAATCCGCGGTCCTGGTAGAACTCGGAGACGGTGTTGTCGCCGAGGGTCGACAGTTCGTCGAGGAACGCACCGCCCGGGACGCTTCCGGAGGCGACCATGGCGCGTCGGACGCCGAGGTGTTGGAGGGTCCGGGCGAGGGGGGCGGTGAGTTCAGGACGGGAAACACCCATCAACTGGGCGGTGGGCCGGGCCGGGTTGAGGAGGGGGCCGAGGAAATTGAAGAGGGTGCGTTGGCCGCGTTCGGCGCAGAGGCGGCGGGCGGGCCCGATGTTGCGGAAGGCCGGGTGGAAGAGGGGCGCAAAGAGGAAGGCGAAGCGGTGCTCGGCAAGGCTTTGTGCCGCGGTCTCGGGGGAAAGTTCGACAGGGATCCCGAGGGCTTCGAGGACATCGGCAGATCCGGACTGCGAGGTGACGGCGCGGTTGCCATGCTTGGCGACGGTGACTCCCGCGGCGGCGCAGACGAGGGCGACGGTGGTGGAGATGTTGAAGGTGTTGAGTCGGTCGCCCCCGGTGCCACACACATCGAGGATCTCGCCTTGGAGGACGGAGGAAGGCAGCGGAAGTCCGATGGCGCGGCCGCGGAGTTCGGAGGCGAACCCAGCGATTTCCGCGGGGCTCTCGCCCTTGGTGGCGAGGGCGGTCAGGAAGGCGGCCTTGGCCTCGACCGTCTCGGTCTCGCCAGCAAGGCAGGCGACGACCTCGGCGATGTCGCCGGGTTCGAGGTCCTGTCCTGCGGACAATGAATCCATGAAGCGCTGGAGCATGTCGCGGAGGATGGCGGTTCGGGGTGGGAGGGATCCAGCCTTGGGTTTCGGGTTTGAGGACGGCGACGGGGACGTCGCCTCCCCGTCTGTAAGTGGGGTGGCGATGTCCTCATCGCCCTGGGGAGGGGCTTTGAGGACGGCGACGAGGACGTCGCCTCCCCGACTGTGAGTGGGGTGGCGATGTCTTCATCGCCTTGGGGAAGGGCTTTGAGGACGGCGACGGGGACGTCGCCTCCCCGTCTGTGAGAGGGGTGGCGATGTCCTCATCGCCGTGGGGAAGGGGCTTTGAGAACGACAACGGGGACGTTGCCTCCTCGTTCGGAATGGGAGGGCCCCTGATGCGTCCTCAGGGTTCGACGCTGACGGGCATTCCGACCCAGACCATCTGGCGGAGGTAGTCGGCATTCCAGTTGGCGAGGCGGAAGCAGCCGTGGCTTTCCGTGCGTCCAACCTGCTCGGGAACGGGAGTGCCGTGGATGCCATAACCGGGTCGGCTGAGACCGATCCAGGCGATGCCGACGGGGTTGTTGGGGCCGGGCGGGAGGACGAGTTTGCGCTTGAGGGCGCGGCCTTCGGCGGATTCGGGGAAGACGGCAGGATCGAAGGTGTAATTGGGATCGCGGACGGCAACGGCGACATGGAGGTCGCCAACCGGGCGTTTGGCAGCGACGCGGCCGATGCTGCAGGGGAAGTGGCAGAGCAGGCGTCCCCGTTCGTCGAAGGCGCGCAGGTGGCGGCCGGCGAGGCTGACGCGGACGCGGGCGGCGCGTTTTGGCGACGGCCATTGGGGATTGGGGACAACGAGTTCCGTGCCGGGCGCGACGCGGGACCAGTCCACGGTGGGGTTCAGGTTGCGGATGAGGCTGGGATGCGAGCGGGCGCGTTCGGCGATGAGTTCGAGGAGGGATTCGTGGTCGAGGACTCCGAGTTGGGACTTGGCGAGCCAGGTTGGAGGGATGGTGTGGATGCGGGCGATTTCCTCGGCGGTGACGGTGAGGCGTGTGAGCGGAGGGTGGGTGATCTGGAGTTCGCGGAGGGTGTCGCGATCGAGGCGGCCGGTGGCTTCGATGCCCTGCTTCATCTGGAATGCTCGGAGGGCTGCGGCGGTCTGGGCCCCGCTGACGCCGTCGATGGATCCGCCATTGATGGCGTGGTTGTAGAGGGCGATCTGGGTTTCGAGGGCGTTGGTGGGGGCTCGGGGAACCCACGTTCCCGACACAGGCGCCTGGGAGACGGGGGTGGAGGCCACGCGGGGTGTGGCAGCGGCGACGATCTGAGTGGAGATCTGCACGCCGCGGGGTTGGGGCGGTGGACCTTCCCAGCGCAGCGTCTGGGTGGAGACCTGAACAGGTGCGGCGGGAACGACGGGCGCGATCGTGGGCGGCGTGCCTGGTGCCGGGGGCAATGGAGGCAGGATGGACTGGAGGGACGGCCTCCCCTGGTTGGGTCCGAGGTTACGGTTGGGGGGAGGAGGTGAGGACCCCAGCCACCAGATCAGCAGCAGGATTCCCACGCCCGCTGCCACGATGCCGAGCAGGATCGTCCCCCAGGGACGCTTCGATCCCTTGCCTCCCGGGAGGGAATACTTTCGACGACGATTGGCCACGGCGGGGGGAACGTTAGCGTGAACCCCAGGGACGGATCCATCCCGGGTTCCGGGGCGTTCTCAGACGTCGATGACGGGACCGTTGCCGTCGGGCGGTCCGGAACGTCGGTTGCGCCCCGGGCGGGGCCTGGAGTCGGGAGATGTCCGGGTCTTGGTGGGACCCGATCCGAACATGCGGTTCAGAAGGGAGCTGACCACGCCCACGACCAGTCCTCCGAAGAGGGCGGGCCAGAATCCATGGACGTCGAAACCATCGACCCAACGGCCGGCCAGCCAGAGGAAGAGGGCGTTGATGAACCCGATCACGAAAACAATGCCGAGGCCCAGGGTGATCAGGACGAAGGGCAGCGAAAGGATGACGAGGATCGGCCGGACGAAGGCGTTGAGGAGGCCCAGGATCAGGGCAGCGACGGCGAGGGACTGGAAACGATCGTATCCGACGCCGGGAACGAGGTGGGCAGCGACCAGCACCGAGACGGTGGTGGCCACCCACTGAAGGAAGAATCGGGCGAGACCGGAAGGCCCCGGGTTGTCGGTGGTGTCGGAGGGCACGGTTCAGCCGGGTTTCTGGAGGAGCTTGGCGCGTTGGCGGGTGAGCCAGTCCGTCTGGGAGGGAAACAGGAATTGCTGCTGGATCTGGTCGATGTGGCGGCGGCCGCGATCCAGGTCGGATTGCCCGATGGCGCATTCGAGCTGGCCCATATGCCAGTAGGTCCGTTCCATGGGATTGAGGGCGTCTGGATTGATGCCATCCAGGGCGGCACGTGACTCGGTGAAGCGGCCGTTCTGGGCGAGGGCGAGGGCGTGGTTGATGCGTGCGATGCGGGAGTTGGGAGACCTTGTCACGACATCGATGGTCAGGCGGACTGCCTCGGCGGGTTTCTGGCGGGCGGTCAGGAGGGCGGCAGCGTAGTTGTTGGCGGCGACGGGGTTGTTCGAGGAGAGCAGGAAGGCCTTTTCGCAGGCCACGAGCAGTTGTTCGGCGTCACGGGTGGTGTGGGCGACCTGGGCCATGTGTTGCCAGAATTCCTGCTTTCCACCGAGGGCGGATTCGAGGCGCTTGAGGAGTGCCTGGGCGATTTCGTTGTAGCCCAGCGTCTGGAGGGCGGTGCCGCATTCGTAGGTGAGGCGTGTCTCGGTGGGCGGATCCGCGAGCAGTTGGCGGAAGAGATCTTCGGCCCGGGCGCGGTGGTCCATGCCATGTTCCGCGACCCCTTCGAGGTAGAAGGTGTAGCCGCCCAGCAAACGCGCGACGCGAGGGTTGTTGCGCATCTCGACCGCGACCGTGCGGAGGTCATCCCAGCGATGGGCGCTGGCAAGCATGCGGCCGATGAGGATCCACAACTGGGCGGCACCCGGGAAGGCCGGCATCTGCTGTCGGGCGAAGTCGACGGCAAGATCGTGGATGCCAAGCCGGTTCCATGCGGCGAGCATGATTTCCGCCTCGGTGACGGTCTGGGGTGGGATGGCGTAGGCGCGCGCCTTCTCCACCGCGAGGGCGTGTTGGCCGAGGTATTCGAGAAGCAGCCAATGGCGGACGTGGTCTTGCAGACGGTCGCCCCGGAGACCTGCCAGTTCGCCAAAGGTGGTGTTGAATCCACCCAGGTCGAGACGCTGCGACTGGACCAGCAACAGGAGACGGAGGGCGAGGATCTGGTTGGCGGGTTCGCGTGATGCTTCGGTCAGGAGCTGGAGGCTGCGACTGAGTTCAGCGGGGGGGCCCCAGACCGAAGCCCAGGCGGCGTGGCGGAGCCGCAGCTCGGGATCCTGCGATAATTCGGCAGCGTGAGCCTCCCAGAGTTGGGCAAACTCGGTGGTCCGGGCGGTTTCGAAGTAGGCGAGGGCGAGGGCTGCGGCGGTTGTTGGGGTGGTAACGAGATTGGTCTGGCCCACGATCTGGATGGTGAGTTCGTGGAGTTCCGACTTCCGGTAGAATTGCGCGGCGAGGTCGACGTCGGCCGCGTTGGTCTGGGTGAGCTTGAGGAGCCAGAGGGATTGGCCAATCCCCATGCTGCTCCACCGGCGCTCGATGCGGTCCTGGGAAGCGAGCAAATGGATGAATCCCCGGACGGCTTCGATGCTTCCGGGATTGTTGGCGATCGCGGATGTCCACGCCTGAAGCGATTCGGTGATCTTTCCAGCCTCCTGCTGCTTGCGTGCCGTGCTCATCAAGGAGCGGGTCTGGATCAGGTCCAGACCGCTGACCTTGGCGACCGGTGTGATGCCCGGGGCCGTTGTGATCCAGATCTTCGGGAGCATCAGGCCCAGGATCACGGCCGCGAGCACCAAGCCTCCGAAGACCCACCGGAACTTGGCGTCCTCGCGGAGGATCCCGAGGATGCTGGTTTCGCGTCGACGCGAAGCGGCGAGCAGGAAGCCCAGGCTGCGGCGCTTTCGTGAACGGCGGCGGATAGTTTCGTCACCCATGGCGGAAGGCCTCAAACAGACTCTTTCCCCCGCCATGCCCGCAAGTCCCGTTTTGGTGCCTTGTCAGACAGGGGGCCTCCCGACCCCGAGTAAAGCCCGGGGGTCCTTACCCGGCGGAATGGGGATGCGCCGCGTGGAGGCACGCGGTCTACAGGCGGGGGTTCGGGGCTTCGACCACCGCCTCCTGACGTCGACGGCTACTTGATGCCGGCGAGGCGCTCTTTCCAGAGCTTGTAGAGTTCGACGGTGGCCCGGACATCGCGAAGGCAATACTCGGCGATGTCCCGGTGTCGGCCCTCGGCCATCAGGTCGTTGATGTCGCGTCCGGTGACGCCCTCGGCCTTGGGCGAGGGGATGCCGAACGCGCGGCAGTAGAAGTCGAGGTTGAAGCGGCGTGCGGCTCCATCGCGACCGGAGACATTGTAGAAGGTGAACTGCTCGGCGAGGTCGCAGTGCGGTTCGGTCTGGAAGCGATAGCCGAGCCAGTCCTTGCGGGAGATGGGGACGTTGAGGAGGGCGGACCGGAGGTAGAGGAAGGGGATGTCGAAGCCGCGGCCGTTGAAGGTGACGATCTCGTCGTAGCGACGGGCGATGTCCCAGAAGGCGGTCAGCATTTCCTGTTCATCGACCTGCGGGGCGAACTCCACCCCACCTGATCCGCCGCCTTCGTCCTCGAAGTCATCGGATTGGAAGAGCACCTGACCGCGGCCGGTGTCGGCGTTGACCATGGCGATGCACACCACCTGCGCGGTGAACGGCCAGAGGCTGAACTGTTGCTGGATTTCGGCCCGCTTGAGCGCCTTCGCGGTGTCGTCCGTTTGCTTCTCGGCATCCCGGAAGAGGTATTCGAGCTGGGCTTCGTCGAAGCTTTCCAGTCCGAGTGCGGAGGTCTCGATGTCGAAGACGAGTCTGGCCATGTGCTTGGGGCCGGACCGTAGCGGGGGAAAACGTCGGGCGAAAGGGTGATGGCGGAGAATTCAGGGGGGATGGGACGGATGGGACCCATGGGACGTAGGGGACGGGGGAGCCGAAGGTGGAGCGCCGCGTAGGGGCACGCGGCCTACAGAGGGGAAGAGGTGAAGGCCGGGTGCCCTCACCCGGCGTGGAGATTTTCAGTTTCCTGATGCCAGATTCCAGACAACTGGGAACTGGCATCTGGGACCTGGGTTCTCCCCCAGCGCCGTGTGGGGGCACGCGGCCTACAAGGGCACCCTTAATCGGTGCGAACGCGGTAGAACCGGGTGTCGGCGGTGAGGTCGGGATCCGTGAGTTGGAGGGAGGATCCGGAGGCGATGGCCTGGGCGCGGGTCTGCCAGAGGGTGGCGGTGGGATCCGAGGCGGATTCCAGGAGGTAGCGTCGGCCGCTGACGGTGGAGAGGGTGACAGTGAGGCCGTTGGCGTCGGTGACTGTGTTGGCGATGCGAAGGGCGGAGGTGACGACGACGGCTATGGGAGCGGAGGTGACGGAAAGGCCGTTGGC
>JAIXZE010000105.1 GCA_027489875.1 Verrucomicrobiales bacterium
CCCCGTTGGGGCAAGGGGCGTGTCCGCCCCTCCATCCAACTTAACCCTCCCCGTAGTCATCGTTCCATCCATCGTCCACCCTCCGCCGCAACGCGGCGCACGGAGAAAGCCCAGGGTGGAGCGGAGCGGAACCCTGGGTCACCCCACCCCACGACACCCCGCCCCAACGGGGCGGACGGTGACCATACGCCCCTGTTTCGTGTGCCCTTTCAGGGCACAGAGGACGTTGTGTGGGGCGGTCCCCGGGGTTCCACCCTTTCACCTGTTGCCCCTTCGGGGCACTGCTCTGGGAATTGGTAACTGGGAACTCCCCGTGAAGGCCGGGTGCCCTCACCCGGCGGGGTCCATGGATCGCCGCGTGAGGGCACGCGGCCTACACCGGGGAGACTTGAAACTCCCCCCCCTACTTCCGCGGCGATGTCAGGGTGCGGCGGGAGGTGGGCTTCGCCGGGGGATTCGTCCGTGCCGGGACCAGGGCATCGAGTTGCTTGCGCAGGCCTTCGAACTCCGCCTTCAGCTCGCGGTTTTCCTTCTGGAGATCGGTCACCTCGCGACGCAGGTCACCCAGTTCGGCCGCGGGTCGACGGTTCTCGCGCATGCGGGTCACGGCGGCGGCGGCCGCAGCCTGCTCCGGCGTGGACTTCCCGGCGCGGGCAAAGGTCTCCACCACGGGGATGGCCTGCGGATCACCGAGGGTGCCCAGGGCCGAGATCACCGCGCGTCGGACACCGGGGCGAAGGTCGTTCACTCGGGAGACCAGATACTCACGGGCGGCGGACTTGTCGTCGGCATTCCGATAAAGCCAAGCGAGCGTGGCGAGACCGTCGGCCTGGACCTTCGTGGGCAGGTCCTGGCCGCGGGTGCGCATGAACGCAAGGACATCGGGAGCCACGGTGGGATCCTCGCGCTGGCGGAGGGACTCGAGCGCGGTCTCGGTGATCTCCTCGCGGAAGGAGTTGGTGGTCATCCAGCGCAGGAGCTGCTGGCTGCCGTTGGTCAGGCCCGGGTTCGCCAGCAGCCGCACCGCGGCAATCCGGACGTCCGGCTGGGTCTCGCGGCCGAGGACACCCAGCGCGATCGGACCCACCGCGTCACGGTAGAATCCGTTGATGGCGCGAAGCACAGCGATGCGCACCCGGGGATCGGGTTGCGCGACCGAGTTGGTCAGCGCCTGGAAGGCTTCGTCGGAATGGATGCTTCGAAGGGCCGCGGCGGCATCACTGCGCACCGCGTGGAAAGGATCCGAGTTCAAGGTGGAACGAAGACGTTCGATGGCGGCCGCATCGCGCCGTGCTTCCAGCACTTCAACCGCGATGAACCGGCCGATCAGGTCGTTGGTGTTCGCGAGCTGCCGGCGTAGCATGGCGTCGGGCACGTCCATCTTCACCTTGGCGAGGACGGTGTACTCCGGATCGATGCGGACCAGATCCGGCGCCGCGGGGAGGGCGATATGGAAATCCTCCGACTTCGAGTGGACGCGCAGGACGCGGTCGATCGTGTTCGAACCAACGGTGAAGCGGACGGGCAGGGGGACATCGAAGAGCATCACCGTGGGGGTGAGCTTCTGGGTCTGGGCGATCGAGAGCTTTGCGAGCCGGCTCTTCTCGTCCCAGCTGTAGCGGATCTGCAATTCCGGATGGTGACCGTGGTGCAGCCACTGGTCGAAGAAGCGGTCGAAGCTCCGGCCGGAGAGTTCCTCGATGACCTTCTGGAGATCGGTTGTTTCCACAACGCCATACGCGTGGCGTTGGAGGTAAGTCGTGACGCAGCGGCGGAAGAGGTCTTCACCGAGTTGCGAGCGCAGCATGTGCAGCACCCACGCGCCCTTCGGATAGGCGCGGTACCCGAATTGATCCACGGGCTTGGCGTAGTTGCGCCACACGATCGGGGTGCCGTCCGTGCTCGAAAGCACAGACTGCGCGTTCTCGTGCATCGCCAGCAGGAACTCGTCGCGCCCCAGCTGCTCGCGTCCCTGGAGGGCGTCGTAGTAGGTGGCGAACCCTTCGTTCAACCACAGGTGGCTCCAGTCGCGGCAGGTGACCAGATCGCCGAACCATTGGTGGGCGAGTTCGTGGGCCACGAGACTGCGGCTGCTGCGCACGGGATCGTGGCCGTCGGCGAACAAAGTACCCGCGGTGAGCACCGTGATGCTGGTGTTCTCCATGCCGCCCCAGGAGTAATCGTCGACGACGATCTGGTCGTACTTGGCCCACGGATACGGCACGCCGATCTCGCGCTCGAAGAACTCCATCATCCCACGCGTGTCTCGGAAGGAATTGCGTGCGTAGGCCGCCTGCGAAACCGGCGTCCAGAACGCCAGCGGAATGTCGCGGTGCTTGTCCTCGATGCCCTGCAGTTTCCCGGCGACCAGACAGATCAGGTAGGTGACGTGCGGCTTGTCCTGGAGCCATCGGACCGCCGTCAGACCGGAAGCCGCATCCGCCGTGGACGACACCAGGCGGCCATTCGAGCGGACCACCATTCCCGAAGGCACGCGGCAGGTGACCTCGGAGGTGAACTTCTCGTTCGGCGCATCGAAGCACGGAAACCAGTGCCGCGACTCGATGGGCTCGCCCTGCGTCCAGAGGTGTTCGTCTTCCGGACGGTAACCCATCTCGGGCGTCCGGAAGTAGAGGCCCTGACGTGGCTCGGTGGCGTACGTGATCGTGACGGTGGTCTCGCGGTCGGCCGGAACGGGCGGATCAAAGGTCAGCACCAGACGGTGGTCGTCGTAGTGCCAGCGCGGCAATGATTCCGTCGCGGTGACCGACGCGATGGTCATCGCTTCGGCGTCGAGCTTGAGTTCGTCGAGCGCCTTGGCGATGGGCTTGAAGCGGAGGGTGGCGGTGCCCGCGATCGTGCGCTTGCGGAAGTCCGGCGTGAGGTCGAGGGCGAGGTGCAGGATGTCCACCTCGCGACTCGGCGAATAATTCGGGGAGGTCTCGGTTTCATCTCCGGCCGCAAGTGCGGCACGCGCCTGTTCGGCCATGGCACACCAGCGGCAGCGGAAGTCGTAGGCCTCGGCTCCGATCCCCACCGGGATCGATGCCAGCGCAGCCAGCAGGAGGAACAGGAACCGCAGTGGATGCCGTCGAAACACGAATCGAGTCATGCAGTCCTCCTTGTCCGGGCGGATCCCTGCGGGGTCAAGCCGGCATCCGGGAACTGCCCGCCTCAAACGGGGTGGCGACGTCCCGGTCGCCCTGCCAGGGCCTTTCCCGTAGCGATGGGGACATCGCCGCCCCGGCCGCATTTCTCAATGGATGTCCTGTCCAGCCGCGTCGCCATGGAACGGAGTGCTGCAATTGATGAACCGATTTCAGGATTCCCCGCGGCTTGACCCAGGCGCGGTTCCGGACGTTGGTTGGGGGCTGTGCGGGTCCTGATTGTGGGTTGCGGTTATGTGGGATTGGAAGCCGGGCGCCAATGGGTCGCCCGGGGCGCTCACGTCGAGGGTGTCCGCCGCAGCCCCGACGGAGCCGAAGACCTGAAGGATGCCGGCCTCAGCCTGCGCGTGGGAGATGTGACGTGCCGTGAAGACGTGCTCGCCTGGCCCGGCGACTGGGACGTCGTCGTGAACGCCGTGTCGTCGTCGCGTGGCGGGATCGACGTCTACCGCAGGGTCTACGGCGAAGGGACCGAACATCTCCTCGCGTGGATGGCGGGCGGCCGCGTCGGGCGGTATGTCCATCTCAGCAGCACCAGTGTGTATGGCCAGGTGGACGGCGGATGGGTGGAGGAATCCTCGCCCACCGAACCCGCTTCGGAAACCAGCCGGCTGCTGGTGACCACGGAGCAGCGGCTGATCGAAGCGCATGGAAGCTCTGGACTGCCCGTGTCGGTGCTGCGCGTGGCCGGCATTTACGGACCGGGACGCGGACACCAATTGCAGCAGTTGCTGCGAGGCGAGGCGCGGATCCAGGGAGACGGCCGACGCTGGGTGAACATGGTGCATCGCGATGACGTGGCCGCTGCGATCCGGATTGTCAGCGAATCGAGGAGCGCGGGCCGGATCTACAACGTCGTCGATGATGAACCCGTGGCCCAGGGCGACTTCGTCACGTGGCTGGCCAAAGAATACGGACTTCCGCTCCCGCCGGTGGCCACCGAGGAGGAGAATGCCGCGCGCAAACGGGGCCTGACCCACAAGCGTGTGCGCAACACGCGCCTCCGTTCCGAGACATCGTGGCAGCCCGCCTACCCGACCTTCCGCGAAGGATACCGGCGTGGGGCGGACACGCCCCTTGCCCCAACGGGGCAAACGGTGAAAGCCAATACGGGGTGAAACCCCGGGGGCCACGTTCCCCGAAACATTCTCCGCGCCCTGAAAGGGCGCACGGGGACATTCGCCGTGGTGGGTGTGTGATCACGGGTTGTCTCCGTCCGCCCCGTTGGGGCGGGGTGTCGTGGGGTGGGGTGACCCAGGGTTCCGCTCCGCTCCACCCTGGGCTTTCGCCGTGCGCCGCGTTGCGGCGGAGGGGACGGGCCCGGGTAGAACACCCCATGTCGCACCCCATCGAACGGGGGCAACATGGCAGGAGAGGTTGCCGCCGCGAACCGGGCACCTTCGTCCCAGTACCCGTCATCAATGCACACGCCCACCTGGCGCCTTCCCGGCTGGATAACCGGAAACGCGTCACCGTCCCCATCCACGGATCCAGAGGAACTTCCCCTGCGGGGCGAGCTCTACAGCGCCGAGCAGCTCGGGATGCACGCGTGTGCCCTCGCGGGTGGTCACCGCATGGACACGCGCGGAGGACCCAACCGCCTTCTGTCGCGACTCACCGAGAACGAGTCGATCCTGCGCTCGTTCAACCGGTCCACGTTGCGACGTCAGCACGAGCATCCGATCACGCCCGCCTCCGAGTGGCTCGTGGACAACTTCTACCTGCTGGAAGAGCAGATCCAGATGGCGCGCCGGCATCTTCCCCGGGGATACAGCCGTGAGCTGCCCCGTCTGGCTTCGGGACCTTCGGCGGGATTTCCGCGCGTCTACGACATCGTCCTGGAGCTGATCGCGCACGTGGACGCGCAGATCGACGCCTCGAACCTGCGTTCGTTCGTCGCCGCCTATCAATCGGTCCAGACGCTGAAGCTGGGGGAATTGTGGGCCATACCCATCATGGTCCGGCTGGGCCTGATCGAGAACCTCCAGCGCGTCAGCAGCCGGTTGGTGCAGGCCCGGGATCAACGCGATCTCGCCAGCCTGTGGGTGGCGCGGCTCCAGCATGTCGCGGAATCCAATCCCTCCGAACTGGTCGTGATCGTCGCCGACATGGCCCGTTCCTCCATTCCCACGACCAGCCCGTTCGTGACCGAGTTCTGCCATGGCCTGTCGCGATCGAGTCCCAGCCTCCAGCTGGCCCGGACGTGGCTCGAACAACGGTTGGCCGAGCACGGGCTTTCCATCGAATTGCTGGTCCAACTGGAAAGCCGGAACCAGGCCGCCGACCAGGTCTCGGTCAGCCACAGCATCACCAGCCTCCGGTTCCTCAGCGCGATGGACTGGCGCGACTTCGTCGAGGACCTGAGCGCTGTGGAGCACTCCCTCCGCCGCGATCCGGCGCTGGTCTATGCCCGGATGGATTTCGCGACGCGGGACAGCTACCGGCACGCCGTCGAGTTCTTCGCGCGCCACGGGGCCATGGATGAGGAACAGGTGGCTTCCGAAGCCATCCGCCTTTCAAGCGAGGGCAGCCTGCTTCACGGAATCGAGGATCGTCGGGCGCACGTCGGGTATTACCTCATCGCCGAAGGCGAGGGACTCCTCGGTCGAACGGTCCGGATCCGACGCCCGTGGGGCCAGTGGATCGAACGGGCGATCCGGGCCTTTCCCCTCAGCTGGTACGCGGGAGGGATCCTTCTTTCGACGGTGGCCCTCACGGTGGTGTTTGCGCGGCGCGAGGAGTTCTCGTGGGTTCCGCTGTCTGCCTTCGTGCCACTTGTCGGGGTGTTCCTCCTGGGTTCGAGCCAGCTCGCGGTTTCCATGGTGAACTGGGTTTCGATGCTCCTGGTCCCACCTCGACGCCTGCCGCGCCTGGACTTCACCCACGGCATCGCGCCGGAAGGCCGGACCATGGTCGTGGTGCCCACCATGCTCGATACGGTCGAGGGGATCGATCGCCTGATCGAAAGCCTGGAGATCCACGCATTGGCCAATCGGGATGCCCATCTCCACTTCGCGCTGCTCACGGACTTCCAGGACGCCGACGCCGAGACCCTGCCCGAAGACGCCGCCCGCGTGTCCCAGGTACGTGCAGGAATCGATCGCCTGAACCAACACGCCACGTCCGAGGATCCGCCACGCTTCTTCCTCTTCCATCGACCCCGGCGATGGAACGCCAGCGAACAGCGGTGGATCGGGTATGAGCGCAAGCGCGGGAAGCTCGCCCAGTTCAACGAACTCCTGCGTGGCGGTGCGGTCGGGGCGTTCTCGGAAGTGGTCGGAGCGGTCGGGATCCTGTCATCGATCCGATACGTCATCACGCTCGACACCGACACGCAGCTCCCCCGCGAGACGGCGCGGCGGTTGGTGGCGACGATGATGCATCCGTTGAACCGCCCGGTCTTCGATCCGCTGTCGGGCATCGTCACCGATGGTTATGCGATCCTACAGCCGCGGGTCAGCGTGAGCCTGGCGGGTTCGCGATGGTCGCTGTTCGTGCGCCTGCTGGCGGGCGACGTCGGCATCGATCCCTATACCCGCGAGGTATCGGACGTCTACCAGGACCTGTTCCAGGAGGGTTCGTTCATCGGCAAGGGCATCTATGACGTGGACGCCTTCCAGCGGGCGTTGTCCGGGCGTTGTCCCGACAACATGGTGCTGAGCCACGATCTGCTCGAAGCCTGCCATGCGCGATCGGCCCTCGTGAGTGACGTGGAGCTCTATGAGGCGTTCCCAACCCGGTACAACGTCGATGTCGCGCGCCGCCATCGATGGATCCGTGGGGACTGGCAGATCCTCCCGTGGTTGCGGCGGCGTGTGCCCGGCATGGAAGCTGGCCGCACGGAGAACCCGCTGTCGGCGCTGTCCCAATGGAAGATCCTCGACAACCTGCGGCGCAGCGTGGTGCCGCTGGCGCTGCTGGGATTGTTCCTTGGGCTCGGCTTCACGACGGCGGTTCCGGCGATGGCCGGACCGGCGGTGCTGGTCGCGCTGATCGGGATGCCCAGCCTTCTGGCCTTTGTGGTGGGCCTCCTGCACAAGCCGTCCGACCAGCGTTGGGGAATGCACCTCTACGATTCGGGGCGCTCGCTGGGGCGGCAGGCCTGCCAGGTCTTGTTGACGATCGCTTTCCTGCCCCACGACGCCTTCATCAGCCTCGACGCGATAGCGCGGACGTTGGCACGCATGTGGGTCACGCGCCGAAACCTGCTGGAATGGCAGACGTCAGGGGCGTCGGGACGCAGCTCCAGAATCGGGCTCCTTGGATTTCACCGGGATCTGTGGATGTGCCCCGGCGTGGCGCTGCTGCTTCTGGGAGGTGTCCTCACCGGGGGCGTCCAGGCTTCCGTCGGATTCCTGCCGATCCTCGCGCTGTGGTTTGCGGCACCCACGCTGGCCTGGTGGATCAGCCAGCCGATCCGCGTGAAGGTGCCCGACCTGACAGCCGATCAGGTGGGATTCCTCCGCACCACGGCGCGGCGCACGTGGCATTACTTCGAGACTTTCGTCACGGCGGAGGAGAACTGGCTGCCGCCGGACAACTTCCAGGAAGCCCCGGTGACCGCCACCGCATCGCGTACCTCGCCGACGAACATCGGCCTGGCCTTGCTCGCCAACCTGGCAGCGCGGGACCTCGGATACATCCCATTCGGAGAAATGATCCAACGGACCGCGGCGACGCTGGGCTCGCTGCGTCGGTTGGAGCGGCACCGGCTCCACTTCTACAACTGGTACGACACGCGCACCCTGCGTCCGCTCCTGCCCCTGTATGTCTCGAGCGTCGACAGCGGGAACCTCGCGGGGCACCTCCTGACCCTGGCCTCAGGACTTCGGGAGCAGGCCGATGCCCCGGTCTTCACGGCCGCGATCCTGCTCGGAATCGGCGACACCCTGCGCATCACGCGGTCCTTGTCGGCGGCGCATCCGGCCATGGATCGGTTGGAGGAACTCCTCCGAACCCGCCCCACAACGCTGGCCGCTGCGGAGGCGCTTCTGGCTGAGGTCACGGACCATGCCTCCGCCCTCACGGCTGCCGCCGGACTTGTTCCCGGGGAAGGCCTCGAATGGGCGCAACGCCTCGTCCGGCAGTGCCGGGATCACCACGCCGAGTTGGCGGCCCTGCTTCCCGGGCTGACGAACCACAGGACGGATCCGATGGCATGGACTTCGCCCGAGCCACCGCCTTTCGAAGGGGCGGGCAATCTACCCGTTTCGACCTCGTTGCGGGAACTGATGAAGGAGGGGCCCGACGGAGGTGCCGCACCCGGGCGACAGTTCCTCGCCACATTGGAGGCCCTGGCAGTCGATGCGGAGGACATGGCCGCCATGGACTTCACGTTCCTGTTCGATGCGACCCGGGATCTTTTCTGCATCGGGTACAACGTGGGCGAGCGCAGGGCGGATGCAGGGCATTATGACCTGCTGGGGTCCGAAGCCCGGCTGTGTTCCTACGTGGCCATCGCGCTGGGACAGATTCCCCAGGACCACTGGTTCACGCTCGGACGACTGCTGGTGGCGTCCCATCGCCAACCGATCCTCGTTTCGTGGAGCGGGTCGATGTTCGAGTACCTGATGCCGCTGTTGGTGAT
>JAIXZE010000072.1 GCA_027489875.1 Verrucomicrobiales bacterium
GGTTGCCCACCAGACGCTTTGGGTCCGGCTACATGACTTTCGACCATTTACCATGATGAACACATTTCAGTTCATTAGATCCGCCAAGCTTCGCTTGGCGCTTTCCGGAGGCGCGGAGAATGGACCTTTGGAAGGCAGGCGGGCCAGTCACCGCTTGGTGACCGGTTAACGAGGTTGCAAGGCTCGTGACCAGCCCCTCTCTCCGCGATCTCCGCGTCTCCGGATCCAACTTTCCTCTCGTTTCAGCGGAGGCCCTGCGCCTCAATGGACGGGCACATGACGTTCCTGCCGGTCGCCCAACGCGAGCTCCTCGCCGCTTCCCGACGGAAGGCGACGTTCCGGATGCGCACCGGTTCGGCGATCTTCGCGGCGCTCCTGACGTTCGTGATGTTGCTGTTCGTGAGCGTCACAGGAGCGGGTGCCCGCAGCGGGCAGTTCCTGTTCAATACGTTGGTCGTCGGCGGACACCTCTTTGCCGTGCTGGCCGGGGTCTTCCTGACTGCCGATGGAATCAGCGAGGAACGCCGCGACGGAACCCTGGGATTCCTGTTCCTGACGGACCTGACGGGGCTGGACATCATCGCCGGGAAGTTCGCCGCGCTGGTGTTGAGTGCGTTCTTCGGACTGGCGTCGGTGTTTCCGGTGCTGGCCATTTCGTGGTTCATGGGCGGTGTCAGCAACGGCGAGTTCTGGCGCAACTGCGCGGCCATGCTGAACCAGTTGTTCTTCGCCGCTTCGGCGGGACTGGCGATGTCGGCCGGGGAAACACGTCAAGCCCGTGCCGTCGGCAAGACCTTGGTCGTGGTTGGATTCTTCAGCGTCGTGCTGCCGGCAGTCTCGGAAGGACTGCGCTTTGCGAGCGCGCACCCAGTTTTCCAGCTGCCCATCCTGCTGTCGCCCACCGCGGTCCGCTTTCATGTCGGTGAAACGGCCTATCTGCGTGACCCGTTCACCTTCTATCTCAACCTCGGTGCCAGCCACCTGCTGGGCTGGTTGTTCCTCCTTTTTGCCACGTGGGCAGTGGGCCGGGGCTGGCGTCTCGATGCCAACCTTCCTCGAGCCTCCGCGGGCGGTCCGGCGCTCAATCGGCGGGTGCTCGATTCCAGTCCGCTCGGAGCGCTCATGGGAGCCGAAAAATGGCCACAACGGGTCGCCTGGTCCACCAGTGGACTCGCTGTTGCAGCGACGGCTTTGAGCCTGAGTCAGGTCGGTTCCGTCACCCCACTCCTCTTTTGGGTTCTCGGCATCCTCCTGCGTGGCCTGATGGTCTGGGAGGTGACGTCGTTCATCGGGGAGTCCCGCCGGAGCGGGGCCCTGGAACTGGTCCTCACGACGCCCATCCGGGATGCCGACATCACCCAGGCGGTCATCCGGCATCTCACCGCGCGTTATCTGGCACCCACCGTCCTCCTCATGCTCGTCGGTCTCGCCGGCACTCTTCCTCATGGGGGATTCATCCCCTCACTGATCGATATCATCGGTGCATTCCTGCAGATCGTCGCCATCCCCACTGTTGGAATCTGGTTCGGACTCACCGAATCGAAGCCGATGGTCGCCTTCGCCAAGACCTTTGGGTTCGTCGTTGTGCTGTCCACCCCGCTGAACTTCCTCTGCTGTGTCGGGTTCGCAATCCCGCCCCTGATGATCGCCTGGGCTCAATCGAAGCTTCGCCTTCCGTTTCGTGACATCCTCGCCGGCGTCCGATCCCACTGGCAGCGACGCGACGGCTGGCTGCATTCCACCGGGCCCGTGCCGACGGCAACGCCGCCGCCGCTCCCCTACATCCGGAAGGACTGATTTCGAAATCTCCCGTTTTCAAAGGCCCCGAATCGGTTCATGAAAGGGGCGAACCTCAACCCCCGGTCCATGCCACAGAACGTCGTCGTCAAATCACGCATCCAACTCAAGGACTTCGATCCCGCCGAGGACTTTGGCCTGAAGAAGGAGAAGACCCGGGAAGCCACACGGCGCCTTCTGGAACGGATCGGTGGATTGCAGGCCAAGCTCTACGCCAATACCCGGCGTTCCGTGCTCGTGGTCCTGCAAGGCATGGACGCGAGCGGCAAGGACGGGGCGACAAAGTCATTGCTGGAATTCGTGAACCCTGCCGGCGTCGAGGTCACCGACTTCAAGGCACCCTCGAGTGAGGAATTGGCTCATGACTTCCTCTGGCGGGTCCACCATGCGGTCCCACGCTACGGTCGGATCGGCGTGTTCAACCGCTCCCACTACGAGGATGTGCTCGTGGTCCGGGTGATGAAACTGGCACCCAAGGAAATCTGGGCTCCGCGCTTCGAGCAGATCAACCGGTTCGAGCTGAACCTGCACGAAGCGGGATACACCCTGCTCAAGTTCTATCTCCACATCTCCCGCGAGGAACAGGCCGAGCGCCTGCGCGCCCGCATCCAGGATCCCGCCAAGAACTGGAAGTTCGAGGGCGCTGACCTCCGGATGCGGGAGAAGTGGGATGACTTCATGACGGCCTACGAAGAAGCCATCAACCGGTGCTCCCCGAAGCACGCCCGCTGGCACGTCATCCCCGCCGACAAGAAGTGGGTCCGCGATCATCTGATTGCCACGCACGTCTGTGCTGCGATGGAGGAGCTGGAGCTGTCATGGCCCAAGCCCCGCGAGGACCTTTCGAAGTACACCGTCCACTGACGGGAAGCCGCCTTACTTCACCGGTTCGCCGGCTTCGTACTTCTCCAGGGTCTTCTTCATGTCGGCCTTCGTCTGCTCTTCCTTGGCAAGACCGACCGCCTTCTTCTGGGCTTCCACCGCCTCGGCCTTCTTGCCGTTGTCATAGAGGGCGCGGGCGTAGGTATCGAGGACCGCGGCCTCCTTGCCACCGGAAGCGTCCACGGCGGCCGTGGCCACCTTCAGCGCAAAGGGCAGGTCACGGTTCTTGATCTGCGGATTGGTCAGGATGTTCCACGCGATCGCATTCAGGATCATCGAATCCTTGCCGGCCAACTCGAGGAGCTTCTGGCCGACCTCGGCGGACTTCTCCGCGTCGCCACTCGCCGCGAGCTGGAGGTACTTGCCGAAGGAGGCGTTCAACTCACCCATGCGCTTCTGCTTCACTTCACGCTCGGCGAATTCCACCTGGGCCGCCGCAATGTCAAACTTGCCGGCCACGATCTTCTCAATGGCCTCATCCAGACCGCCCATCGGGTGTCCCACCCACGCCACCTGGCCATCGGTGTTCACCACGAATGCGGTGGGAATCCCGCCCTGCCCATAGGCTCCCATGTAGGACTTGAACGTCTTCCGCGCATCATCGACGGCCACCACGTAGTCCATCTTCTCCGCCATCTTCGCCACGAACGGCGCGACCTTGTCTTCGGTCTCGTCCGAGATGCCGATCACCGTGACCCCCTTGTCCTTGAATTTCTTCTGCAGGTCGGTCAGGTGCGGGATCGAGGTCTTGCAGGGGCCGCACCACGTCGCCCAGAACTCGACGACATAGGTCTGCTTGCCCTTGCCAGCGGCGAGGTCGACGGCCTCCCCCTTCACGGTCTTGGCGAGGGTCAGGGCCGGGGCTGGATCACCCAGCTTGGCCGCAAATGCAGAAAGGCCGCCGGCGAGCGCGAGGGCCACGGAAAGAAGTTTCTTGGTGGACATGGTCTATTGCGTTTCTGTGTCGATTCACCGGCAAGCCTCCCGGGAACGCAAGCCTCGACCCACCCCTCCTGCGAATCATTCGAGGACCCGGAACGTGCAGGATCTCGCCTTGGCGGACCGACGGCTTCCGTGCTAGCTGTAGCTGCATGATGGTCGGGAAGTTATCGCGACGTCGGATGCTTCGGGGAACGGGGGTCCTCATGAGCCTGCCATGGCTCGAGGCCATGGGCCCCTTGTCAGCGCTCGCGGCGGACAAACC
>JAIXZE010000261.1 GCA_027489875.1 Verrucomicrobiales bacterium
GATTCCAACGTTCGGGCAGAGGCGGGAGATCTGCTGATTGACGCCCGTCGTTTGACGATTCTCTCCGCAGGCACGTTTGACCAGGATCGGATCGAAGTCCCAACGAACTCGGAAACGGCCAACGTGTTCCTCCCCGGGACTGTTCGAGCTTACTCACAGTTCGCGGGCAACGCGGAGACCATCATCCTCGGCGGTGGTGCCGTGTTGTCCGCACCGACGTTCGACCTGGCGGCCAGCCGTCGTCTCTTGGTGGACGCTGACGGTGCTGGCATTCTGGGAGCCTACCGTATCTCGGTGACCGCACCCCCCGCCGAGTTGGAGACCAGAAATCTTCGACTCGGTCTGGTTGGTCAAACGTTCCAGGAATCCGTGTTCGTGTGGTCTGGTCAGGACGTCGGACCTGCGGCTGCTGGATTTGGACGTCAATCCGTTGCTTCTCTGGAACTGGACGCTGGCCGTTTCTCGCAACTCACGTTCCGTGGTTCCTCTGGCAGGGGTGCGCTCTACGTTGAGAACCTCGTCATCACGCCGAACATTGGGTTCGTGTCGGACGACCGCCTGGTTGTCCCTGATCCGTCGATCTTCAACGTCGCCTCCGACTTCACCATCTACTTCCGGAACCTCCTGAGTTCCGAAGGAGACGCCCTTCCGGCGGCCCAGTTCGAGGCGGCCACGGGTGGCAAGTTCAAGTTCGTGGGTGACGGAGGCGGTGAGGGTAGCGTCATCACCATGGTCATCAATGGTCGTCCCATGGCCTTTGCCCGCTCGATTCGTTACAGCACGCGGACGGATACGGATGGAGACGGCATCATGAATGCCTTCGACAAAACGCCCTTTGAGGGAGTTGTCCAGAATCCGAAAGTGGTTCAGGACGGTCAGCACGCGTTCCTGATCCGGTGGGAAGGTGCAGCCTTCGGTACCTACGATGTGCAATACAGCGATGCGCTGAGCACGGAGTGGAAGTTGCTGAAGCGCGTGACGAACACGCAAGGATCCAAGAAGACCTTGTGGGTTCGCGATCCGATCCCCGAGACGGACGGGGGCCGGAGTTACCGGGTCCTCACCAAGTAAGGATCTTGCAAAGCCGCCCTACGGGGCGGCTTTTTGCTTTCTGGGTATGAAGCGGATCGGGATCACGGGAGGTATCGGATCCGGAAAGAGCACCGGGGCATCCTACCTCATTGAGTTGGGGTTCCCGGTGCTGGACACGGACGATGTCGCGCGATCCCTCGTGGCTCCCGGGTCGGAAGCCTTGTCAGAGATCGTGACTCAGTTTGGTGAATCAGTCCTCGCGGGTGATGGATCCCTCGATCGGGCGGCCTTGGCAGGGGTGGTGTTCTCGAATCCGGACGCGCGGGCGTGGCTTGAGGGCTTGCTCCATCCCAGGATCCAACGGGTCTGGACGGATCATCTCGACGCTCACGATCTCGACGGCTCGCCCATGGCGTTCGTCGTCATCCCGCTGCTTTTGGAGAAGGCTTATCAGTCGCGATTCGATGCGGTCATCGCGGTGGGCTGCTCCTCGGCTACCCAATGGCACCGGCTTCAGGGGCGGGGATGGGCGCCTGAAGCGATCCGTTCCCGATTGTCAGCGCAATGGAGCACGGAGGCCAAGATGGCCGCCGCAGACCATGTGGTCTGGAACGAGGGGACCTTGGCCGTCCAGCGTGCCCAGTGGGATCGGATTCTGGATCACTTGCTTCCCGGCTTGGTTGCCGGGATGGCGGCGAGGTCTGCTGGCAGTTGATCGGGTTGGAAGGTTTCCACGTTCAGCCGGATCAGGCTGTGAAGGGGGACGCCGAGGGCGAGGTTGCCGTCCGAGCGATCCACCATCATCGCGACGGCGACTGGATTGCCCTGATGGGCGCGGACGATGTCGAGCGTCTCCTGAACGCGGCCGCCCTTGGTGACGACATCCTCGACGATGAGGAGACGTTCCCCGGGTTGGATCTTGAAACCGCGGCGCAGCACCAGTTTTCCCTCCTCCTTCTCAACAAAGATGAAGCGGCACTTCAACTGACGCGCAACTTCCTGTCCGATGACGAGTCCACCCATGGCGGGCGAGATGACCGTCTGGATGTCCAGTGGGGCAGCCTTTTGCGCGAGGGCAGCTCCGAAGCGCTCCACGATCGGCATGAGCTGCAAGGCCTGGGCGCATTGGAAGAACTGCCGTGAATGCAGGCCGCTGCGCAGGATGAAATGGCCATCAAGTAGGGCACCGGTCTGTCGGAATAGATCCAAGGCTTCGGCATTCGTCATGGGCTGAGGGTCTTGTTTTGTTGCGATGGGTTCCAGTCGGAACCTTTCACGACAAATGCCTTCAAAGTCTGGATGGGACTTCCCAAGCTCGCCGGCGTCATGAGGTTTTCTCGTCTGCGTTTTTGTGTCGCAGGAATCCTTCTTTCGCTGTCGGCCTTCGGGCTTCTGGCGCGGGAGACCCAACCGCGCCCTGGCCGTCCTGTAGTCCGCATGCTCGATGGGGCCCGGATGCTCGAAGACGTCCGGGTGCTCGCATCCGACACGTTCGAGGGGCGTGGACCGGGCTCTGCGGGCGAGGATCGGACCGTTGAGTATCTTGAGGAGCAGTTTCGGAAGGCTGGCCTGAAACCGGGGGTACCCACTGCCCAATGGACACAGGAAGTTCCGATTGTCGGGATCACATCAAAGATCGAAGCCTCATGGTTCTCAGGCATCGAACGTCGGCCCTTGCTCTTCCCGCAGGACCTCGTTGCTTGGTCCCCACGAACCCAGGCACGCGTGGAAGTGCCCGCCTGTGATGTTGTCTTCGTCGGCTACGGCATCACGGCTCCGGAATACGGGTGGGACGACTACAAGGGCGTGGATGTCCGTGGCAAGACGGTGGTGATGC
>JAIXZE010000189.1 GCA_027489875.1 Verrucomicrobiales bacterium
ATGGCCACCGGCCGGGCATCAGGCGTTGTTCGGAGCCTTGCCGATCAAGGATCGGCCCAAGGCCGAGGGCGTGTCGCGGCGTCGGCAACGTCCGGCCGGGGTGACGGTCGAATCGGCGGAACCGGCGATCGATGCTGAACGGTTGCTGCGGTCGTTCCTGGGCCGGGCTTACCGCGGAACCGTGGCCGAGGCCGACGTCGCCCGCTTTGCCACGCTGGTGAAGGGGGGCATGGCCACCGGCAGTGATTTCACGGAGGCGATGATTGCCGGATACACGGCGGTCCTCAGTTCGCCGTCGTTCCTGTACCTCGATGAACCCAAGCCAGGAAAGCTCGTCGACGGCGCGCTGGCCGAGCGTCTCTCGTTCTTCCTCTGGAACGCCGCTCCGGACGCCGAGCTGCGCGCCCTTGCAGCGAAAGGGCGACTCCAGAAGCCCGATGTCCTGCGGGCGCAGACGGAGCGATTGCTCGACGACCCGCGCTCCCGGCAGTTCATCGATGCCTTCCTGGATTACTGGCTCGATTTGCGCGGCATCGCGGCCACGGCGCCCGATGAGCAGCTCTACCCGGATTACCAGCTCGACGACCTGCTGGTGGAGTCGATGGCGACGGAGACGCAGGTCTTCTTCGGGGAGTTGATCCGGCGCAACCTCGGGATCACGAATCTCGTGGATTCCGAGTTCGCCATGTTGAACGAGCGGCTCGCCCGCCACTACGGGATCGAGGGTGTCGAGGGCGTCGGAGTGCGGCGGGTGCCATTGAGCCGGGAGCGTGTGCGCGGTGGATTGCTCACGCAGGCCAGCGTGCTGAAGGTGACCGCGAACGGAACGACCACCTCGCCCGTGAAGCGCGGGGCCTGGGTCATGAGCCGCATCATCGGGCGTCCGCCACCGCCGGCACCCCCGAGTGTTCCCGCCGTCGAACCCGACATCCGCGGGGCCATCACGATCCGGGAGCAGTTGGCCAAGCATCGCACGCAGGAGTCGTGCAACGCCTGCCACCGCTTGATCGACCCCGCCGGGTTCGCGCTCGAGAACTTTGATGTCATGGGTGGCTGGCGCACGCGTTACCGGGCGTCCGGCGGCGATCCGGTAAAGGGCATCGGACACAACGGGAACTTCTTCCATTTCGGCCTCGGGCCGGACGTCGACGCTTCCGGGGAACTCCCGGACGGACGCACGTTCCAGGATGTGCGTGAGTTGAAGCGGTTGTTGGTCTCCGACCGGGAACAACTTGCCCGCAATCTCGTGCGGCAGCTCGTCGTGTACGCCACCGGCGCTCCCGTGGGCTTCGCGGACCGTCCCGAGATCGAGGAGATCCTGCGGGCCAATCGCCGGGGCGATTTTCCCGTGCGATCACTCATTCATGGGGTTGTGCAGAGCGATCTTTTCCGGAACAAGTAACGGAAGTTGAACCCCATGAAGCGACGCACGGACATCGACGGGGCCCGCGGGCCATTTGTTTCGACCGGTCACGGCCTTTCGCGGCGGCACTTTCTCCGGGCCGCCGGCGTGGCCCTGTCGCTGCCAATGCTCGAGTCCATGCAGCCTGTGTTCGGACGCGGCCCAGCGACGGTGCTTCCAGGCAGCGACGGCGTGCCGCGCCGGATGCTCGCCGTCTGCAACAACCTGGGCCTGTTGCCGGACAACTTCTTTCCGAAGGCCAGCGGACGGGACTACGCGCCGTCCCCGTACCTGGAGATCCTTCGCGACCTGCGCCAGGATTTCACCGTGTTCAGCGGCGTGTCGCATCCGGACGTCGACGGCGGTCATCCGGCGGACAACTGCTTCCTGACCGCAGCACCGCATCCCGGTCGCGGCGGATTCCGGAACACCATCTCGCTCGATCAATACATCGCCGAACGGATCGGGCACCTCACGCGGTTCCCATCGCTCAACCTGGGCGTGAACGTCGAACAGGGAGCCCGCAGCCTTTCGTGGACGAGTTCGGGCGTGATGATCCCGTGCGAGGAGAAGCCTTCCGAGGTCTTCGCGCAGTTGTTCATGCAAGGTTCGGCTGCCGAGCGGGCGCAGCAGGTCCGGAGCCTCGATGTCGGTCGCAGCATCCTGGACTCCCTTTCGGACCAGGCCCGCGGACTCCAGGGGCGCGTCAACGGAGCCGATCGCGATCGCCTCGACCAATATTTCACCAGCGTCCGCGAACTCGAAAAGCGGATGCAGATGTCCAAGGAGTGGGAGGCGAAGCCCAAGCCCGCCGTCAAGGCCCCGGTGCCCCTCGATCCCGCCAGCCCGAAGGAATACATGGAGAAGGTCCGGCTGATGTACGACCTCGCCCGGTTGGCCTTCGAGACCGATTCCACCCGGTCCATTGCCCTGCTGCTCGACAGCGTCAACTCGCCCGCCATCGACGTCGAAGGAACGAAGATCACCGGCGGCTACCATGATCTCTCCCACCACGGCCGCTCGACCGATAAGCTGGCGCAGTTGCGCGCCATCGATGAGTGGCACATGCGCCTGATCGCGGGCCTCGCCACCGGACTCAAGTCCGTGCGCGAAGGCGACTCGAACCTCCTCGATCGGACCATGATCCTCTACGGTTCGAACCTCGGGAACGCCAACACCCACGTCACCACGAACCTTCCCACGTTGCTGGTGGGCGGCGGATTCCGTCACGGACAACACCTGGGATTCGACCGCGAACGGAATTATCCGTTGCCCAACCTGTTCGTCTCGATGCTGCAACGGATGGGCCTCGAAACGGATCGCTTCGCCAGCTCGACCGGCACCTTCCGGGGTCTCGAGAACGTGTAGGAGAGTTTCAAGTTTGAAGCCCAGCCAATGCGCCACGTGGGGGCACGTGGCCTGCAATCCACGAGGCTGAAGGCCGGGTGCCCCCACCCGGCGGACCAAAGTTTCAAGTCGGGACCGGAAAAGCCGCAAAGCCGCAAAGCCGCGGAGACCAAACGGGCGAAAGGGAGCAGCGGGCACCGCCTCTGCCCGTGCGGCCAATCACCGCGAGAAGGGTTCACTCCCCCCGCCCCCCTCCTACCGCGGCAGCAGGGCCTGGACGATCGGCGTCAGGGCATCCGCGTGGCGCATCATGCCGAGATCGTTCGGGTGCACCCCATCCACGGTTCCTTCGCGATCGAATCCCAGCAGCAGGTTGCCCGGCACCAGGTGGAGTCCCTTCATTCCCGCGCTCTGCAGCGCCAGGATCGCCCGCTCCTGCGCCTTCGTGGCCCCGGTGGGATGGCGTTCATTTCGGATGTCGGATTGTCCCACGAAGAGCAGGGGGGTGGACGGACGTCGCTGGCGCAGGCTGGTCGCCAGGTGCGTCACGCGGGCTTCGATCTCCGGTGATCTCTGGTCGCCGATGTTCCACAGGCAATCGATGATGAACAACGCGGGGTCGAGTTCGGCGAGCACATCGACCACGGCGGGTTCCATGCGACCCGCCCCTGAGAATCCCAGGTTGATCACCGGACGATCGAGGTGGCGTCCGAGGATCGCTGGCCACGCCAGCCCGGGTCGCGAGGCGCACCCTCCCTGGACGATCGAGGTTCCATAGAGGGCGATGGGACGCCGCTGGGCGGCGAGCGCCTCCGCAGGGATCGGTTCGAGGGCGAAGCTGGAATCAACGCCGAGGTCGAGTCGGGTGACCCCATTGTACAGCGGGAGGTAGAGCAGGAACTCCCGGACAACAGCGTTGGATCCGACCCGGAACTGGACCGTGTTGGTGAGTTGCCCTGTGGGACGGCCGTTCTGGACGAATTGCCACGTCCGGGAGGATCCATCGCGGACATAGAGATCCAACCCGCTGACGCCGGTGGCAGGCATGTGGGGCATGGCCAGCGAGGCACTCGTGAGGTCCCAGCGGGTATCGATCCGATCCGCCTGTGTGCGGAAACGAATGGAGATCCCAGCCGACGACCGGCCCAGGTCCCAGACATGGCCCGGAACGGTGGCCTTGGCGGCGTTGGGGAGTCGCTGGAACGGCGCGTCGGTCACCTCCCACCCCCGGCCCTCGACGGTCAGCGTCGCCGCATCGCGCCAGACCACCTCGGCCAGCGCCGAGACCGCCCCGAGGAGAAGGATCAGCACCGGACAAGCGATTCGCACGAACATGATGCCAATCCTGCCGCCCTCCCCATCCGAAGGGCAAGGCAAGGGCTCAGGAGTCCCGCCCTGCTCACCCTTTTTACTCCCTGCCTCCCATCAGAGCGGGGTGGCGACGTCCTGGTCGCCCTTCAGGAGCCATTCCCATGGCGATAACAAAATCGCCGCCATACGAATCGATCCCGAGCAGGACCACGGAGTCAACATGCCGGCCCGCCTCGGTAAGGATTGACGAGGAGCCCGGGCGGCCACCCTTGCCGCACGCGTCGGTATCGGGATCGGTATCGCCATCGGAATCGAAAACGAAATGGAGCATACGGTTCAAACCCGAACCCGAACTCG
>JAIXZE010000142.1 GCA_027489875.1 Verrucomicrobiales bacterium
CGGCGTGTTGGTGGAATTGCCCGAGAGATGCAGCTGCGCGCCGCTGGCGATCTCCAGCTGTCCGGCATTCTGGAAGCGATGATTCCAGTTCAACGTCCCGGACTGCACCTCGACGCGCCCCTCGTTCACAACGCTGACCTGGGACCACGCGTTCTCCTCGCCGCGGATGGCCGAAACCAGCGTGCCGGAGTTCCACACCCGGCTGGCTCCTGCCGGTGTGTTGTCGGCCCAGATGTACGATCCATCCCGGAGATTCAGCCGGCCCCGGTTCAGGACCTCCCCACCGGTCAGGCGCAGCCACGCGTTGCCCACCATTTCCAGACGCCCGTCATTGACCAACCGCCGGTACAACCGCGCCATGCCCGTGTTGGTCACCACTGCCGTCGACGCGATGCTGAAGTCGCCACCGGAATCGAGGATTCCACCCGCCAACGTTCCCCGGCCGGACAACTGCACGGTCGCCGTGCCGCCCAGCCGACCATCCACGAACGTGAACTGTGGCCACGACTGCGGTGCTTCAGGTTCCAGCGTTCCGCGCAGCAGTCGGACCTCGCCGACGGACACCGGTTCGGTCAGGCGGACCGTTCCACCGGAAACTTCGAACCGGCCCGGGCCCTCGATGATGGATCCAGCCCGTTGCATCAGTTCTCCCTCGCTGGACAACACCGCGCCGGACTCGATCCGGACGCGTCCACCGAAGCGCACCGCGCGGGTCAACAGCAGCGTGCCGTCGACCACGGTCAGGTCTCCCTGGTTCACGAGTTCCGCCGGCGACCACGTCACGGCCTGGTTGGGAACGGTGAGCGCCTGCACGCGGAGGCTTCCGACGTTCAGGAAGGATCCGATGGCCTCGCCCGATTCCGTGTACAGGTAGGAGCGCGCCCCGGAGACCATCGTGCCCCGGTTGGTCACGGTCACCCCCGAGATCTCCCAGTAAGCACCATTGGTGAGGATCGACGTCCCGGCCAGGTCGAGCGCGCGCCCGATGGTGAGGCCCGTTCCCGGACAGACCAACTGCGCCTGCGGCTCGATGCGCAACACACCGCTCCCGCCCAACACCGACCACTGAAGTCGTGCGAGCTGGGTGACGGACACCCTTCCAGAGCCCGTCAGCGTCGCCGTGGTTCCCTGGAACTCCCGAAGGACCTGATCGACCTCGAAGGCAACCGTGGCATTGCCCACCTCCCAATCCGCGACCGCCAGCGCAGTCTCGAAGACATGCCGGCCAGTGATCACCCGCATGCGTCCTCCGATGCGGTTCGTTCCCACCGCTTCAAACAACGAAGCCGTCCCATCGAGTACCAGATCGCCGGGCACCTCCAACCGACCCGCCTGTTCCAGCTGACGGAAGGTCAGGTTCACGCGGTTGGTCTGCGACGATTCCAGCACGCCTTCGTTCCGGAAAACCACGCCGGATCCCGACAGGGCGGTTCCCATGCGGATCGTGCCGGTGTTGGTCGTCGGTCCTCCGAACGACGCGGATCGCTCCCGCACATCGATGACACCGCCATTGGCAACCGGGCCGTTGAACGTCAGCGGACCACTGCGCGCCGAACACCGTCCCGTCGCCTCGATCACGACGCCGGCATTGTCGATGGTGCCCTGCCCGTCCAACCGGCCCGCCAGCTCCAGGCGGCCGCGTCCCGACAGGCTCGTCCAATCCAGGTCCACCACGCCGTGCAACCCCACGCGACTCGTATCGTTCAAGGTGAATTGCCCGATCATGCGAAGGACAGGCCCGGCGGACGGCGGCTCGAACCGCATCGATTCCGCAAACACGGTCCCGCCCGCCGTGACCGTGTAATTGCCCGGCAGATCGATGACCGCATCGCGTCCGGGACCGGGAAGGCCATCGGTCCAGTTGGTGGCGACCATCCATTCCCCACTGCGCGGCGCGGCCCAGCGCGTCACCGCGCGGCTGCTGTTGTCGAGGATGGTGACCGGGACCACGACGTTGGTGGTGATCGAGTCCACGGCCCGCTGCAGACGGACCTGGAACGTCACCGGGTACGACCCCGCATCCGCAAAGCCCGGCCGCACCCGGATCGTTACCTCCGTGCGGCCACCGGCCACGGTCCGCGTCCGCAACGGTCCAAGGAAAGGCAACGGTGGCGTGGCGTCCGGATACCGCACCTCGTTCACGGTCACGTTGAACGGGTCGAGATCAAACCGCACATCGGACTCCACGCCCTCCGTCGCGGTCAACTGGACCGGCACCATCACGACCCCTTCTCCCGCGACACACGGGGCACGGTCCGCGCCATCGCGGATCCCGTCGTCGTCGCTGTCGGGATCGAGCGGATCCAGGCAGTTATTCGCCGCCACTTCCGCGCCGTCCAGAAGCCCGTCGGCGTCGGTGTCCTGCAATGCGATATCCGTTCCCAGGAGGAATTCTTCCAGGACGCTGAGGCCGTCCCTGTCCCCATCCGTCGTCGCGTCGGCGGGGTCGAATGGATTCAGGCGGATGCTCCTGTTGAACGCGGAGTAGCGGGTTTCGAATCCGTTCGGCAATCCGTCGCCATCGTCATCGGCGGAATCCGGGCGCACGTTCAGGAACACGGGCGGCAACTCGTAAGCCGGACGCCCGATCACGGTCGTCCTCGCGACGACGCGGATGACGTTGGTTTGCGGCAGGGTCACCCGGAATCGCGACCGCTCCGCCGACCACTCGGTCAGCGGCATCGATTGACCGTTCACCAGCAGCGCCCAGTCGGAGAGCGACGCGTCCTGTTCCAGATCCACCAGCATCGAAAGTCCCGCGACGACCGGTTGCCCGTTCGTCACGTTCAGGCGCGCCTCGGGACCCGTGATGAAACGGATCGGTACGCCCGACGCCGGCCAGGGCGTACCATCGACGGTCCGCAGACGGTTGCCGCTGGCGTCGGTCAACCCGGGCAACAACACGACCTCCACCTCCGCATCCGCCGGCAGCAACGGTCCCGTGAAATCCCATGACACCTGCGTCCCACTGATGCGCGGCGTCCCGGCCAACGCCGTGCCATTGGTCAATCGCGCCACCAGCAGGTTCGAGATCGCCGGGTTCGCCCGGATTGCTGAATCGAACCGGTACGAAACTCCGCCGACCAACCGGCTCACGCGATTCGTCACGGGCGTCTCGACGCTCGCGATCCAGGTCGAGGCGAGCTTCGGCCCCTGCACATCCCGGACCTGGTACGACCGGAGGATCGGCCTCGCTGCGTTGCCCGCAGCGTCGGTCGCTTCCACTGTTACCGTCACCGATCCGCCGTCACCCAGCGTCGAGAGATCGGCCGTCCACGGCACCGTCAATGATTGTCCGGGAGTGATGTTCACCACCCGCGTCTCGCGGCGCGTGATTTCGCCGCTCAGCGCCACCACGACCGTCACGAGGCCGCTGTTGTCCGAGACGATCGGATCCACGACGAGCGGTTGGGTCGGTTCCAACGGCGAGCCGGCAACGGGCAACAAACTGGCGAGCGTGGGCTTCGTGGCGTCCACGGTCGGGATCTCCAGCGTGCGAACTTCCGCCTCCGCCCCCGCCTCGTCCGTAGCTTCGGCGCGGACGCGGATGGGAACGCCTGCCACCGCGTTCGTCGGAAGCCGACCGGTCAGGAAGGTTGGCGTGCCGTTCGTCAGTTCCCAGCGATTGGTCATCGCCCCACCCAACTGGACGACAAGCCGGCGCACCGCCGCATCGTCACTGGCCGAGACCGCGAGACTGAACTCCGCGCCCGTCTGCACCGGGGCCGTCTCACCCGGCCCGCGGGCAAGCGAGATCACGGGCGGCGAATTCGGGACAACGTTCAACACCAGCGTCCGGGTCTCGCCGCGATTGCCCAGGGCATCGCGTCCGTACGCCCCCAGCGTGACCGTGCCGCGGACCGGCAACCGCACGGGCAACCGGTAGACCGGCCCTGCGGCCGTGGCCCCGATCTCGACGCCTTCGCGGAGCCACACGAGCGTGGCGCTCGGTTCGACGATCTCGAATTGCGCCTCGATGATCACGGTCGATCCCGACGCCGCTTGCTGACCCGGGGCCAATCCAAGACGCGCGACCACGGGTGGCCGCGTGTCGAGCGTGGTGAACCGATTCGTCTGCGCCGGCATCGTGTTGCCCGAGAGATCCGTGATGCCCGCAAGCACCAGACTGAACCGACTGTTCGCGGGCAAAGACTGTTCCGGCACCAAGCTCAGCAGACGACGGTCAACACTGATCGCAGGCCTCGTCGGCACGACCGTTCCCGCTTCATTCCTCAGGACCATCGTCCACCCATCCACCACCGGTTCATCCAGCGTCACGCGCATCACCGCCAGGGGCTCAACCTCAATCCGGCCATCGTCGGGCTCGGCCGACACGATCACCGGGGCCTCCGAATCGCGCGTCACGAAGTCGAGCACCAGCGTCCGGTCCAGTTCCCGACCCACACGATCCACCGGCCCGATCCGCGCCGGGCGACCGCCGCCGTCCACCCGATCCGCACCGGCGATCACAAACTGATGCGCCGTGCGACTCCGCAGGGCCACCAACGGACGGACGGTCACGATCGTCGGGTCCAGTGCGGGTTCGAAGCGCACCTCGACCGGCACGGTCACGTCCCCGGCGTAGAGCTGGAATCCGGCGGGGCGGATGCTCGCCGGCCGGAGGGGTTCGTCGAACTCGACCCGGAAGACGGTGTTCGTCGGCACGTTCACCGAGCCCGCCTCCGGCTGGACGTCCACGATCATCGGGGCCGCCTCGTCCATGCGGATCGTCCCGAGGTTCAGCACCTCGCCGTTGGTCGACAGTTGCACCGTGATCTCCGCCCGCGCCCCCGACTCGGCGAGCGCCGCCGTCAGCGTGATCGGAACCCCCAACGGCAATCCCTCGAAGGCAAACCGTCCCGCCGTGTCCGTCTCCTCCAACTGCTGTCCCTGCGCACCGTCCGCCGCCCGGAACTCGACAAGCACCGGACGCTCACGCACGGGCTGCCCGGCAGCGCGCACCAGCGTTCCCTCGATCCCGCCGCTGCCCGCCAGTCGCAGGTCCAGGGAAGCTGCCGCGCCAGCGGTCACCGTCACGGAGGACTGCACCGCCAGGGAACCGAGCACCGACCGCACCTGATGTTCCACGGGGCGAACATCCGTGAAGGCGTACCGGCCGCTCGCATCGGTGAGCACGGAACGTCCCGAGGAAAGAAGGTCCACCCGCGCGTTCACCGCGGGCTGGCCGTTCGCCAACAACACCCGTCCGGCGATGCCGCCCACGCCTGGCAGTTGCACCCGGACCAGACGCGGCCCGGTCGTTCCCACGACGAAGTTCGTCACGGTCGCGCTCGACGAGAATCCAGCCCGCGTATCCACCGCATCGACGCGCACCGAGCCCACGCGAATGTTGCCAACCTCGGCCGTTCCATCCGGTCCGGTGTTGAGACGCAGCACATCCCCGGGCGCGCCCGCCACCGGAGAGACCACCAACCGGGCCTGGGGCACTGGCGCGTCGGTCGGGTCGACGACGCGGATCGTCAGGCCGACCAGCGCGGGCATCTGCAGTTCCAAGGAGATCCCGGGCGAGCCTTCGGCCAGCACAGCCGAGATGGACCGCGACCGGTTCAGGACGAGGTCGTGCGCCGCCACGGTCAAGGGGCCCGCGGGAACGCCGGGAAAGCGGAAGCCGCCATCGACGCCGGACGTCACCTTGCGGTGGGAGTCGCTCGAACGGCCCGTCGAAAGCGTGACCTCGATGCCCGCCAGCGGAAGCCCCTGGCTGTCCCGGACGAAGCCGGCCACGTCGCCCAATGCCTGCTCGACGACATCGACACCGACCACCTCCCGATCCGCCGTCAGCCGGAACGTCGCGAATCCACGCCGCCCGCTCACGACGTTCACCGCCTCGACTTCGTAGCTGCCCAGCGGGATGCCCTCGACGCGGAAACGCCCGTCGCCCGTCGTGGCACCCGACGCCATCACGAAGCCCCGCGACCGGATCCAGACCGTCGCGCCGCCGATCGCCGCGCCGGTGTCGCGTCCGAAGAATCGCCCCGCAATGGCACCGGAGGCACCGAGCACCACGCGGACGAGTTCATTCGTTCCGCGCACGACGGTGAACGGCGTCACGCCCTGGACAACCGTCGCACCCGCCGACATCTGCGCCTCGGCACGCCAGGCGCCTTCGAACAGGCCGGCGTACACGGCGCTGCCGTTGGTGCCGGTGCGTTCTTCCAGACCCGATTCCGCCGGGAACACCGAACGGACGAGCTTCACGGGAACGTTCGCCGCCAGCCGGCCGGCGGCATCGACGACCTCGATCCGTGCATCGCCGCGACCGAGCAACTGGACGGTGGTCATGTTCGTGACGCCACCAACGATCTGCAGATCGGTACGCCCCACGAGCCCGTCACTGGGTCCGTTGGTGGAGCGTGCGACCACATTGTAGAAGCCGGCAGGAAGTCGAAGCTGCGTGTCGAACCAACCCGATTCATCCGCCGTGATCTCGTAATCGGACGAGAGGCTGATCGCCACCTTGGCTC
>JAIXZE010000006.1 GCA_027489875.1 Verrucomicrobiales bacterium
AGGGTCGGGGCGGCGACGTCCCCGTCGCCCTCTCGCAAAGCGCCTCCTCACAGCGATGAGGACATCGCCTCCCCGTTCCAGGGTCGGGGCGGCGACGTCCTCGTCGCCCTCTCCCAAAGCGCCTCCTCACGGCGATGAGGACATCGCCTCCCCATTCCAGGGTCGGGGCGGCGACGTCCCCGTCGCCCTCTCCCAAAGCGCCTCCTCACGGCGATGAGGACGTCGCCTCCCCATTCTAGGGTCGGGGCGGCGACGTCCCTGTCGCCCTCTCCCAAAGTGCCTCCTCACGGCGACGAGGACGTCGCCACCCCGTTGCTTGGGGGCAGTGTCAAGGTGCGTCCATCACCCAGCCTCGACCCGCTGCAGGGTTGCCCAACCCCCGCTTCCTTGTCCCTCTCAGCGTCTCTGCCCCTCTGCGCGAATCTCTACTTCATGGAAATGGCTCAGCGCCGCCACCGCCGCCACACCCCAAACACTCCCAGCGCCAACGCTCCCACGAGCACCGTCGTCGCAGGCTCCGGCACCGGCGTGATGATCAACTCCCAGGAGTCCAACCGGGCCAGACCACCCGTGGCCAGGTCTGCGGCAAACAGCGTCCACGTGCCGTTGGGATCGATCCCCGTGAAACTGTCGAAGGTCGCCACACGCGGGGTGGTATCCAACACCTCGGAAGGATCCGCGAACCGCGCATCCGGCTCCCACCGCCCGGTCAACGGCTCCAGGATGGTGTTCTCGTCCGTGCCGAGGATCGACCGGTAGTTGTGGATGTCCCCCTGCGTCCCCGTGGAGGCAAAGGTGACGTTGAACCCGTTGTCCGGCGATCCGAACGAATCCAGCGCGGTGACCCCGGGACGATTCAGGAGGACACTGAAGCCCGACCCGTGCTGCAGGGTCAGGTACAGGTCCCCGTTGTAGGCACCGGCACCCACGCCGGCGATGTTCACCCGGACCTCCAACGAGAGGATGCCGGGGGTGGTGGTGACGACAGTCCGGACATCCACCAACCCGGTGCCGTCATTGTCGGGAATGAACCCGTTGTTCACGTTGAACAGGAACGACTGGGCCGCGAGCGGGCTGGCAGCAAGGACCAGTGCGAGGGGCAGGTATTTCATGGTCGGCTCTGTGGAGGTTGAGGTCAGGGAGCGGTGACGTCGACACTGCGATAGTACCGTGTCGCATGGCTTGCGGCATCGTTGTCGGTGAATTCGAAGAGTCCGTTGACACCCGCCGTGGCGGTGCCCAACGAAGTCCACGTCGGAGTGCCAAGATCCGGCGTGGCTTCGATGCGGTAAAGTCGGCCGGGAATGCCGGCGAATCGGATGGTCACGCGCCCCGTGAGGTCGCGATCCAGCGTCAGGACGTTGCGGCTCGGCGTCGTGTTGCCACCGATCACGTTGACCTGCACCACGCCGATCCCGAGGCCGCCACGTCCATCCGACACCTGATAGGTGAAGGAGTCCGGGGCATCGCTGCCCGTCGGCGGCGTGTACAGGATCCAGGGTCCGCTGCGGCGGACGCTGCCACCGTTGGCGGTCGGCGAGGTCACCGAGGCGAAGCGCACCGGATCGAAGTCCGGATCCGTGTCATTCGCGAGCAACTCGGAGATCGCCACCTTCAACGCTTCACCCGGCTTGCGCGAGACCGTGTCCGCACCCGCGATCGGTGAGTTGTTGCGCGCCGTCACGGTCACCAGGAACGACGTCGAGGCGGACGCCGAACCGTCGCTCACGGTGAGCGTGATCGTGGCGAGGCCTGCCTGACCCGAGGCAGGGGTGAGGGTCAGCGTGCGTGCCGCGCCATCACCGGAGATCGCCACGGAGGCCGACGAGATCAGGCCGGGGTTCGACGAACCCACGTTGATCGTGAGTTCGTTCAACGGCGTGTCGGAGTCGCCCACGTTGAAGGACAATCCGGTGATCGGCAGTCCCGCCGGCGTCGTCTGCGGCGCAATGCCCGAGATCGTCGGCGCGCTCGAAACGAACGCCACGGCCGTCTGGGCGTCGGGCGATGCCGGCTGGGCTTCCACATTCCCCGCCTGGTCGCGCGCCCGACTGAAGAACGCGTAGGTGCGTCCCACCGTTCCCGGATAGATGGATCCGGTCAGCGGCGTGGCGGTGAGCCAGGCCGCAAACGGTCCGCCGTCCTCGGACACGTAGATGTCGTACGAGGTCACTCCCGTGTTGTCGGATCCCGACCAACTCACGGGGATCTGCGCCGGGCTGTTCGCAGGCAGTGGCAGCACCGCGCTGACCGGTGCGACACCGTCCGGAGCCGGAGGATCCACGTAGATCAGGCGGTAGCTGCCCGTCGAGTTGTGGTCGATCAGGTGCAGCATCTGCTCGTAGATCGGACGCGCCCCGAGGCCCGGGAAGGTGCGGTCCGTCACCCAGAATTCGCGGTCGAGACCGAGTTCCTTGCCGTCCGAGCGGACGATCCGCCGCAGACGCAGCGAACCATTCGAAGGTTCCGGAATCCGGAGATAGGTCCAGCCAGCAGGCATGGCCGCGTTGACGGTCACTTCGGTGACGCCACCGCCGGGCACACCGGACACGGAGGCCAGTTCGACCAGCGCCACGTCATTGGTGCTGCCATCGCTCAGGTACAGCGTGTCCGGCATGTTGCGCGGGTCGCCCTTGTCGTTCACGAGGAAGTCCGGCTTGCCGTCATTGAACGGTGCCCCGACCTCCACCATGCGGGTCATCTCATGGATCGTGACGGCTTCGATGAGCGACAGCCGCGGGTCGCCAAGTTCGTCCTGATGGGCGAACGACGCGGTGTACTCACGGAAGTTGCCCTGCAGGGTCGACGTGAACAGCCAGCGGCCGATCACGATCTGACCCGGACCGACGTTGCCGAAGTTCGCGGTCAGCGACGGCGTCAGGTTCTGGCCCGCCACCTCGGTGGCGATGATCTTGAAGTCCACGAGCAGGCCGCGCTCGTTTTCGATGATCTCGGGCTGGCCCGAGATGATCCGGAAGTTACGCGCCGTGCCGTAACCTTCGTTGCGCACCAGGACGCCGAGGGTGAACGGAATCGAAGGCTCGATCGGATCGGTGAACGGATCATCCGAGAACACGTCGCGCTGGTGGAAGTATTGGACCACCAGGTTCGGGTTCGGGAGCACCTCGATGCGGCTCGGCGCGAGCGGCACGGTGATCAGGACACCGTCCTGACGGTACCGGAGCGTGCCGCTGACGTAGTGGACGGTCGGAACCGTCGGGGCCGCATCGCTCGTCGGGACCAGGATCCACGTCGCCTTGCCCGTGGAGGACGCCCCGATCACGCCGGAGCCATCCACCGCGCTCAAGCCGGTCAGGGTCGGCGTGCGGACGCCGAAGTCGATCGTCGATTCGGAACCGTCCTCACGCTCAACACGCAGGTCGACATCGACCAGGTCGAGCGCACCCGCGGTGTTGTTCTCGACTTCGAGAGTCGCCTTGAAGGCATCGCGGGTGATGACCGCTTCCTGTTCGAGGCGGAGCTTCACACGCGCGCAGACCCCGCCGCCGTTCAGCAGGGCGTTGTTCAGGCGGTCGCGGGCATCCTTGATCGCGGAGTACTCGTCATTGAAGCCCTCGGCGATGTTCTCCTCACGCGCGGCCGCAGCCTCGGCGAGCAATCCCTGCAGGACGTCGTCCGCGATGAAGTCTTCGTTGAAGCCGTCCGGAAGATCCGTCCAGTTGGTGATGCCACCGCGGCGGTATTCCACCGTGCGGTTCCAGCGGTTCAGGAACTTCAACACGCTCTCACCCGGGACACCGGCCGGCGGCGTCAGCGCCACCAGTTGGCCGAACTCCGCCAGGTTCAGCAGGTGCTGGTCGGCGGACGCACCGCTCGACCGCTCCGCGAACGCCGCCCAGAACGCGATGTTCATTTCGTCCGTCGCCTTCGCCGCGGCCCACGCCTCGTCGTCGAGGACATAGACCATCGGTGCCATCATCCGGCGCAACCGATCCGTCCGGGTGCGGAGTTCCGCGAGTTCCGGAACATTCGGCGGGACGATCGGCAGCGGGTTCAACCGCAGGTAAACCTGCTCATGATCGGGTCCGACCGCCACACCTGCCGCACGGCGTGAGCCGCCGCCACCACCGCCGCCACCGCACTTGTCGAGGGTGTCGCGGGTGAACGGCGTATCGGTGAGCTGGCAGAGACATTGGGCGATGCCCGAACTGTTCCCGTTCACGCAGGCGCAGAGCAGACCGCGGATGCACGAGAACTCGGACAGCCCGGGAATCTCGATGGGCGAACAGCCCGGGATCGTATTCAGGCAGTCCAACGACAACGCCCCGCCAAGCCCCTTGTCGGCGATCTTGCCGCCGCACTTCGAGAGCGCGTACATGCAGTTCAGCGCCTTGATCAGCGGGAACTTGTTCGCCAACTGGTCGATCACACACTCCGCGAGACCGATCCCCAGGTTCAGCTTGCAGGGATCGCAACCCTCGGGTGCCGAGGCCGGGGTCACCGGGATGTGGTAGGTCGGCACCGAGCAAAGGAAGCAGGGGCCACCGCCTCCGGGTCCACCGCCGGGCCCGACTTCGCCACGGAAGTCCAGGCGCGGGAAGGTGCTGCCGCCATTGCCACCGCAACCGGCACCCGCGTTGTACATGACATAGGGCACCGTGTACTTGTTGGTCTGCTCACCGCAGACAAGCTCGTAAACCGTGAACCCGGCGGTGATGCACGGGCCACCACCGGCTGCAGTTGCCGCCACGCGTCGCAGGGCACTGCCGCCACCCGGAGCCGACGCACGCCGGATCGTCATGGGGACCACCAGCGAGGTCTTGGCCGGCAGGTCGCCGAACTCGCGGATCAACGGCTCGAAGATCCAGTCCGGATGCTCGGGCACCTGCAGGCTGGCGTTCTTCGCCGCGATCAAACCGTGGTTCGTCACCTTGAAGTTCACCTGGCCCTCGGTCCCCACGATCGACGCGAGATCCACGCTGGCCGGTTCAATGGTGACCACCGGCAGCGGCACGGCCGTCTCGAACACCGTTTCGATCACGATCTTCGTGCGATCCTCGATCTCGGTCGGCTCGACCTTCCACGTGTAGCGCACCGCCTGACGCGCCAGGAACGCTGTCACGTTCGTCGTCCCGCCCGCCGGCACGAGATGCACCTGCTGGTAGGACGAATGCTGGTCGGCCGAAATCTCCAGCCGGTAATAATTCTCCGCCAATCCCGGCAAGGTCACGAGACCCGTCGGACCGCTGTTCGTCTCCAGCACGGACAAACCCGTGAAGGCATCCACGAGGCGGATCGCGGCGTTCGCCACGCGCGGTGCACCCTCGGCGTAGAAGGTATACTCGTCGGTGACCTCGACCACCATCCCGCCAATCGAATCCGACAGGCAGCGGAAGGTGAACGGAACCGTCACCTGCGAATTGTCCGAACCCAGCAGCAGCGATCCGCTGTAAGGCCCGAGCGGCAGGTCCGCAGGCGGTGTCAGCAGGAGCGAGATCGTCGTCGTCTCGCCCGGGGCCAGCGACGGAAGGTCCGCCGTCGACGCACTGCTGAGCCAGGGAATCGGGGGCAGCAACAACCGCATCGGACCGGTCGCCAGCCCACCCTGGTTCGCCACTTCAAAGGCCACCGTGACCTGCGTGCCACGACGCATTCCCGTGACGATGCTTCCCGGGGTCGCCACGAGTCGCGGCCGGAGCGCATCGACCTGGATCGGCAGATCCACCAGTCCCGACACCCCCTCCTGGGTCGTGACGCGCAACCGGGCCGTTCCGCCACGAACCACGCCCACCGGCGCAGTCACCGCGTAGCCCAACATCAACCGCCCGTCACCCGGCAGCACCGTGCCCGACAGGTTCGCCGTCACGTTGAGCCCCGCCGGCTTGCTGACGACTTCCACAGCCGCCGCGTTGAGGTCGATCTCGGAAAGGTTGTCGACCGCCAACGAACCGGTCGCGGATCCGCCCTCGATGACCGAGATGGTTCCCGGGGCCGCGATGCGGAACCCGAGCAGCACGAACACATCCTGCGTCGGCGGCGCCGAGACTCCGGGATGCGCCGCGGCAATGTCGTAATGCCCGGCCTCGCCCGGCAACGGCGTGAAGTTCAACCGGAACTCACCCGCCGAATCCGTCAGGGCCGAAATCACACGCCGGGTTCCGCGCACCACCACGTGCACGTTGACCAGCACCGACGGTGCCGGTGAACCGTTGTTCAGGCGCGCCACACCGCGCATCGGGATCACTGTTCCCGCCGGCACGACATCCACGTCCGTCGACACCGTCGCGTTGTAGGCCGGGACAATGTTGATCGGAGCCGAGATCGCCGTGTTGTTGGCTTCGTCCGTTTCCGTGACGACGCCGTTCACGTCCACCACCGCGATCAGGTAACGCGCTCCCGTTTCGCGCGGCAGCCGGATCGGCGGGTTCACCTCGAAGAAACTCCCCGCCGGAACTTCGCCGGGGAAACTGTATTGCGAGGCGAGGACATCGCTCTCGTTGAAGGTCGTGTCGGACGACAGGAACAAACGGATCGTGAATGGCGTCGCCGCACGCAGGCCACGATTCTCGATGCGGTACGAGCCCGTGACGAACGTGTCCGTCTCCCCGGTCGCCGGCAGCGAAACCGACGCCACCACGAGATCCGGCAGGTTGATGTCGCTCACCGTCATCTGGGCAATGCCCGGCGTGAATCCATCACGCCCCGCCGTCACGGTCACCCGCTTGGCACCGTCCGGGGTCCCGTCATCCACCGTCCCCACCGGGAAGGTCACCGAGGCCGAACCTACTGGAATCGTCACCGTCGGCGGCAACACCAGTTCGCCCGTCACATCGACGGCCAGCGCCACTTCCAGAGGCACCGACGTGTCCGTGTTGCGTCGAAGCGTTCCGATCGCGCCACCGACCACTCCTTCGGCCAGCGTCCCACGATTGAAGCTCAACAGCAGCGTCGCGCCGTCATCGTCGGTCACGGTCAGGTCTCTCGAAACGGCATCACCTGTTGGGACCCCGCCCCACAGCAGCACCACTTGCAGCGTCACCGGTTGGTTGCCATCGACCACGTCGTCGTTCACCGCGGCGACATTGAAGTTCACCGAAGCCTGCCCCGCCGGAATGATCACCGTCGAAGGCACCGTCGCCGCCGTCGTGTCCGACGACGTCAACCGGACGCTCAACGCACGATCACTGGGGAACGATCGCGTGACCGTGCCTTGCGTGGCTGCCGATCCCGCACCTTCCGGGAAGGACGCCGCGTTCACGGTCAGGGCCAGCGTCGGCAGGTCGTCATCCACCACCGTCACCTGCACAAAGGCCGCAACGTGCCCGATCGAAGTCGCGTCCACGCGGTAGGCCGTGTCCGGCTCGATCAAGGTGTCCGCCGCGCCAATCAGCGCGAAGGTCACCGAGCTCTGGCCCGCGGGAATGATCACCGACGAGGGGGCGATCAATTGGCCCGGGTTGCTGCTCACCAGGTTCACCGTCACAGGAACGGGCGTCACCGTGCCCCGGGATATCGTGGCCGAAACCGTCAGGCCTTCGGCCACCGTCGGGCTGGCCACGGTGAGGGTCAGCACGGGTTGGTCCACGTTGCGCACCGTCACCGTCGCCGAAGCAGAGGTGAACGCAGCGGCCAACGCCTGCACCGTCACCGACGCATCGTCATCGACCACGCCATCGGCCACCGGCGTGCCGTTGAATCCGACGGAACCCGCGCCGGCAGGAATGATCACTTCCACCGGAACCGCCAATTCACCCGCGTCGGAACTGGTCAACGTCACCGGCAAGGCCGCCGTGCGCGCACCATTGCGGGTCACCGTGAAGCCAATGGCCGCACCGGTCTCCGTCGTCTGCGCCGTCGAGGCCACCAGGCGGAGCTGGGTGGGAATCACCAGCGAACCCGCGCTGATCGCGGCATTGTTCACCTCGGATTCCTCCACCACCTGCAAGCCCACGTCGACGGTCACCACACCACGGTAGGTGCCAGCGATGCCGTCATGGGGAATGAGCACGCTGGCCGAACGTTCGACCGAGACTCCCGCGGGCAGCGGTGCCGCCACCGGAACGCTCACCTGCAACAGATCGCCGCCGATCTCACCATCAACCGACAGCGACACCGTCTCGGTCCACGGAGCCACCGCCACCACCGCTCCGGTGTTCCGTGTGGTCCAGGTCACGTTGAACGGCACGCCCGGCGTCACCGTCGGCGGCACCACGATGTTCTCAACCACGAGATCCGGCCGCGGCGGCGGGCTCAGGAGCAGCGCCTCCGATGTCCGGGTGTTGTTGGTTTCATCCGATTCCGCCAACTGGAACGACGCATCCGTCGTGACCGCGATGCGATGCGATCCCGCCGTCAACCCGTTCAACGGGATGTTCACCGTCTGGGAAAGGTTCACGCTCGCGCCCGGAGCCAGCGGGGCCGCCGCGCCGGCGGGCCGCACGCCCAGGTTCGCGACCACACTGCCGCCTTCGGTCCGCAGCGTGATCTGGTCGTTCCAATTCGCCGCCGGGGCATTGCCCGCGTTGCGCACCGTCCACTGCACCAGCAGGGGCGCGCCAAAGGTCGAGACCCCCGGCACGGTCAGCACGTCCACGACGAGGTCGGGCCGAGGGAGGTTGTCGATCTGTGTCGCCGCCGAGCTTCCCACGTTGTTGCCCTCGTTCGCTTCCGGCAACTGGTTGGCCCCGTCCGAAACCACGAGGAACCGGAACAGTCCCGGTGCGACGCCGCCGATGCCGGGCAGCGCGAATGTGCCTTCCATCGGCTGCTTGGCTCCCGCCGCCAGCGGCGTGGCAAGCGCGCCCGCCGAGCCAAGATAGATGTCCCCACCGCTCAGGACGTCATCGAGCGAAAGGTACACATAGGTCGTGACCGGCCCGTTCGCATCGACGCTGCCCGCGTTGCGCAGGGTCCACCGCACCGTGCCCGTTGACCCGAAGTAAGGCGTGGGCACCACTTCCACCGCATCGGTCACGAGATCGGGTTGCGAGATGTTGATCCGACCCGCCCCGACGGACGTGTTGTTGGCCGGGGATCCCGATTCCTGCACCACCTCGCCTGCATCCGTCGTCACCACGAACCAGTGATCCCCGCTGACTCCCGCGGGCAGCTTCACGCTGCGGGATTGCACCACGGACTCACCCGCCGCCAGTGGCCCGGGCACCGAGAAGGTTCCCAACACCTGATCGGAACCCGCCACGCCATCCGTGGACAGGAAGACTGTTTCGGTCCAAGGACCGACAGCCGGGACCGAACCCAGGTTCGTCACCGTGTAATCCACCGTGATCGAGGCACCGGCCGCGCCGGCCGCGGGCCCCGCCACACCCGCCATCACGAGGTCAGGCAAGGCCACAGGCGACACGAACGCCAGGTTGTCGATGGCTGCCGTCTCCGCACCGGACCCCAGGGTCACCCGCACACGGGCGATGCCCGGGGCGCTGATGGTGACCAACTCGCGCGACCCCGCACCTGCCTGGCTCGTCCGCGTATAGATCTCCGTACCGGCGGCGTTGTAGGCCTTGGTCACCGTTCCCGGCGCTGCCGCATCAATCACGAAGAACGCGACGAACGGCGTCGTCGCCGGCGTCGTCGTCCCTGGACTCACAAAGCGGATCTCGATCTGCGAAGCCGCCGCGGGATCGCCCAAAACACGCGTCGCCGACACCGGGACAAAGGTCGCCGGATTCGCCGAGGTGGTCACCGGATTGCCGGCGAGGGTCTCGAACACCACGCCCTCCGACGCGTACTGCGTCGTCAGCACCGAATCAGCCGGCACTTCCTCGAAGGTGATCAACCGATCACCCAGATCCGGGGAAACATACATCCGGTTCTGGGGAACGATTCCGCCTCCAGTGTTCGCGGCCGTCGCCCACGCAAACTCGAGGCCACTGGCCCCGATGGCATTTGCAGCAAAGAGCAATTCCACCGGGTACAACCCGGGCTCGGCAAAGCTCACGGGCATCCAGGAATAAGTGAATCCACGGTCGCCCGCCGATCCCAGCACCTGATCGCCCACCGTGAGGTAGAATCCATCGTCACTGCCCACGCCAAACTGGATGTCGATCTCCGGCGTCACCGGGAACATGTCGAGATCCGGCGTGATGCTGATGAAGAACCGATGCCGCAGGATGAAGTTCCGTGCGGCCAACCCCAGCACCTGCTCCGGCGGCGTCGTCGTGTTCTGGAAGAAGGTATTGAAGCTCGCTCCCACCCCAATGCTCGTCCCCGGTCTCGGGAAATCAATGAACGGACTCAACGTCGTCCCACTCGGAGACCGGCCAGCCAGTGCCGCCGGCGTGGGCGTCGTGCCACCGCCAATGCCGTTGAACAGTTCGATCGCCACGCCGTTGCCCGGCACCGGCGGGATCGTCGTACGTTCGGCATCCGCCACAGGAACCAGGATGCCGTAGTTCTGCTGCACATCCAGAAACGCCCCGCTGCTCGGTGTCGTCCCACCCGCATCCGTAACCAGGCAGCGATACGTTGCTTCATCCGCCAACTGGACGTTCACCAACTCCAGTGTCGGATCCGTCTTTCCGTCCAGGTTGCTCCCGTTCTTTTGCCACTGGTACGTCACCGGAGCCGTCGCATTCGCGCTCACGCTGAACTGGACCGTCGAGTTCCGCAGCACGGTCACTCCGCTCGGATGCGAGGTAATCTGCGGCGGCGTCAGGATCTGGAATGTTCCCTCAAACCGATCCTCGATCGCTTCGCCCGGGGTCCCGTCGGCATCCGTGTTCATCAGGTTGCCCACCAGATCCGCAATGGCCGGCCCAACCCGGAGGGTATAGGTCCCGTTCATCCGCTGACTCGGGAAGTTGACCGTGTACCGCGTCGCACTCGTGCGGGAGACAGAGTTGGCTCCCACCACCGATCCATCCGGCCGCACCAATGCAAAATCTGCAGCAGCCACCGACGCCATGAGGACCGGCTCGTTGAAGTCGACCTGCACGCTGGAAACAGGCACCAGGCTCGTGCCGCCCGGCGTGAAGGAGGCCACCGTCGGTCCCACCGGATCCAACGTGACACTCGTCCTAAATGTCCCATCGGCCGCGCTCGGCAGGAGCACGCGGACATTGTCGATCGCCCAACTCTCGTCCCCGATGCTTTGCAAGCCACGCCCACGGAACCCAAGGGCCACCGACGAAGCCGTGTGTGGCACCGTGAAGGTCAGGTCCCGATACAGCGCATCCGGGTTCCCGGAATAGATGAAGTTCGCCCCATAGAGCGCCGGCTCCGTCAACGTGTAGCTCTGGAGCGCACGGTTCCCGTTGTTGAACGTGTATTCCCATGCCGGCGTCGCACCGCCGTCAACGAGCACTCCGAAGTAATCCGGCCCCACGCCGCCCGCCGTGTTGCCATCCCACGTGTCGATCAGCAGGCCATCCCACGTCACCCGAACACTCTCATGCGGCGGCAGGTTCCCCAACGTCAGGGTCACCGTCTCGTTCCCGAAACGCCCCAGAACCTGCGTTGTCGTCGTCGTCGTTGCCGTCTCGATCCGATCCCACACTCCCTCGGAGCCGCTCTCGAAATCGGTCGCGTAGTAAGGCGTGTACGCAACCGGTTTCATCACCTGACCCGCGATGCCAAGGATGTTCGGCCCCACCGTCACCTGATAGGTCCCCGCGGCAGTCACCGCCGGAAAGGACAGCCGATACCGATCCGCTGCCAGCATCGTCACCGTGAACGTCCCCGGATCCAACACGCCGCCCGGCCCCGTCACCTGGAAATCCGCAGCCCCGATCGTCGAAGCATCCACCCCCGTGCTGAAGGTGAAGTCCATCTGACTCAGCGAGGAGGTCACCGGCCCCGGCGTCACCGCCGAAACAAAGAAGTCCGCCACCACCACCGTCAACGCGATCGGTGCCGACGTCGTTGATCCCGTGGGCGAGGAGACCACACACCGATACTGCCCTTCCCGGCTCACCGCCAACGGGCTCAGACGCAGCGTGGGACTTGTCCCGCCCTGCACATCCGCCCCGGCAATCGTCTCGCCGTTGAACAACCAGCGATAGTTCAACGGTGTGAACGGCGACTCGGCCGTCACGGAAAACTCGGCCGTTCCACCCGACGGCACCACTTGGTCGGCGCTGGTGCTCGTGATCAGCGGATCCCCACCAAAGATGCGGAGCGAATAGTTTCCGATGCTGGTCGGGGCCGCCCCACCAAACACCGTCAGCGTGTACGTCCCAACGTAAGCCGCAAAGAAGGAGCGGTCCCCTCCGTCAAGATTGTCCGTCACGATCACGAAACCGTCGGGAGCCCGCAGTTCCCACCGCATGCCCAGGAACGGGAATCCCGCTGTGCCGATGCGGTCGTCGACATACATGTTCTGCGCCTTCGTCAGCTCAAACGTGAACACGTCTGCACTTCCGGGCGTTTCAATGGTGCCGGAGCCCGCGCCATGGCTGCCCGGCGCGATCACATCCCCCATCTGCAACGCAAAGGGACCGCCGTCCACCACGGGCAGGATCGAGAAGGAGTAAGGCCCATTCACCGCGCCCGGCGAAGTCTGGGATTGCACCTCCACCCGGTACTGCCCACCCGCTGTCAGGATCCGCCGCCCCGCCGAATTGCCGTCCAGTCGATCCGAGAACAGGACCGAGCCATTGGGCTCGAACACGAACATCGTTGCCCGGCTCAGCGTGGAGCCACCGTCCTGGAAGTAGAGGAGTGTTCCCGGCTCCACCGTGAACGTGAAAGTGTCCTTTGATCCCAGCACTTCCAGGTTGCCCGCGCCTGCCGCCGGCACGCCATCGCTGACCACCGCCGGAATCGTCAACGCAAAGGGCCCCTGATCCTCGACGAACGTCAACCCGAAGGCATACGGACCCGTCAATTCGGGCCATGAGGACGACGCCAGGACACGGATCGTATACGTGCCCGTCGTCGGCAGGACGACCCGGCCCGGATCCACATTGTCCATCCACTCCGAGATCAGGAATCCGCCGTCAGGCCTCTGCATCTGGAACAGCAACTGGTTCGAGAAGCCCTCGCGACGATCATTCACATAGATCACCTGCCCTGCCGTCCCTGCGAAGGTGTACGCGTCCCGCCCCCCCCGCGTCTCGATGTTGCCCGCTCCGATCACCGGCACATCCTGGGACACCTCGACCGGAAGGGTCAGGGCGATCGGCCCGTCGTCCACCACCGTAAAAACCCCAAGGGAGTAGGTGCCCATCCAGTCCGGATAACCGCCTGCTGGCCGCACCTCGATCGTCCAGGTTCCCGCTTCGATCACGTCGCGCCGGGCTTCACCCCGGTTGTCGAAGGTATTGATGGACTGCAAGCCTCCATCCGGTCCGTAAACCCACATCTCCAGCCCAAAGGACTGCGACCCAAGATCCGCGATGAAGAAACTCGTCCCGGCCGGCACGCTGACCTGATACCGATCGATCTGCCCCAGCGCCGAGATCCGCCCCGCCGCCGCCACCGGCACGCCATCCGTCACCGTTTCACCGATCGCCAGCAACATCGTCGGCTCATCCACCACCGTCCGGACCACAAGCGAGTAAGAACCAAACTGATCCGAAGAAAACGGATAGGGACGGACCACAAGGCGATAGACACCGGTCGACGGCAACCGGATCCGACCGGGATCCGTGTTGCCGAAATACGTTTGGTACAACCGGGTCCCATCCGGTCCCTGCAGGTAGGTCTCCAGATTCCCATCATTGCCGAGATGATCGACATACAACAACTGACCCTCCACTCCCGACAGGGTGAAGACATCCTGTTCCTCGACCGAATCAATCCGTCCCGCACCCACCCCCGGCGAGTCCAACACCACCGGCACATCCAGCGTCAGCGGAAAAACCGCCTCCTCCCCCAGCAACACTCCCAACCGATACGCACCCCTCGACCCGCCACTGTAGTCGGTCGAATGAATCACCAACCGATAGGTTCCCGTCTCGGGCAGGATCACCCGCTCCGGATCCGAGTAATCCAGATAGTTCTGGTTCAACAGGACCGTTCCGGCCGGAGCAATCAGCGTCGAACCCAGACAGCAGCCCTCGGTCATTCCGTTCTCGTCGAGCACCAGCGCCTGCCCCGCGGTCCCTTCAAACTCATACACGTCCGCACCCCACGCCGTCTCAATCCGTCCCGAACCCGCCGGAGAATCCGGCTCGATCACATCCCCGAGGTTGATCCCAAAGGTCTCAACCCCCGTGACCGGCCAAACAGAAATCTGATAAGTCCCGTAGCCCGTGTTGTAGAACCGCACACGGATCTGATACTCACCGGTCTCCGGAAAGGTCCGGATGCCCAGACCCCATGCGTCTATCGAGTCTTCGAAAAGCACGGCACCCGACGGCGAAATCAGGCTCCACACAGGGCTGTCCCAGAACACACCCTCACTGGAATATCCAAAGTCCATGAACTGCGCCATCTCCCCGGCGTTCGCCGTGAACCGATAGACGTCTTCGCCTCGCGGGGCCTCGATCCGACCCATGCCAACCTCCGGACTGTCTGCGGAGATCGTTCGCTGCTCCAGCACATCGCCCAGGTCGAAGACCTCGGGCGGGGGGATGTTCCGGAAGGCAAACGCATACGAACCCGTGTACGCCTGCCACGTATCCTCCGAACGGACCTCGAAGAAGTACTCGCCATCCATCGGCAGCGTGAACTCCGAGGGAGATCCATCCAGCCACTCGTTCCAGACATTGTTCCCTTCCGGATCCCAGAGTGCGCCGTAGATCTGGCAGCAGCCCACACCCGCCTGGTCGTCAAAAATCAGGATCTGCCCCGCCGATCCCGTGAAGTAGTACCCATCTGACGTCCCCGCCGTCTCCAGCACGCCCGCCCCGAAAAACGGGGAGTTCTCAGAAATGAGCTCATCCAACCCGATCGCGAAATACTGGCTCTCGCTCACCTGGGTGACGGAGAAAGAGTAATTTCCGATCGTCTCGGGTGCCCACGTTGCCGCCCGTACCACCAACCGGTAAATGCCCGTCGTGCTCAGCTCGATCCGCCCCGGGTCGTACCCTTCGAGCGGGTTCTGGAAGAGGACGTTCCCATCGGGGTCTTCCAGGTACCACTCCAACGTTCCTTCCCCAGAATCCTCGCTCAGGTAGATCACCACCGGTGATCCCACCAGAAACAGGTACTCGTCCATCTCCCCGAGGGTCTCGATCCGCCCAGCGCCCACCTCCGGGCTGTCCGGGCTCACGTAGGCATCCAATGGCGGAAGGTTGAACGACTCAGCGCGCGTTGGGCTCATCCATCCCAGCACCAGCAAACACCATCCCACCATGAATTGGGTCAGATTCTTCATAAACGTTCACTCTTCCGGTCCCACTGCCTTCCACGACCACGATTCCGAGACGGGCAATTCTCAGAATCGCGGAAAAAACCACGAACCTCTAATCAAGCGGTTCGCATGCCGAAATACTCGGGCTTGGTACATTCCCACACTATCCAGCCACGTGCGTCAACCGATGCCCCCGCCTATCTCCGCCCCGCTGTAAGGAAGTTCCCCACGAGCCCGGGTTCCGCCGCTACACGGGGAGATCCCAGTCTCCAGTTCCCAGACCCGGGACAGTGAAGGCCGGGTGCCCTCACCCGGCGGAGAACGGATTCGGGGCGGCAATGTCCTCATCACCTTGGGAATGGCTTTCGAACGGCGACGAGGACGTCGCCACCCCGTTGCCCGCAGGGGCAGTGTCCAGAGGCCCCCGCCACGCGCTTGGAAACCGCATGAATCTTGAAACTGAAAACTTCCCCCCCCTTCACCACTCCGTCCATCCGCAGCATTGCTTCCGGACCCGAAACATGCGGCCATGCAAGCGCGCTGTCCGAGCAGTCCCCCGACGGGATGGTCCCCCGGCCCTGCCCGGAAGCGCACGCATACCATGGAGTTGTTGAGCGAAGAGAATGTGGTCGGACGCAAGACCGTTGAACTGTGCACGGCCTTGGCCGCGTCGCCGGAGTTCACCGCGATCCGCGGCCGGATTGAACGGTTTTCCGCCGATACCGAAGCCCGCATGCAGTTCGAACTGGTCAACCGCAAGGGGGCCAGCCTCGAAGAGAAGCAGCAGTCCGGTGCCGAGATCACCGAAACCGAAATCGCCGACTTCGAGAAGATGCGCGATTCGCTGCTCTCCAACGATGTCGCCCGCGAATTCCTCGAAGCCCGGGAGGAAATGATCGCCCTCCAGGAAGGCGTCCAGCAGTGGGTCGCCAAGACCTTCGAACTCGGTCGCCCGCCCACCCAGGACGAAATGGGCGGCTCCTGCGGCCCCGGCTGCGGCTGCGCCTGAGCCCGGTCACCCATCCCATCGGGGAGGCGACGTCCTCGTCGCCCTCTCCCAAAGCTCCCCCCACGGCGATGAGGACATCGCCTCCCCGCTGGTGGACGGGGCGGCGACGTCCTCGTCGCCCTGCAGCAGCCCCCCGACCGGTATCACACCAGCCGCTCGCGGTTCCTCCACAGGTGCCGCGGCGGCAGGATCCCCACCGGAGTGATGATCCCCGTGATCAGCTCCGCTGGTGTCACATCAAAGCCCGGGTTTCTTGCCGGGCTTCCCGGATTCGCAACCTGCACCCGGGTCCGCCGTCCGTCCGCATCCAATCCCCACGCTCCAAGAACTTCCTCGGGCGAGCGTTCCTCGATCGGAATCTGCATCCCATCCGTGAGTTCCCAGTCGATCGTCGACAGCGGAATTGCCACGTAGAAAGGGATCCGGTGCCGCTTCGCCAACACGGCCTTCGTGTACGTGCCGATCTTGTTGGCCACTTCTCCCGTCCGACCGAGCACGCGATCGGACCCGACGATCACCAGGTCCACCTCGCCCCGCTGCATCAGATGGCCCGCGGCATTGTCGGCGATCACTGAGTGCGCGATACCCTGCTGGTGCAGTTCCCATGCGGTCAGGGACGCTCCCTGGCAACGCGGCCGGGTTTCGTCGCAGTACACGTGGAATTTCCGGCCTGCCGCCTGCGCCGCGTAAAGCGGTGCCGTGGCCGTGCCAACATCCACAAAGGCCAGCCATCCGGCGTTGCAATGGGTCAGCACGCGCATGCCTTCGCGAATGAGCGGAGCCCCGTGCTCCCCGATTTCCCGACAATGCCGCACGTCCTCCTCCGCGAACGCCCGCGCTGCTTCCACCGCGAGCGACTGCTGTTCCGCCACCGACGTTCCCGCCGCCATCTGCTGCCGGACGCCGGTCATGGCATTGACCGGATCCACCGCCGTTGGCCGCGCTTCCTTCAGGTGCAGGAACACGCGCTCGACATGGCGCTCAAACGCCGCCAATCCGCGCCCACGAAATTCCCGCGCGCCCTGCGCCAGTCCGAACGCCGCCGTGGCACCGATGGCCCCCGCCCCGCGCACCACCATGTCGCGGATGGCCGCCGCCGTCTCCCGATGCGTCGGCATCGCCACGACCTCGAACCGGTGCGGCAACAGCCGCTGGTCGATCAACCGCACCGCATTCGCCCGTTCATCAAACTCGACCGTCCGGAACGGCTTTGCTTTCCCACGCTGGATCACGTTCACGCCCCCTGACCTGCCGGGTTTAGCCGTGTGAATCCAGTAAAGACTTCCGGAACGGGGTAGCGACGTCCCCGGCCCGTTCCACAGCCATTCCCAAGGCGATGAGGACATCACCGCCCCGAATCCTTTCCAAAAGGGGGCAGTGTCCAGATGCGCCCCCCCGCTCAGCGTCAAGGAGGTTGCATTCTGCCACCCATAGGCCTAGTGCTATCGGCATGGGTACGCCTGTCGCCATCAAGATTTCCGCCGATTTCGCCGACACCGCCCGTGCCGCTGCCGCCGCCGCGGACCGCTCCCTTACCGGCCAGGTCGAGCACTGGGCCAAACTGGGACGTGCCATCGAATCCGTCCTAACTGCCACAGCGGCCAACGCGCTCAAGCAATCCGGCAGCAACCTCGACGCCATCGAGGACCCCACCCTGCGGAGCCAAGTGCTGGCGGCGCTGGACGACTTCCGTGATTCATCCGCATCCAACAAACGCGCCCGCCTTGGCCTTGACCAGCAGACCCGCTACGAACCCGACCCTTCGCGTTCCAAGGGCCTGATCCGCATCGAACCTGACGGCACCCGCACCCGCGGCACCCGCCAGGGCAAGACCTTTATGCCCTTCACCGACTGAAGAACACGCGCTGCAACCGCCACCTATCATCAAACCAGCGCAAGGAAATCCGTGCCCCTCGACGCACCTCTCCTCGTGGTGTTCTGTGGCCCCAATGGAGCCGGAAAGTCCACCTTGCGCGCACGCACTCTGGGTCACCTCCCGCTCCCATTCGTCAATGCAGACATCATCGCCGCCCGCGTGTTCGGGGACGCAGCTCAAGGACAGGCTTACGATGCCGCACGACTCGCGGAGGCCGAGCGTACCCGGCTCTTCAATGAGCACGTCTCCTTCAGCTTTGAAACGGTCTTCAGCGATCCAGTCGGGGAAAAAGTCGCGTTCCTTCGCACTGCCCGCGACGCCGGGTATCAGGTTCTCGTTCACTTCGTCGGACTCGATTCAGCAGACCGCTCCCGGGCGCGGGTATTCCAGCGAGTAACCGAAGGCGGCCACGACGTTCCGGATGCCAAACTCGAAGAACGTTATCCACGTGTCCTCGCCAACCTCGCCCGCCTGCTCGACATCCCGGACGAATTGGTGATCTACGACAACAGTTCCTCCGATGATCCGTATCGCCCCCTCGCCCGACTTCAACGCGGTCACCTCCTTGAGGTGAGCGCCACCCTGCCCGACTGGATAGGCTTTCTGGCCCTGCCCGCCCGCAGCCAACCATACACCCGCCTCCTGCTATAAAGGCATTGGGTCTTGGAAATGCAGCAACCCGACGGGTCCACGCATCCTGCACATCGAATACGCCGGCTTCCCCCTGCCCGAAGGCCTGCACTGGCACGAGCAGGCGTAGAGAGGCACAAGGCCTGCCGAGGCCTTTCCCACAGGGATATCGATGAGGCGCTTCCCCGCGCGCCCCCCCCCTCCCACACACCAGCCCTCCATCCCCCCCTCCGGACGGGATACCGGGGAAACCCGCCCCCAGCTTAGGGTTGGCCCCCAATGGACTACCGAGGATCGAAAACATGGTTGAGGCTCGTCTGCGCGGGCTGGGTGACGGCAATCGCCCTCTGCGGATGTCACAAGCCCCACGCGACGCACGAACACGGCGAAGCCTCCAAGCTGATCGTCACACGCCCCCTCCGGAAGGACACGACCGTGGTGCGGGAGTTCGTGGCCCAGATCCACTCCGCCCGGAACATTGAAGTCCGGGCGATCGAGCGCGGTTATCTGGAGTCGGTCAAGGTGCTGGAAGGGCAGAAGGTCCAGGAGGGCGAACTGATGTTCAAGATCCTGCCCGTGCTCTATCAGGCCGAACTGAAGCGCGCGGAGGCCGAAGCCAAGGCCGCCAAGGTCGAATACGACAACACGAAGCGCCTCACCGATTCCAAGGTCGTCTCCGATACCGAACTGGCCATCGCCGAGGCCAAGCTGGAAAAAGCCCGGGCTGAGGTGAACCTCGCCCAGACCCACCTCGGATTCACCGAGATCAAGGCCCCGTTCACCGCCCTTGTGGACCGCCTGCACCTCCGGAACGGCAGCCTCGTGGACGAAGGCGACCTGCTCACCACGCTCTCGGACAACAGCGAGGTCTGGGTGTACTTCAACGTTCCCGAAACCGATTACCTCGAATACGCGTCGCATCCCCAACCCGAGGAGCGCCAGACCGTCCGCCTCATCATGGCCAATGGTCGGGCCTTCGAACACCCGGGGCGCATCAACGCCATCGAGGCCGAGTTCAACAGCGAGACCGGCACCATCGCGTTCCGGGCGGATTTCCCGAACCCCAAGGGACTGCTCCGCCACGGCGAAACCGGAAACATCCGCATGGAAAAGGTGGTCAAGGACGCGCTCCTGATCCCGCAGAAGGCCACCTTCGAGATCCTCGATCACCATTACGTCTTCGTCCTCGGCAAGGACGACGTCCTCACCCAGCAACGCATCCATATCAGCGAGGAAATCGAGGATCTGTTCATCGTCACCTCAGGCTTGAACCCGGATGACCGGATCGTCCTCGAGGGCCTGCGACAGGCCAAGGCCGGCGAGAAGCCCGTGCATGAGTACCTGGAGCCCGCGAAGGCCTACGGCAACCTGAAGCTCCGCGCCGAATAACAACCCGGACATCCGACCATGTTTACCAAGATCCTCAAGCGTCCGGCCCTCGCCATCGTCATCTCCCTGATCATCCTCTTCCTCGGAGGACTCTCGATCGTCACCCTGCCCATCTCGCAGTTTCCAGATGTGGCCCCGGTGGTGGTGATGGTGACCCTCGACTACCCCGGCGCCAGCGCCAAGGTCCTCGAGGAGTCCTGCCTCATCCCCCTCGAACGCTCCATCAACGGCGTTCCCAACATGAAGTACATGACCTCGGACGCCACCAGCGCGGGCGAGGCAACCATCCAGGTCGTGTTCAACATGGGCACCGACCCGAATCAGGCCACGGTCAACGTCATGAACCGGGTCAACCAGGTCATGAGCCGGCTCCCACCCCTCGTGCAGCGCGAGGGCGTGGTGGTGAACAACCTCACCCCGAACATGCTGATGTATGTCAACCTCTACAGCACCGACAAGAACGCGGACATGCAGTTCCTGTTCAATTACGGCTACATCAACCTCATTCCCGAACTGAGCCGCATCAAGGGTGTCGGCTCCGCCAAGATCCTCGGCACCCGGCAGTACGCCATGCGCGTCTGGTTGAATCCCGAACGCATGCGTGCCTATGGCATCGCGACCGAGGAGATCATGAAGGCGCTTGCCGAACAGAGCGTGATCGGTTCCCCGGGCCGCCTGGGCCGCGCGGACAGCAAGGCCTCGCAGTCGCTGGAATACGTTCTGACCTATGTCGGACGGTTCAACGAGGTGGAGCAGTATGAGAACGTCATCCTGCGCGCCACCCCAAAGGGCGAACTCCTGCGCCTGAAGGACGTCGCCACCGTCGAGCTCGGAAGCGAGTTCTACGACCTGTACTCGGACCTCGATGGCAGCCCCTCGGCCGCCATCGTCATCAAGCAGAGCTACGGCAGCAACGCCCACGAGGTGATCAAGGAGGTCAAGGCCACCCTCGCCGAGTTCAAGAAGAAGTCCTTCCCCGCAGGCATGGACTACAAGATCAGCTATGACGTCTCCGACTTCCTCAACGCCTCCGTCGAGAAGGTCCTCCACACGCTGATCGAGGCCTTCGTCCTTGTCGCACTCGTGGTGTTCGTATTCCTCGGTGACTGGCGCTCCACGCTGATACCCACGCTCGCCATCCCTGTCTCGCTGATCGGTGCCTTCTTCCTCATGCAGATGTTCGGCGTGACCATCAACCTCATCACCCTCTTCGCCCTCGTCCTCGCCATCGGCATCGTCGTCGACAACGCCATCGTCGTGGTCGAAGCCGTCCACGCGAAGATGCACGAGACCACGCTCTCGCCGTACAAGGCCACCATGCTGGTGATGCACGAGATCGGCGGCGCCGTCATCGCCATCACGCTCGTGATGACCGCCGTCTTCGTCCCCGTGACCTTCATGAGCGGTCCCGTCGGTGTCTTCTACCGACAGTTCTCCATCACCATGGCGGTCGCCATCGTCCTCTCCGGCGTCATGGCTCTGACCCTCACCCCCGTCTTGTGCGGCATGCTGCTCAAGCGTCCGGACCACGCCCACGGTTCCAAGGGTCCCGTCGGGTTCCTCCTCGCCAAGTTCAACACCTTCTTCGAGAAGGTCACCGACGCCTACACCGCCCTGCTCCGTCGGATTGTCCACCGCTGGGTGCTGACCCTGATCGTCCTCGGGGCCGCCGTCGTGGCCATCCAGGTCATCGGCAGCCGGTTGCCCGTCGGCTTCATCCCGGCCGAGGACCAGGGCATGATCTACGCCATCATCCAGACGCCGCCGGGATCCACGCTCGAACGGACGTTCGCCAAATCCACCGAACTCCAGCAGATCGCCAACTCCATCGAAGGCGTCGAATCCGTCTCATCGCTGGCGGGCTACGAGGTGCTGACCGAGGGCCGTGGATCGAACGCCGGGACCTGCCTCATCAACCTGAAGAACTGGTCCAAGCGCAAGATGACCGCGCCCCAGATCATCGCGGAACTCGAACACCGCTGCAAAGCCATCGCCGGCGTCACCATCGAGTTCTACGAACCACCCGCGGTTCCCGGTTACGGTGCCGCCGGCGGCTTCTCCCTCCGTCTCCTCGACAAGACCGCCACCGGCGATTACGACAAGCTCCAGGTCGTGAACGACGAGTTCATGGCGGCGTTGGCAAAGCGCAAGGAACTGCGCGGCCTGTTCACCTTCTTCAGTGCCAGTTACCCGCAGCACGAACTCGTCATCGACAACAGGGCCGCCATGCAGAAGGGCGTTTCCATCGGCAAGGCCATGGACAACCTCTCCATCCTCATCGGCAGCACCTATGAGCAGGGCTTCATCAAGTTCGGCCAGTTCTTCAAGCTGTACGTCCAGGCCGATCCCAAGTTCCGGAAACTCCCCAAGGATCTGAACGACCTGTTCGTCGCCAACGAAAAGGGCGAGATGGTTCCCTACTCCGCGTTCATGACCATCAAGCCCAAGCAGGGCCTCAACGAAATCACCCGCTACAACGCCTACCCCGCTCCCTCCATCCAGGGTGCTCCCGCCGATGGCTACAGCAGCGGCGACGCCATCAAGGCCATCCAGGAGGTCGCCGCCCAGACCCTCCCACGCGGCTTCGACATCGGATGGGCCGGGTTGTCCTTCGACGAAGTCGGCCGCGGCAACGAGGCCCTCTACATCTTCCTGATCGTCCTTGTCTTCGTCTATCTGGTGCTGGTCGGTCAGTATGAGAGCTTCCTTCTCCCACTGCCCGTCATCCTCTCGCTCCCGGTCGGCGTGATGGGTTCTTTCATGCTGCTCAAGGCCATGGGCCTGGACAATGACATCTACGCCCAGGTCGGCCTCATCATGCTAGTCGGTCTGCTCGGCAAGAACGCGATCCTGATCGTTGAGTTCGCCGCACAGCGGCATTCGCAGGGCGTAAGCGCACTCGAGGCCGCCATCGAAGGCGCACGGTCCCGATTCCGCCCCATCCTCATGACCTCCTTCGCCTTCATCGCCGGCATGGTTCCCCTCCTTCGCGCCTCCGGCGCCGGTGCCATCGCCAGCCGAACCATCGGAGCCTCCGCCGCCGGCGGCATGCTGCTCGGCACCGTGATGGGTGTGATCGTGATCCCCGGCCTCTACTACATCTTCGCCCGACTCTCCGAACGTACGAAACTCCTCCCGGACGAAGACGAACTCCCATTGAGCGAACTCCCCGAAGACGAAAGGTCCGGCGCATGAATACTGCCTTGAAGCATCTCCCCGCGGCCGTTGCCGCAGCCATCCTGTCCATCGCCGCCGGATGCGGAACCCCGCGCACCGGTCCCCTGCCGCCCAGCACGGTCACGTTGCCGGAACAGTTTCCCGGCGTCGGAACCACTCCGAACCCTGCCATGATCGGGTGGGGCGAGTTCTTCCAGGATCCCGCACTGGTCGACCTGATCTCGACCGCGCTCACCAACAACCAGGAGCTCCACATCCTCCAGCAGGAGGTGGCCATCGCCAAGGCCGAGGCCGGCGCGCGCAAAGGCGAACTCTTCCCCTTCGTGAAGCTGGGTGGACGCGCCGGAGCCGAGAAGGTCTCACGCAACACCCGCGACGGTGCCGTCGAGGAGAACCTCGAAATCCAGGAAGGCCGGAGGTTCCCCGAACCCCTCCGGAACTACGGCGTCATCGCCGACTTCGATTGGGAGATCGACATCTGGAGGAAGCTCCGCAACCAGCGGGATGCCGCCATGTCCCGCTACCTCGCCACCCAGGAGGGGCGGAACTTCATGGTGACCCACCTCGTCTCGGAGGTCGCCGAATCCTACTACGAGCTGCTCGCCCTCGACAGCCAGCTGGCCATCCTGAAACAGATGGTCGAGGTCCAGCAGCGGGCGCTGGAATCCGTCCGGCTCAAGAAATCCGCCGCACGCGTCACTGAACTCGCCGTGCGCCGGTTCGAAGCGGAAGTCTTCAAGAACCGGGGTGCCCTGTTCGCGATCCAGCAGCGGATCACCGAAACAGAGAACCGCCTCAACTTCCTCGCCGGACGTTACCCCCAGCCGATCCAACGGAATCCGGAAGGCTTCGAGCTCCGGACGCTCAACCAGCTCCAGGCTGGCGTGCCCTCCGAACTGCTGCGGAATCGTCCCGACATCCGCCAGGCCGAACTCGAACTCGTCGCGGCCGGCCTCGACGTCAAGGCCGCGGGCGCGCGTTTCTACCCTTCCGCCAGCCTCTCCGCGGCGCTGGGCATCGAATCGTTCACCCTCGGTTCTCCCATCCTCGCCAAGGAGAACCTCGTCTACGGCGCGACCGCCAACCTCGTGGGCCCCCTCATCAACCGCAGCGCCATCAAGGCCGCGTTCGCCAGCGCCCGGGCCGACCAGATCGCCGCCATCTACCGCTACCAACAAAAGGTCCTCCAGGCCTACATCGACGTCGTCAACCAGCTGTCCCAGATCAGCAACATGAGCCAGAGCTACGCGATGAAGTCGCAGCAGGTCGAAGCCCTCGCCAACTCCTCCACCCTCTCCTCCCAGCTGTTTGACTCGGCCCGTGCCGACTACACCGAGGTGCTCCTCACCCAACGCGAGGCACTCGAATCCCACATCGACCTCGTCGAGATCCGACAGACCCAGCTCACTGCCCTCGTCAAGGCCTACAAGGCCATCGGCGGCGGCACGTCCAGGACCAACACGGTCCCGCTCCCCGCCCTCCCACCGCGACCGGCAACCCCCTCCGGAAAACCGTAAAGCCGCACCGCGCACCACGGCTTGTGTAAGCCCCAACGCCCCCTAACCTCCTCCACCATGGAACCCGCCAAGTTGCGCATCCTGCTGGCGGACGATCACAGCCTCGTCCGTCAGGGCTTCCGACGGATCCTCGAAGGTCAGCACGACATGACCGTCATTGGCGAGGCCTCCAACGGTCGTCTCGCCCTCGAAATGACCGGTCAACTACGTCCGGACATCCTCGTCATGGATGTCACCATGCCCGAGCTCAACGGGATCGAGGCCACCCGTCAGGTCACCAAGCTGTATCCGCGAACACGCGTGGTCGCCCTTTCCATGCAGAAAAGCGGCGTCTACGTCCGCGAGATGCTCCGCGCCGGTGCCCGGGGATACCTGCTGAAGGAGTGCACCGAACAGGACCTCGTCTCTGCCATCCGCGAAGTATCCCTCGGCAAGGCCTGGCTCAGCCCGGATGTCAGCAATGCGGTCCTCGAAGACTACCGGAAGCACGTCACGGAACCCATCGACCTCCTCTCCCCGCGTGAGCGCGAGGTCCTCCAGTTCATCGCCGAAGGCAAGACCAACAAGGAAATCGCCTCCCAGCTCAACCTCAGCGTCTACACCGTCGAAGCCCATCGCGGCCGCGTGATGGAGAAGCTCAACCTCCACTCCAGCACCGAACTCGTCCGGTTCGCCATCCGCCACGGCATGGTGGATTGAGACGCCCCCGCCCATGGCTTACTCCAGCCTGACGCTCCGCAGCCGAAACGTCCTCCGCGGACTCACCCTCGGCTTCCTCCTGGTCCTCCTTCTCCTCGGAGCCTCCGGCTGGGTCGCCGTGCGCCGGAGTCGCGCCATCAGCCAGAATGTCGCCAAGCTCGCACGCGACCACCTCATCATCGCCCGCCTCATCCATGAGATCCAGGCGACCCAGAACGCGATGACCGAGGTCCTCCAACGCATCGTGCAACCGGGACAGGAGCCGCCGGCACCGACGCTTCTCCTCGGCAACCTCGAAGAGAGCACGCAACAGCTGACCCAACTCTCCGGCGAGGTTCGGGCCATGGCGGGCAGCCCGCTCTGGCTCGAACTGGAGTCGAGCATGAAGTCCTTCAGCGACGACATCCGTCAGGTCCTCTACGTGACCAACCCCGCTTCACCCGCCCAGATCCAGGACCTCTTCAACCAGAACAACCGGATGATCTCCCAGGTCAATGAACTCATCCGCAGAAGCTCCGACCGCCTCGCCGAGGCAGAACTCGAAATCCAGGACCAGTCCGACAAGCTGCGCCGCAACTCCACTTCCCTCCTCGGGACGAGCCTCGTGCTCGCCATCGGCTGCGCCGCCACCACCATCCTGTTCGTACGCCAGAGCATCGACCGCATGAAATGGCAGTCGAGCGAGCTCGATCGCGTCTCGTGGCACATGCTCCAGGGCCAGGAGGAAGCCGCCCGCCGCTTCTCCCACGAACTCCATGACGAACTCGGCCAGTCCCTGGCCGCCGTCCGCTCCAACCTCAACAACCAGGGCAACCACGCCATCGAACTCCTCCGCGCCGACTGCCTCCATCTCGTCGACCAGTCCATCGCCAACGTCCGCGAACTCTCCCAACTCCTCCGTCCCGTCATCCTCGACGACTTCGGGCTCGAAGCCGGATTGCAATGGCTCGCTGAGTCCTTCTCGCAACGCACGCGCCTCGCCGTCGATTTCAAGGCGTCGGGCGTCCAACGCTATTGCGACGAGACCGAGACCCATCTCTTCCGCATCGCACAGGAAGCGTTCACCAACATCGCCCGCCACTCCGCGGCCACCGCGGTGATCGTCCGTCTCCATGCCACCGCCTCCACGATCCTCCTCAGCATCGAGGACAACGGCCGCGGAATGCCCGAAACCCCGCCCGATGGCTCAAGACCTTCGACGCTCGGCATGGTCGGAATGCGCGCCCGGGCCCGGCAATGCGGCGGCGATTTCACCGTCACCCGCGTCGAACCCCACGGCCACCGCATCGAAGTCGAGGTCCCCGTCCGCCTGCCACCCCCGGAACCCGCCACGTGAGGCCAGCCCGTGGCCCCAGGCCCGACAGACGATACGCCAAAAGACGCCCCGGAGGGGGGTGCTGTCGCTTGTCCACGCCGTCCGACCCGATTAACACTTTGCGTTATGCCTCCCCGATCGAACCCGCGCCGCTGGCACTCCCTGTCGATCGCGCTCTGTTTGCTGGCCGTGCCACTCATTCAGACGGCGGTGGCATCGACGATCCATGCCGCGATAGCCCGAGGTAGCCGCGCGACTTCGTTTGTCCTGGGAGACGACGGGCGGTTGTGGTGTTGGGGGTCCAATGATCTCGGTCAGTACGGCGATGGAACCACGGACAGCCGGTTGAGCGGGCGACCGGCACCACTTCCCGCGGGAGTGACGAAGTGGCGCTGGTTCGCGCCGGGGTTGCGCTACTTCGCAATCGACCAGGATGGACGCCTGTTCGCCTGGGGCGAACCCGAGATCTCGAATGAGACCAATCCGTCGTCGGCTCCAAACAGTCGGGCGCCGAGTCCCGTGCGGCTTGGAAGTCGAACCTGGAAGAAGGCGGTGCCCCCTGTGGTCACGGCTTATCTGGGGTTGGCGCCATTCGGCATGGGCATTGATGAAGCCGGTGCGCTGTGGTGGTTGCGGGCGCCTCGACCGGCACTCGAGTCCGCCTTGGCATTCTCCGAGTACCGCGAGGATCCAGCCGGGTTGCCAGCGGACGCGGGACCGGTGGTGGATGTGGTGGGGGGCGGCCGATGCTTCGTGGCGTTGACGCAATCCGGACGGGTCTTTGTCGCCGGGCAGGAATCACTGGGCCTGATGGGCCCGCGTAGCGGATTGACGGGCACTTCCTTCAGTACGGGATTCCTGGAGATCGATCCGCCGGTGGGTGCGAGCGTCTGGACGCGGATCGCGGTGGTATCGAACCAGGTCTTTGCCTGGACGGATCGGGACGAGATCTATGTCTGGGGTCATGTGTTTGCCCTGGAAACGGGGTTCTCGGAAGCGCCCATGCGGGAACCGCGTTTCGTGCCGGGAGCACCGTCGGGGCTCCCGGTGCGGCAGTTGGTGGGGCTCGGATATCACACCGTTGGCTACCTGTTCGTGGACGATAACGGCGAGGTGTCAGGATGCGGGCCGGGAAATACGGTCTGGCCCTTCCCTGGGACCTTGGCCCCGGACCTCTTCCGGGCAAAGACCCCGCTGCGATTGGAGCCTGAACTGGAGCCGGTTCAGCAATTGTCGGTGACGCCCTTGTTCCAGTTGATCCTCGGTCCGGACGGATTGGTCCGTGCGAAAGGCCTCAACGACGATGGTCAATTGGGGCAGATCACCTCCATCGCTCTGGGCGATCCCGGGCCGCTCGTCATCCCCGGAGGAGAGGCACCATTCCTGGCGGGCGTCCCGGCCGAGGTCCCGCGGCTCCGACTCACGGTGGAGGACGAGCTGATGTTGGAACCAACCACTCCTCGTTTGACGAACGGGATTCCCGCCCGATTGCTGCTGGAACGGGAGGGAACCGACGTCGTCCCCTTTCGTCAGGTGTTGAGGGTTGCCGCGTTCCTGACCAATGGCCTCCCAAGTCCGGAGACGAATTTCTGGCGGTTGTTTGTGAATCGAGGTGCCGTCGAGTTTGCCGGGTTGGAGGCGTCCGAGACCAGCCTGTCACTGGCTTTGAATCCAAGCTACGTCGAGGCGGACAGCACACCGCTGTGGCTGGAGTTCTCGTTGGCTCCCTCCCGCTGGTACGAAGCGGACGGGCAACAAACGGTCCGTGTCCGCTATCAGCCAACCGTTCCCGAGAACCTCTCTCCGGCCATCCGGGTGGTCTGGCCGCCGCCGGGAGTCACGGTCTACTGCAGTCGGGGGATGGAGTACTTCGTGGAGGCTGAGGATCCCGACGGGTACGTGGCCCAGTTGTCCATCGAGCATGACTTCGTCCCCTTCAATCCGTTTCGCGTTACCCGGACGTTTCCTGCGGCCGCTCCGGGCACGCCGCGTCGTTACCACGTCGAGTTCACGGGGCCGTTTGACATCATCTTTTCGACGATCGAAGCGGTGGATGACCGGGGACGCCGGACGATCCGGCGGAGTTCAAATGGCAATGCGTTGGTGTTTCGATCCTACCAGAGGTCGGCCCTGGCCCTGAAGGTGGGTGGGACGACCGTGCCCTTCAAGGTTCCGCCGACCACCGGTCCCCTCGTGCTGGAGAGTTCCTCCAATCTCCAGGACTGGACGATCGTGCAGGCCTATCAGGTTCCGAATCCAGGCTTGCCGTCGACGCCGTTCACTCCGGAGGAGAACGGCGGAGTCGCGCGGTTCTATCGACTGCGGAATCCGGATGCCCCGACGAACTTCACGAACTGAAGGCCGCACCCAGGGCGGAATCCCCGCACGCAGCCAAGGCGGGTAGCATCACGGACGCAGCCGCCCACCCGGATTGGCCGCCGGTTCCCATCAGCCTGAAAACCGCGGTTGTTTTGACCGCGGATTCCACGGATTCCACAGATGGACGGGACTGGAATGGATGTTTCCAGCGCGGTTGAGCCTTCACCTCGCAGGTGTGTGGCAATGCAAAGCCAGGTCCCTGCGTATCCGTGCTATCGGCGAAATCCGTGGTTCCACTCCCCCGACCGCTGGCCAACCTTTCCTCCGCTTTGCGGCTTTTCCTCATTTGGGGATGCCCCGTCTGTCGCCCCCGCTGGGGCTGATGATCCACCGGGATGTGGGACCCACGGCTCGCGCCGTGGGCTACTGTCTGTCGGTGCTCCGCACCTGTGGATCCGCGGAGTGGGGGCTGGCTTCAACGGGCTTGGTGCCTTCGACGGATCCCCGACAAAGCGGGATGCGGGGGTGTCGCGGCGGGAAGGAACGGGGGCGTGGGCGAATTGGAGAGCTTGCGCCGGGGTATGGGCTGGAGTAGCCACGGTCCCGTGTGCGGACGACCATAACGCAGACAATGAAGAGACATCTCGCGCGGTATTTCGACCGTTGGTGGCTCCCTGCGCTGGTACAGCTCTGCCTTGTCGGCGGCTTCGCGGCGACGGCAGCTGTCGGATGGCGCCCCTTGCTCTGCGTGACGGATGTCCTGTTCGTGCTTGCTGCCCTGGCGTTCCTGGCAGTCATCGCCGCCTGCATCTGGAATTTCACCCAAGGACGACCGGGCACAGCCGTCATGCACCTGCTCCTCACTTTCTGCTGCGGAGCCGCCAGCTTCATGGCCGTGGCTTTTGCGTCGATTGCGGTCGCCTTTGGCCCCAGCGAGGACGGGTTTGCGGACAACCTGACGATTCCGGCAGGCATTGAGATTGCCGAGCCGGAACCGGAAGCACCGGATCCTTGGGGTGCAGAGACACCAGGGAACGTCTACGGGCTTCAGGAGGCCATCCGAAGGGCACTGACCGTCCCAGGCAACAACACAGCAGAGATCATCCCTGCGATCCCTTCGCTGCGGAAGGCGTCGATGAATCACCCCGAGGCATTCCGTGACTACGTAAAAGCTTCTCCGGACTGGCATGTGTTCCTTGAGGGAAGAACCCATTTTGCGTCGAGACGATGGAGTTCCGAAGGTGAGCCATTGGATACCCTGGCTGGCAACGCCTCGCATTCCGGTGGAGGACTCGGGTTCCAGACCCGCTGTCTCCTCTGCTTGGATCGAATCCAGTGGAGCAAGGATATCGTGCGGCATGTGCAGGAGGGAACGGCGCCGGTGGAGCCGGATCTGAGCCTACGTCATGGGCTGCACAAAAGCCGCATCTTGATCGAAAGTGGCGGAGTCTGGGTTGAGATCCATGAGTACTCCGGCAACCCGGAACGACGGGTGACCAAGGCCACACTTGCCAGACTGGAAATGGAGTTCGCGGAGTTCCTGAAGGACCCGGACGCCTCCGTGAAGGCTGCCCGCTCCCGATCCGGTGATCTGGCCAGTCGTCAGGCGGGTCGCCGAGCACAGCCATTCCGACTGCTCACGGGAATGCAGCCAGGGATCTATGGAGTGACCTACTCGCTCAACCCCGGAGAACCGGGATCCGTTCATCTGAAGGCGTTCGAGGTCACCCAGGGAATCCCATTGTCGGTTAAGGAGCTGGAAGACCGTTCGAAGAGCCGCATGAAGGGGTCAACCAACCTCCAGGAGCGGTTCGGTGCAAAGGCTGAGTTCAAGATTTACGAGGGTGACTGGGGAAAGCCCTATGCTGCCCGATTTGAAGTCTGGTTTTCACCCGACTCTGGAAAGCCGTCGCGCAAGCTCGCGGAGCGCGTGTTCAAGATTGAAGGATGGCAAAGATGAATCACCCCTCCACGGCGTAGACCTGGATCCGTCCCCAGGCGGGCCAGGCACCATCCTTCCGCTGGGGCTGGCCGTTGGCACCTGCGAGCACGAGGGATTTCCCGTCCTTCGAAAACCGTGCGTGCGTGATCCGCTTCTTCGTGTCGATCGAATGAACAAGGCCGCCATCCTCCGTGCCGAAGAGCGCGGCATTCCACGTGCCCTGGGCCTGCCGTCCCGCCATCACGAAATGGCGACCATCCGGATGCCAGGCCACCGACTCCATCAACCCCGCTCCGTGCTGGCCGTCGCGGATCTGGTCGCGGCGTTCTCCCTTTCGCCAATCCCAGCGTTGCCACGTCATCTTGCCGTTGCCCGCCATGGGATCCGTCATGGGTCCCATGCCGCACCCGATCAGGGATCCGCCATCGGGTGAAAACGCGAGCCCGTAGATCCCGCCACAAAAGTGGTGGGTCTTGATCGTGCCCCAGGAGGTGAAGTCGGGCGTCGTCCACCGCGAGACCGGTTCCCTGGCATCGCGTGCGAAGAGATCCCACACGCGAACCTCGCCGCTCATGTTGGCCGCGGCCAGGTGCCGGCCATCGGGACTGAACGCACAGCTCAACACCGGAGGCGTGTGCGCGAGTGCGGCCACGAGTTCGCCGGTCGCGGTGTCGAACACCTTCACGGAAGGTTCGGTCTCCGCGGCGGGCTCATACTTCCATCCGCCCGCAATGTACTGCCCGGTGGTCGTCGCCACACGCCGGCCATCGGGTGAAATCGCCAGCTGCCAACTCCAGAACGCGTGGGCCTGGACCCGACGCCAGCAGCGTCGCGTCTCGATCTCATGCCACAGCAGGCGGCCGTCGTAGCCGCTGCTGAGGAGGGTGGTTCCATCCGGATGCACGACGCATCCGCTGGCATACGACGTGTGCCGTTCCTCGAAGAGTTCCGCCTTTCCCGACGCCAGGTCCACCTGCTGGATCGAGCCATCGACACAGGACGCGAACCCGCGGGTGCCATCCGGATGCAGCGCGAATCCCAGCACGCCCGTGGGCAGCTTGTGATCGTGGAGGAGCTTGAGGTTCATGCGGGTTCGTTCAGGCCAGCAGGTCGCGGATCGGTTCGGCCCGGTCCTCCACGCGATGGAAGGTGGGCATGCCGGGGAGTTCGTACTCGCCGTGGGGATCGATCCCGAGTGCGGTGAAGATCGTCGCGAAGAGGTTCTGCTCGTTGTACGGCTTCTCGATCACATCGACGCCGTCGGCATCGGTCGCCCCGGTGACCACGCCGCGCTTCAGACCGCACCCGGTCATCATGAGGCTCCAGGCGTTCGGATAGTGATCGCGGCCGCGGGCTGGATTGAGCCATGGCGTCCGACCGAACTCACCCATCGCCACGACCAAAGTGGAATCGAGCAGTCCGCGTTGCTCGAGGTCGGTGATGAGGTGGAACAGCACGCGATCCAACTCCGGCACCAGCATCTGGTGGATCTCGTGCTGGAAGACGTGGTTGTCCCAGCACATCCCGTTCGCGACCATGACGAAGGGAGCGCCGTTCTCGACGAGGTGCCGCGCCATCAGCGTGTGCTGGGCGAAGGCACCGGGGCCGTAACGCTCGCGGTCGTGGGCCGGAAGACGGTTGACGTCGAAGAGTTCCGCGCTCGCCGCCATGCCACGCATCCTTTCAAACGCAGCGTTCTGGCTGCGCGCGGCCACGCTGCCGCGGTCACGCTCGAACTTGGCCGTGAGAAAGCGACGCAGCCGTTCCCGCGATTCGCGATCGTTCTGCGGCAGGGCGTCAGTGGCCGCACCGATCATCTTCGAGTAGTCGCCGCCGACGCGCACCGGCGCGTGTTCGGCACCCACCCAACCCGTCCAGTTGCCGGCCTTGAAGGTTTCGAACTCGTTCCCGCCGGGGATCGGATCGATGAAGACGAAGTTCGGGATCGGCGAATCCAGTTGGCCGAGGGCGTGGGACAAGGCGCTGCCGAGCGTGGGCCGCGTGAAGCCCGCGCGTTCAGGATTGCCGCGCTGGAGCAGGTTGATCGCCTGGAAGTGTTCCGGCTGCGCGGTCTTCATGCTCCGGACGATGTTGAGCTTGTCGGCGATGCTCGCGCAGCGGGGCATCAGCGAGGAGAAATGCACGCCGGGAATCCGCGTCGGGATGCTGCCAAACGGACCGCTCGACGGACGGCCGGGCTTGGGATCCCACGTCTCGAACTGACTGGGTGCACCGCAAAGCCAGAGCAGGATGCAGCGCTTCTGGGCGCGCTTGGCTTCCGCGGCAAAGACCGGGTTGTGGAAGAGTCCGGAGAAGCTCGTCACGGCCGCAGCCGTGCCACCGGTGAGTCCCTTGAGGAACAGCCGGCGATGCAGCCGGTGTTCGTCCACACGACATTGGCCCGGGGCGACTCCATGGGTGTCGGCATTCACATTCATGGCATGGTCAGGAACTCCGCACTCGTCATCAGCGCCCACAGCAGATCCCGGCTCGAAGCCCCCGCAGAGGTGTCCGCGCCGTCCGCCAACGCGAGCGCTGCGGCCAGTTCGTCCGCATCGGCCTGGCGTCCGTAGGTCCGGCGGAAGGCTTCCTGCACGCGGGCCGTGGGCTCCTTCATCGCCGCCAACCGTGGCACGGTTCCACTGCCTTCCGGCTTGAGCAATTCCGCCAGGGCAGGCGCATGCGCCAGGTACTGCGCCTGCTGGAAGGTGGCGTTGTATTCGCGGGGAAGCACGTCCGGCAAAGCCGAGGTCGTGGCCCGTCGCAACGTATCGTCGTCCGGGGCCACGCCGGCCGCCACACGCCACGACCGCGCCAACTGTTCCGCCGTCAGCGGCCGTTCCAATGCCGATGCGAACGCTTCTGCTGGGCCCGTTCCGCGCGCCAGGCTATAGGCCCGGCTCAGAACCAACCCGCGGACGAACCGCCGCACATCATGGCCACTCCGCGCAAAGTCCGCCGCCAGCCAGTCCAGCAACTCGGGGTGGCTGGGCGCATTCCGGGCGTTCATCTCGTCGACGGGATGAACCAAGCCTCGCCCGAACAACACCGCCCACGTGCGGTTCACGAACGCCCGCGCCAGCAGCGGATTGTCCTGCGTGGCCGCCTCGGCGAAGGCCGCCCGACGCGAGAACTTCGGCACCCGCGGCTTGGCCTTCGGATCCACGTACCGGTCGTCGGCATCTTCCTCCTTCGCGCCCGCTGCGGGTCGTTCCTCGGAAACGACGCGTCCGTTCAGGAGCGTGACGATGGCCGGTTGCGATTCCTTCCGGAGATTCGTGAAGTTGATGAAGCCGCCGACGGCGGACTCGGCGACCTGGTTTCCGCCGTCGATGTTCTTGCTGCGGTTGAACGCCGCCACCAATCCCCAGTAGTGCGCCTGCTTGATCTCGCGGGCCAGTGGATGGTCGTGGCACTGGGCGCAATCGATGCGCGTCCCGTAGACAACCGGGGCCACCGCCTCCGCCATGGCCTGATGCTCGTTGCGGCGCTCGTAGAGGAACCACGACGCGCCCTTCGATTCCGGCGCATCCCCGCGGGCCACGAGGAGATCACGGACCGTTTCGTTCCACGGCCGATTCTTCCGGAAGGCTTCCTCGAGGAATCCCCACCAGCCGTTCTGCTTCCGGCGATCTTCGTGGTTCTCGCGCTTCGGTCGGCCCATCAGGAACACGTCCCACAACTCGCGCATGCGGACCACGTGGGCTTCCGATCCCAGCAATCGATCCACCAACGAACGGCGCCGCTCCTCGGCCGGGAGCGCCACGAAGGCATCGATCTCCTCGGGACTGGGAATGCGGCCCACGAGATCCAGATACACCCGTCGACACCAGAGCTGATCGTCCAACGGAGCCGCGGGCTGGAGGCCGCGTGCGATCCAACCTTCGGCGAGCAGGGTGTCGACGGCTTCGGGAATGGAACCGAAGGTCCGCGGCTTGGCGACGCTGGCCGATTCCTGGCGGGCAGGTGCAGCCATCGCCTCGATCCATTCCCGCACGATCGCCTGATCGGCATCCGAAAGCTGCTTCTTCGGCGGCATGTGCGGATCCGCGCCGACCGCGAGGTATTGATACAATCGGCTCTTCGCCGCATCGCCGGGGATCACCACCGCCCCTTCATCGCCACCCTTCAGCACCGACTCCGGGGTATCCAGTTCCAGACCGCTCTTTTGCTCGATCGGGCCGTGGCACTTCACGCAGTGCACATCGAAGAGGGGGCGCACCTTGGTCGACCAAAGCGTGCCTGCGTCCGCCCCCGTCGCGACGACGGTCCAGCCCAACCCGAACAGGGCGGCCAAGACCTTTGTGAAACGGGGGATGCGCATGCGGCGTGGGACGATCCTTGCCGGATCCATCCCACGCTCCAGACCATCCCGGATCCCGCCCCTCCCCGTCAATGGCCAGGGCCGTAGATGACGAGGTCACGAGGCAGGGCCGGAGGAGTTGCCAGTTCCCAGTGGCAGTTGCCTGCGGGGTGGAGACGTCCTCGTCGCCGTTCCAAAGCCATTCCCAGTGGCGATGAGGACATCGCCGCCCCGAATCCTTTCCAAACGGGGGCAGTGTCAAGATGCGCCCCCGCCCTTGCAGGCCGCCCCATTCCCGGCCCACCTTCGCGGATCATGTCAGGTCCGCATTTCCACGTCCCTCTCGCCTGGCGGTTGTCCGGGTTGGCGTTGATCTGGACGTTGGTCGCCCTGGCCTTCGCCGGACAGCACTACCTCACCTCCGCAAAGGTGGGCGTGCCCGTGGCGTGGGGATCGGCCATCACGGGGGCGCTCGCCGACTGGTACCTGTTCGGATTGCTGGCGATTCCCGGAGCGTGGCTGGCGCGGCGGTTCAATCTGGCCGGTCCCCACTGGAGACTCCGCATCGCCCTGCACCTGGTGGCCGGAACGGTTTTCTCGCTTGTCTGGATCCTGCTTCGGACCGCTCTCGCCCAGGTCCTGATCCCCCTGCGCGGTGCCGAGAAGCCGTTCGACGAAATGCTGCGCTACGTCCTCGTCGCGACGTTCTTCTTCAACATGATCGTCTATTGGGTGGTCGTTACCGGCACCCATGCCGTCGCGTATTACAACTCGTTCCGCGAACGCGAACGGAACGTCCTCGAACTGGAATCGCGCCTGAGCTCGGCACGACTCCAGGCCCTGCGGATGCAGCTCAACCCCCACTTCCTGTTCAACGCGCTGAATGGCATTGGAACGTTGATGTACCGGGACGTCGAGGCAGCCGACAACATGCTGGTCAAGCTGGCCAGCCTGCTGCGGCAATCCCTCGATCGCGGGGATCGGCTGACAGCGCCCCTGCGGGAGGAACTGGAGTTCATCGACCGGTATCTGGCCCTCGAACAGATGCGGTTCGGAAACCGCCTGATCGTCGAGCGCGACATCGACGCGAACCTGCTCCACCTCCATGTTCCCACCCTGCTCCTGCAACCCCTGGTGGAAAACGCCATCAAGCATGGCGTCGAACCCGTGCAGAAGCCGGGCACGGTGACCCTGCGGATCCAGGCCACACCCGACGGCACCCTGGTGCTGATCGTCGAGGACAACGGCCGTGGCCTACCACCCGAGGGTGTGCACCGCGAAGGCGTGGGAACCTCCAACACCCGTCATCGCCTCCAGCAGCAGTACGGTGGCAACGCCAGCTTCCGGCTCGATCCGCGCCCTGAAGGCGGCACGATCGCCACCATCCTCATCGACGGCGTGGTGGATCCCTTGCGCAGCCGGGAATCGGATGACGCCGGGTGAGGTCATCGAGCCTCCGCCCCATTGCAGGCCGGGTGCCCTCACCCGGCATGGTTCATGAAATCGCCGCGTGAGGGCACGCGGCCTACACCGGGAGTGGCCAGTTCCCAGATCCCAGTTGCCAGTCTTGTCTGAAGGCCGGGTGCCCTCACCCGGCGGGGGAAAGTTTGAGGTTTGAAACCAAGCCACTGCGCCGCGTGGGGCGCATCTTGACACTACCCCCTTTTGGAAAGGATTCGGGGCGGCGATGTCCTCATCGCCTTGGGAATGGCTTTGGAACGGCGACGAGGACGTTGTCACCCCGGGGATTCTGGAAACTGGATTCTGGGAACTGGCATCTCCCCATGGCATCGTTTGCCCACGTGGCCGCTGAAGAGTCCAGATCCTCGCCTGCCTTCGCAACGACCCGTTGGACACTTGTCCTTGCGGCCGGCGATGGCGCGTCCAGCGAGGGCCACCTCGCGCTCGATCAGCTTTGTCAGGCCTATTGGTTTCCCCTGTACGCCTACGTCCGCCGACGCGGGTACGACGCCCACGCCGCCCAGGACCTGACCCAGGGATTCTTCGCCCGCCTGCTCGAACGGAACGACCTCGCGCGCATCACCCGCGAAGGGGGGCGGTTCCGCTCGTTCCTGCTCACCGCCCTGAACCATTACCTCGTCAACGAACACGAACGGAATACCGCCCTCAAACGGGGCGGTGGCCGGCAGATTGTCTCACTCGACGACGATTCCGCGGAGGAGCGGTACCGCAACGAACCCTCCCACTCGGAGACGCCAGATCGCCTCTTCGAACGTCAATGGGCGCTGTCGCTCATGGCCGAGGCCTTGAAGCGCCTGACCGCGGAACACTCCGGCACCGGCAAATCGGCCACCTACGAAGCCCTTCGTCCCTTCCTCAGCCGCGAGCCCGCCGCGGGCGAATACGCCGCCCTCGCCACACGCCTCAACCTGGCTCCGGGCACCCTCGCCGTGCAGGTTCACCGCCTCCGGGAACGTTACCGCCAACTCGTCCGCGCATCCGTCGCCGACACCGTCGACAGCCCCCTCGAAGTCGACGCCGAGATGCGGCACCTCCTAGATTCCCTCGGGAGCGCCTGATTCCCTGCCACTCCGTATGTAATCCGGGGCCGAAAGTCCTGCGATCTCTCCTCGATGACCTCGCCCACTCCATGCCCGCGATGCGGCTCCGCTCCCGCCGTCGGAGGGCTGGAGGGACAATGTCCACGCTGCCTCGCGTTGCTCGCTTTCGGAACGCCTGCGGTTCCCGCGGACTCGGGTCTTCCCGGCGTCGACGATTACGAGTTCATCCGCGAACTGGGCCGAGGCGGAATGGGCGTTGTCTACGAGGCCCGCCAACGGCGGCTCAACCGCAAGGTCGCCGTGAAGATGCTCCTCGCCGGCGCGTGGGCGCGTCCCGAATTCAAACCGCGGTTCCGGGCGGAAGCCGAAGCAGCCGCACGGCTCCGGCACCCGGGCATCGTCACCATCCATGAGGTAGGCGAGATCGATGGCCAACCGTTCCTCGCCATGGAACTGGTCGATGGTCCCAGCCTGGCCGACATCGTCCGCAGCCATCCCATTCCCGCGGCGCGAGCCACCCGTTATGTCCGACAGGTCGCCGAGGCCATCGCACACGCCCACGACAGCGGGGTCCTGCATCGCGACCTCAAGCCAGCCAACGTCCTGCTGGATGCGTCGGACCAACCGCGTGTCACGGACTTCGGCCTCGCCAAGCAACTCGACTCCGACATCGACCTCACGCGATCCGGGGAGATCATGGGATCGCCTGCGTACCTGGCACCGGAGTCCGTTTCCGGCGGCCCGGCAGGTGCCACGGGGGATGTCTATGCCATCGGGGCAATCCTGTACGAACTGCTCACCGCGCGGCCGCCGTTCGTGGCCGACAGCGTGGCCGCCACCCTGCAACTCGTCATCCATTCCGACCCGGTTCCACCGCGCACGCTGAACGCGAATGTTCCGGCGGACCTCGAAACGATCTGCCTCAAGTGCCTGCGCAAGGAACCCTCGCGCCGTTACGCCAGCGCCGCGGAACTCGTGGCGGATCTCACACGATTCGAGAACGGTGAACCCATCCGTGCACGGCCTGTCTCGCGTCTGGAACGACTGGCTTTCTGGGGACGGCGAAACCCCGCGCTTGCCGGGGTCTCCATTGCGCTCGCCGTAGCTCTCGTGCTGGGGGCCTTCAGCGTCCTCGTCCAGTGGCGTCGCGCGGAAGCCAGCCGCGTGGAAATGGCGCTGAACCTCTATGCGGCGGATGTCGCCGCTGCGTCTGTTGCCCTGCGCGAAGGCAACATCGGCCGGGCGCAAAGCCTCCTCGTGCGCCACGGCCATGGACCGGAATCTGGCGGAGGCAACCCTGCGGACCTTCGCGAGTTCACCTACCGCCTCCTGTGGGAACAGTGCCGCAGCGACGAAATCGCCACGCTCGGCCACCACCCATGGATCGTCACGTCGGTCGCGGTCTCCCCGGATGGCCGATGGATCGCCTCGGGAAGCCAGGACCTCCCTTCGACGGCGGAACGCACGCTCAACCTGTGGGACCGCCACCTCTCCAATCCACCCACCCTGCGGCTTCCCTCCTCCAACACGCTTTGGTCCGTAGCCTTCAGTGCGGACAGCCGCACACTGATCTCCGCCGGTGTCGATGGCGTCCAGTTCTGGGATCCGCTGACGCGGAACCTGCGGACCAACCTGCCTTCCCTACCCGGCCAGGAAGTCACGACCGCCGGCGAAATCGTCATTTCCTCACCCAACCATCCCTTCTTCCGGAGCGCGAATCCCGAACCGTTGTGGCACCTCGACCTCCGCACCGGTGAGCGCCGTCGACTCGGCATCCGCGGCTGGCATCCAGCCCTCTCCCCCGACGCCCGGCGTCTGGCGGTCATGAACGCCAACCAGGATCTCCAGGTGTTCGACGCAGCGTCCGAGGCCCTGCTGATGACGGTCGCCACGAACCAACTCCACTTCCATCTCCGCTTTTCACCCGACGGCCGACAACTCGTCACCTCCGGCCAGAGCACGTCCGCCCGCATCTGGAACCTGGCCAATCCCGGCGCAGGACCTCGCTCCTTCCCCAGCCCACACAACGTCTGGGATGCGGCCTTCTCACCGGATGGCGAAACCTTGGTGACGACCACTTCCAACCAACAGGTCGAGCTCTGGAATGCCCGCACGGGCGAGCGCCGCGGCACACTCTCAGGTCACACCAATGAGGTCTGGACCGTGGCCGTGGCCCCGGAGGGTCGAACCCTCGTCACGGGCAGCAAGGACCGGACCGTCCGCCTCTGGCCGATCGACCCGCCGTCCGGCCCGCCAGCCCTTCCATCGTGGCGATACTTCAACCCGCTGCTGTCCGCGGACGGCACCCGCCTGTTCACCTACTCGCAGACCAATGGCCGCGGCGGGACCACCGTGTGGAGGCTCCCGCCCCTTTCAAGAACAGGAACGCCCCACCTGGAAGTCGTGGGGACACTTCGGGGTTTTCCGCGCGGATTTGCCCCCGACGGCACCCACGTTCTCTTCCTCAACGCGGCCGCGAACGCGCTGGACTGGCGACTTCCGGGAACGACGAACATTTCGAGGACCACCATCCTGCAATCCGCCCCCACGAACCTCTTCACGGCCGAGTTCGCCATCGCGGGCGACGCGCGATCCTGCACCTGTCCCGATGAGGCGGGCACCTTCTGGCGCTGGTCCATTCCCGAGGGCCGTCTGCTCGGACG